>NZ_JBVKDO010000006.1:0-488441 GCF_055633805.1 Amycolatopsis sp. NPDC114478 | reverse complement strand
TCTCCGCCCAGTCCTCCACGTTCAGCACCCTCCTACCTCAGAGGGGGTCAACTTTCGGAAGACTCCTGGGGGTCAGTTTTCACGAAGCGACGACAGTCGGTGACCGAGATCACCGGTTTGCTCGCGTTGCTGGTCGGCTGCTCCGCGCTCCCGGGTGGTGGCGGGACCGCGGAGACGGCCGGTCTTCGGAGCTGAGGCCGAATCCGAACGCGCTCGGGTGGCAAGCCGGGCGCGTTCGTCAGGTCGTTTTGTGGTGTGGCGCCGCAGGCACATCCTTCGGACGTCGCTTTCGCGTCGCTGCTCAGCGCTGACCGAATTCCGCGCTCAGTCGCTGAAATCGTAGATCATTATTCATTCTAATATTAATTCGGCAGGTTGACCCTGTGGCGCGCGGCTGGCGGCCTGGTGACGTAGAGCGATGGCTGCACCGCATGACTCTTTCAAGTGAAAAGCTCACGGCGGACACCGCCGATATCACGTTGCCCGCCGTGTGGCCGGCGGCGGGGCGAATACTGCCGCGGGTGATCGGTGGGCTGGTCAGGCGGTCCTCGGCTGGGGACTCGGTGCAGTCGCGTTGTTCGTCCAGGACCCGTCGCTGCTGACCGGCGACGTCCCGGGCGGTATGGCGGTGGTCTTGGCTGTTTTCGGCCTGTTGATGGTGAACGCTACGGCGCTCATGTGCATGGGCATGCCGGTATTGGTGTCGACGTTGAGTCTCCACCAGCTGCAGACACGGATGGGGCGCGGGCTCCTGCTCACCGGGGCGGTGCCGAGGTGCCTCCTCGGGAGTGCCGCATTGGCCGGCATGGTCGCGGTGGTGTTGTCGCCGCAGGTGGTCCGCCTCAGCTTGGGCTTCGACGTGATCGCAGCAAGCATCTGCGGAATCGGGTTCGGCGTGCTGGCCTCTCTGATCGGCAAGCCGGCGCTGCCGGTGGGACTGCTCGCTGCGTTGGTGCTCGCTCGCCCGACTTGGTTCCGGTACGTCGCGGCGATCGTCGTGGGCAGGTGGCGCAACCGGTTGCCGGCCCGACCGGCGCAGCTACTGGATTGGGCGTACGAAGCCGGACTGGTCCGGCTGTCGGGTGTCGGGGTCGAGTTCCGGCACGCCGAGTTGCGCGCGTGGTTGATCGCTGACCGAGGTGCTCGAGGTGCTCGACTGCCGGCGGAAACACCCGTGGAGCCGGCAAAGGCGGCGTCGCAGCGCCGACGAACTGCGAAAATGGCGAGATGACCTCTCCGGCACCGCACTTCTACCTCGGACCGGTCGTACCCCGGTGGCACCCTTCCACGCTCGACGACGTCCGCCGGGCTCTGGCGGACGGCACGGTGCGCGAGCGGCACTGGATCGACGTCAAGCTGCAGGTTGGTAGCTCCGACGGCGAAAAGAAGGAGTTCGCGCGCGACGCCGCATCGTTTGCCAACGACGGAGGCCTGTTGGTGATCGGCGTCGCCGAGAACAAGGCGAACGGCACTTTCTCGGTGGCCCCGGTTCCGCTCAGTGGGCTGCCGGAACAGGTCGACCAGATCGTCAGGTCGAGGTGCGATCCGCCGTTGTTCGTCCAGTGTCACCCGATCGAGGACCCGGCCAGTGCGGGCAGCGGTGTGCTGCTGGTCGAAGTGCCGCCCAGCCCGCTGGCGCCGCACATGGTCGACGGGCGCTACCACGGGCGCGGGGACACGACCAAGCACCGTCTCGGCGACGCCGAGGTCGTCCGGCTGTTCGGCCTGCGGTCGACACGCCAGGTGGTGGCACGGGACCTGATCGACGCGGAGATAGCCAGAGATCCCGTCCCGCCGAACCGGGAAGTCGAGTCGAGGCTGTATGCGGTCGTGCGGCCGCTGGCTGCACCACCTGACCTGTTGACCGAGCACTTGATGGGCCGGCAGATCGACGAGCTTGTGCGTGCTCGCACGGGTGGTCCTGGGTACAAGTACTGGCAGATCCTGAGCGAGAACGAGCCGCGGGCCGTCGGTCGCGGATGGCACACGTACGGCCTCAACTCGAGGAGCTTGTGGCTCGACTCCGACGAGGTCAGAACGATGTGCGACCTCGAGATCGCGGACGACGGCGCGCTGACCTTGTTCGTTTCGAAACTGTCTTTCGAGCGGGTTGTCGCGAAAGACACCGTGCAAGAGTTCCTGGACGATGATGACGCGATCTCGGTCGTCAGGGGACTGGTCGAGCTGGCCGGCGGGCTCGGCACGGCTTACGGATACCAAGGTCAGTGGCAGCTCGCGGTAGGCATGACGAACCTCTTGAAGGTGGTTTCGACGCGGGTCGACCACACGTGGGGACACAGTCCGGAGGATGTGCTGAGGTACAGCGCGGACGACTACCTGAACGCGACGACGGCCAGTACGGCCGAGTGCCGCGAACGTCCCGGAGCCGTGACCCGCCGCTTGATGTACCGCTTGGTCCGCGCGCTCGGGACCGCCGACCTGTCCGCCGAGGTCTTCGCCTGAATCCAAGGTCGGTAACAGGACCGGTCGGCGCGACGATCTCAGGTCACGGCGTCGGTGAGACGTCGGCGTGGGGAGTGGATGCGGCGGAAGGCTCAGGGTGGCTCTGTTCGGTGGCCGGGAGAACACGGACCTCGTCGCGTTGCAACAGCAGCTGAGCGCGGCACACGCGACGATCGCGGAGTTGCGAGGGTGGGTCCACCAGTTGCGCGGTCCTGACGCCGCGGGTCTGGAAGCGGACCTTCGGCGGCTGCGGACGACTGTCGACAGGTCGAAGCAGGAAGCCGGGGCGCTGGGCGCGTCAGTCGAGCAGTTGAAGGCTGAGGCCGGGAGGTGGCAGTCGCGGCTGGTCGAGACCCGAGAGCTGGCGCTCCTGCAGGAGGTCGGTGTCTACGAGTATGTCCACCCGCTGGACGACGCGGTCGCCTACAAGGACGAGCTGAAGAAGCTGCGCGAGCAGATCAAGCTCGAGGCGAGGGGCAGCGCGGTCACCTGCCAGGTCGATTGGGCGGTCAACGGCTCGGTCAAGGAGGGGCAGAAGCTCGGACGCGACATGGCGAAGTTGATGTTGCGCGCGTACAACGCCGAAGCCGACAACGCTGTCCGCGTGGTCAAGCCGCACACCCGCGAAGCGGTCAAGAAGCGTCTGACGACGACGCGGGACACGATCGGCCGGCTGGGGTTCCTGATGCGGATCGCCGTCTCCGACAGCTACCACCGGCTCCGGCTCCGCGAGATCGACCTGACTTCCGACTACCTGGTCAAGGTCGAGGAAGAGCGGGAGCAAGCACGCGCCGAGCGCGAACGTCTCCGCGAAGAAGCCAAGGTCATGAAGGAGATCGAACGCGAACGGTCGAGGCTGGCCAAGGAGCGGGCTCACTACAGCACCGCGATCGCCAAGCTCGAGGCGAACGGCGACGTCGAGGGGGCCAGCCAGGCCCGGGAACGGCTCACCGCCATCGACGAGGCTATCGCCGGCGTCGAGTTGAAGGCCGCCAACATCCGGGTCGGGCATGTGTACGTGATCTCCAACGTCGGTGCGTTCGGCCCAGGGGTGGTCAAGATCGGGATGACGCGTCGGGAAGTCCCACTGGACCGGGTCCGTGAGCTGGGTGACGCGTCAGTGCCGTTCCGCTTCGACGTGCACGCCTTGGTCTTCTCCCACGACGCCGTAACGTTGGAAACCGCCCTCCACCAGCGGCTCAGTGCCAAGCGGGTCAACCTGGTCAACCACCGGCGCGAGTTCTTCTACGCCACGCCGGCGGAAGTAAAAGAACACCTGCTGGCCATCGACGGAGCACACGTTCTCGAGTACGTCGACGCAGCAGAGGCTGTTGAATGGCGAGCCTCGGAGTCCAGCCGAGGCCGCGGAGCGATCACGAACGAAGCACCCGCACTCGCCGGAGTGGCGCTTCAGGCTGACGGCGATCTTTCCGATGACGGCGTGCGTGACGCATGAACCAGCCTCCGATCGCGCCGGTTCGTCCACCCGGATGGCTGCCGGACCCGCTGGATGACGCCCTCATCCGCTATTGGGACGGTCGCCGCTGGACCTTCCACACTGCCGAACGCCGGGTTGCGGCCCCGGTTCCGCCACCGGCCGAGCCCGCGCAGCAGCGGACGCCGACTCTTCGGCCGGACGTCGCCGAGGCGGTCGCCCGGGTGAGCGGCCTGCTCGTCGGATCCATGAAGGAAGTCAACCTCCTCGGTGACTACCTCGGTCCGGAAGAGCGCGTGCTGGCGCTGACCGGTGCGCAAGGCGAGGGCTTCGGCGTCCTGGCGTGCACCAGCAGGAGGCTGTTGTTCCTCTTCGTCGGCATCGTGCGCAAGCAGATGCTGGAGGTCGACTGGAACCAGGCCAAGGCGGCGATCTACAACCGGTCCACCAAGTACCTGTCCGTTTACACGACCAAGCCGACGAAACGTGCGGTCCCGGCGATGTCTGTCCGCGTGGCCAACGCGGCCGACGCACACGCCATCGTCGACGCGGCCGAAGCTGCATCAGCCGCGCCGAGGCTCGACATCGTCTGAGCACGCGAGGGCTTAACTGCAGACGACGAGCCAGCGTGTCCAGCGCCTTGATCGAGCGTACGAGGCCGTTGATAAGGAAGAGAGAGTAGGTCGTCGCGGCTCCAGTCATGTAGATCTGTCCGCGTATCATTTCGTCCGTTGGACGTTGGGCCGGCACTCGGTTCGTCGCGCATATCGCAGGCTGCGTGGAGCGGAGTGCACAAGACCGTCGTGCACGAACGCCAGTCGACGCTTACCGCGCGGGGGTGCCGCTCTCGCCGCTTCTGCCAGCGTGTCCGGCAGCACAACGAAACGGCGGCCGTGCTGATGAGCACTCGACGTTGTTGGCGCTGCATGCAAATGGGTTCCCGCCGAGTGCGATGCTGTCCCGGCCGACCACGGCCGGCCATGTCTTGCGCTGATCACACGAACTCGGGTCCACCCCTGCGGACGATCGCCAGCTCGGCGAGGATCACGTCCAAAGATTCCGGGGCGTGCTCGATGAGTGCCGGGGCCGAGTAGTACCAGTCTGCGAAGACCAAGCAGTCAGCGACGGCGAGCGCCTTCCGGGGGCCTGGGCAGTGTCGGCTCACCGCAAGCAAAGCTTCCGCGCGGATCCTCCGCGAGTCGATGGATCGGGCGATCTCCTCCGCGCGTTCAAGTTCGTTGGCCGCTGCCCATGCCCGCGCGATCGAGGACAGCGTCTCTGCCTGCCGGAGATCCTCTGGCATCGACCGGGCGAGCGCTTCGGCCTGATCGAGGTCGCCGACGCTGATCAGCGTTCTGGCCAGCGCTCTTTGCGCTCTGATCAAGTCGTGTTCGTGTACGATCGAGCTGGCTCTCGAGTGGGCTCGTGCGAGGAACTCACCTGCCTGCTCCCTGGCACCGGCTCTTGCCAACTCCTCGGCGACCAGCGTCATCAGCTGCACTTCTGTTTTGGCATCATAAAGGGTGCGCAGGAAGATGTCGACAAGTTCGACTGCGTCTCCGGCGACCACGGCCTTCGCCAAGACGGTCAGGAGATCGTCCTGGCTGAAGGGGTCGATGTCGGAAAGTTTGAGTCCCGCAATTTCGATGACAGCCTCGTCGAGCACTGCCATTCTCCCAGCTGTCGCCTCTGCGGCAACCGACGTCAGTGCCCAGGCTCGCCAGAACGGGTCCGGAATCGAGCGCGCCATCGTCTCGGCATGCGCGGAAGCGCCCGCCTTCGCCATGGCTTCGACCAGCCGTGCGGCCTGCTCGATCCGGCCGTGGTCGTCGGACATCGAGTTCAGCAGGGCTTGGGCATGGTCGAACTCACCGATGGCCGCCCAGCTTGAGACGACCTGCGCCAGCTGGAGATCGTGCTCCATCGGGTCGCTTGCGGAGCGCGCGACCGTCTCGGCACGGCCGAGGGCGTCGGCTGCCTGCACACGTTCGCCGCCTGTCGCGGCGCTCTCCCCGAAGGAAGCCAATACCAGGACGTGCATCCCGGGATCACCTACGGACAAAGCCAGCTTTTCCGCGCCCGCCAAGTCGCCGGCCTCGGCCCGGGCGATGGCCACCAGCCGCAGCGCCTGCAAGCCACTGTGAGGTTCTTTGACGAACAGCGCCACCGCCTCGGCGCGGTCGTGCTCGCCCAATTCGAGGAGAGCGCCGACCATCGGTACGAGCACCTGCTCCTGTGCAGCCGGTTCAGTGATGAGGGGGGCGACCGACTCCGCTTGTTGGAGAGCCGCTGCGGCTTGTGCTTCCATACGGACCGAGATCAGCTGCTTCGCGACGGACACCAGTTCCTCGGCCTGCCGATCGAAGTCGGTCACGGAGCGAGCGAGTTCCGCACTGCGTTCAAGGACTTCGCGGGCCTGTCGGTGGTCGCCCGTCAGTGCGATGGCCTTGGCGATCGACACCAGCACCTGCGCTTGATCGCGAGGGTCACCGGCCGATCGGGCGATTTCCCTCGCGCGGTCGATCTTTCCCGACCGCGCCATGCCATCGGCAACCGACTCCAGCGCGGAAGTCCGCCCCGGGATGAAGGCTACCGATCGCAGGAGCGTTTCGGCCCGCTCGAGTGCTCCGCGAGCGGCCAGTGCGTTCACCGTCGCGACGAGGGCTCGTTGCTGTCCGAAGAAATCTGATACGGAGCGGGCGAACGTCTCGGCGCGTTCGGCCTCACCCGCCTTGACGTGGGCATCGGCGACCAATTCGAGCGCTTCGATGTGACCGAAGAGGTCGGTCACGGAGATCGAGATCCTCCCAGGGGTCTCGATTTTGTGAATTTGTTCCTTCCTTACCGAGGCCGCGAGCGCTCGCGCTTCGGAGTTGGGCGCGGCCATGACACAGGCGATCCGCTCCGCTTGCTCGACGTCGCCGAGTTCGAGCCATGTTTGGAGCACGGCGAGCAACAGTTGCACTTGCTCCATGAGCGGTGCCGAGCACGCGACCCATTCGGCGCGGTCGAGGACGTCGTGCGCTCGCTCGGGCGAGCCAGCCACCGACAGAGCATGGGCAACGCGCGTCAGCGCGTGGACGCGCTCGAAGGGGAGGGCTGCCCGTGCGGCGGTCTCCGCACGCTCCAGCAGCCGACGTGTCCGATCACGCCCGGGTGAAGTGGCCGTCTTCTTGGCCATCGACGCCAGCACGTAGCCTTGTGCGCCGGGCTCGGCAGCAGAGAGGGCAGCGGCGTCCGCACGGTCGAACCGGCCGGCTTCGACCCAAGCTTCAGCTACGGCTGCCAGTGCTTGTGCTTGACCTCCGGAGTTGCTGATGCACCGCGCGATCTCGTATGCCCGCTCGACGTCGCCGGTCCGCACCAGTGCGTCGACCACTGTCCTTGGACCTTGCGTGAAGCTTCGGTGACCCGTGACCGAGCGTGCGAGAGTTTCGGCTCGCCCGAGATCACCTGCCGCGACCATCGCTTCGACCACCGAGCTCACGGCGAGAGCCCGGGCGTTGAGATCGGAAATCGTCGTTGCGACTCCCTCTGCACGGTCACGAAGCTCACCGGCTCGCTCGGGTTCGCCGGAAGTGACCAGCGCACTGGCAATGGAGAGGAGTGCGGAGGTCTTCGCTTCGGGCACGGGAATGGACTCGGCCAGTGACTCGGCTCGCTTGTCCTTGCCCAGCAATGCCCAGACGGCCGGCAGGCCGGCCGGAATGTTGCGGTTGCGCGCCAGTAAGTGGTCCCGGTGAACGGCCAGGCGGCCCATCGTGATCAGGTCCGGCTCGGCGTCGGTGCCGAGTGCGCGTTGGACTGCGGCGATGTCGGTCAAAGCGGCGGCGTCGCCACCCGACAGATCGAGCACGCGGTCCTGCCGGGCGGGGTCGAGAGCGTGGGCGAGCATCCGGTTCGTGTCGCCGGTTGCTTGGAGCAGGCGAAAGTATCCGCGCAACAGGTACTCCGGCGTGCCGGACGGCCAGCCCGCGCCAAGGAATACATCGGCCCATGCGTGGATGCGCTCCCGGTATCCGGCGACGCGAGCTTCGCCCAGCATCTCCAGGGCCGTGACCTGCAGTTGTTCGTGTCCCAACAGGAAGACATCCGGCCCGCCTGGGTGGAAGTGGCTGTCGCGCACGGCGAAACTCCGGCCGGTCACAGTCCGCAGCCGGTCTTCGATCTCCCAGGGGGCTTGCCCGGTCAGCTCCGCCAAGTCCGCCGTGGACAACCCGCCTCCGGCCGCAGCGACCAAACCGAGCAGGTCCTGCTCGATGGTGGTGCCGCGCACCAGTCTCTTCAGCTCGCGCTCCATCTCGCGCTGGGCGGCGCGCGCCTCCGGTGCGGGATCCAGCGGACGGATGATCGCGTCGTCATACAAGGGGTGATGGGCGGCTACGTCGTCGGGGACGGGCGGATACGGCCGTCCGGCGACAACCACTCGCATCCCGGCGGGAGGCTCGGCGGGGAGCAGGGCCGCGATGCTGTGCGAGTCCGCGCCGTCGTGGACTCCCCGGTCTTCGTCGAGCCCGTCGACGAGGAGGACGAACTGCTCGCGCCGGCGACGGCAGGCTTCCGCCGCGTCGGCGAGCAGACCCAGGAGGTGTGCTTCGCGTGTCGAATCGGTCAAGAAAGGCGGCAACACCTCGCCGAGGATCGTCAGCAACTGCTCCATGACGTTGTCGATGAACGCGCTTCGATCGTTTTGGCCGGCCAGCCGAGCCGTGACGAAGAAGGACACCACCCGGACGCCAGGCGGGTGGTGCAGCGCGAACCACGACATCAGCGCCGATTTGCCCGACCAGGCGTGCGCTCGCCACCAGGCATACTGTCCTGCGGTCTCCGGGGAACGGCAGAAATCGGTCAGTTCGGCGAGTTCGACTTCCCGTCCCACGAGGTGGGGCGGTGCGATCCGCTTGACCTGTTCGCGGTACCGCGTGCGCACCGGTACTCCGGTCAGCAGGTTGACGTCGCCGAAGTGGATGCCGGAGCTGGCGTATCCGCCTGGTGCTGTTGCCGCGCCACTGTGCGTAACGACGCTGCTGCTTCTCGAGTCCTTGGCCACGGGTAGAGTTCCGCGATCTCAAGACAGTTGGATACCGGTGACCGCGTCCCCGCCCCCGGTGGCCTTTGCATCGCCTGTCCGTTCTGCGCGGAGCGGGCTGCTCACGGACTCCGCCTTGCCGGAGATACCTGTGATCGCCTTGCCTCCGGCGGCAGCGCTGGCTCGCCCGGTCTTGGACACCGTGACCGGGGTTCCGGTCCCCAGCGTGCGTACCGCCGCCCACACAGCGACGCCCACGGCCGCAACAGCGCCGAGCGCGGATGTGGTCGTCGCGATCTTGTTCGCGTCATCCCATTGTGCAATGGCGAACCACGTTCCCAAGGATGCCACCAAGATGCAGGTGACGACCAGGGAGATGCGTCCTGTCCTCATTCCCGTGCCCGCTCCGAACTGGTGTAGCTGCGAATGAAGCGCGATTCTACCCAGGCGCTGCTGACATGGAGCCCCTCGGTCACGGTTCGGTACAGGACGGCGGTGCGGTGTACTCACAGCCAGGCCGTGCCTATAGCGGGGCACAGCTGCCCGGACATCCATGTGCCGTATCCGGACGGTGCTGTACCTGCCGACGGTTTCGTCCGGCTGGCGTCCTCCTCGGCGTCCCGGCATTATGACCGGCAAGGTTGCCGGTCAGCCCCCTCCTGCGACCATAAGCCTGGCGGCGTGGACCGCTCCCGCGCAATCGAGAGAGGCCGATGCGAATTGAGCGCACAGCAGCTCTTCGCTCAGCCAGCTGTCGAACTTCTCGATGGTTTTGCTCTCGACTTTCCGGGCGAGTTCATGCGGGTCAGGGAGAGACCCCTCGGCCACCTTGGTCAGCGCAGTCAGCGCTGCTGTTCGTGCTGTACCCACCAGCCGAAGGGCGGCGCCGTCGACTGCGGCCTCCATCCTGGAGGCGTTGAGGATCGCGGCGAGCGTGTGCAGCTGGCGGTCGCCGGTCCACGGGAGAAGCAGTGTGTCGGAGCCGTCGGTAGTGACCGAACGGCTGTCGAGTTCGAGGTTCGCGTACTCTCGCCGGGCTTGCTCGAGCAGCGCTCGCGACTTCTCATCGAGGTAGGCAGGGGCGTGGTCGCCCTCAAGGAGCGCGCGCATCTTCGCCCGCACTTCGCGGTGCACAACGCCGCCGGAGTCGCCGAGGCTCGGGGGCTTGCCGCCGGGCGCGGGCGCCAGCTGGACGACTTTGTCTTCTTCATGGACCGAGACAACGCGCCATCGTTGGCCGGCGAAGACCAGTAACAGGCCTTCGTACAGGGGGAAGTCGATCGGCATGGTGCCGAGCTGCCGTCCGCCGTGGACGAGGCGGTACTCCTCTGGCGTTTGGAAGGCGGCATAGAACGTGTAGTGGTTGACGGCCGGCTCTCCGCGTCCACCGAGCAGCAGTGTGTCGTCGCCGGCTTGGGTGAGCACGTCTTTGGCGCCGAGTGTGCGGAGCAGGTCCGCGAACTGTGCTGTGGTGACGGCCGAGAACGGGCTTCCGCGTCCGCACAACACCCGATACGCCTCCGCCGGCTTGGCTCCGCCGTGTTGGGCGATCAAGGAGAGGAGCTGCTGGATCAGCGTGGACAAGTGCAGGCGGGACGGCTCGGGCGGCTCGCACCAGCGTTCGAGCAGCAGATCGATCGACGCGATCGTCTGTACCAGGGGAAGCTGGAGGCGGTCGAGGAGCGACGTCTCGGCGTCGATCGTCACAGTGGCGCAGTAGGCACGGAGGATCGCCGGCTCGTCGCGACGGCCGGAGCGGCCGAGCCGCTGCCGCAACGAGGCGACCGACGGCGGCGGCCCGATCTGCGCGACCTGGGCGATGGCGCCGATGTCGATGCCCATCTCCAGCGTCGTCGTGCAGACAGCGGTGGCCGGCTTGGTCGGGTCCCGGAGCATTGCTTCGACGTCTTCGCGGAGCTCTTTGGCGAGATTGCCGTGGTGGGCGTGGAACTCGTTGGGGACCCCCGCGGCCGCGCTGCGGTCGGCGAGCTCAGATGCGTACAACTCGACGCGAGACCGCGCGTTGGCGAACACCAGGTTGGTCCGGCCACGCAGGTTCGCGAACAGGTGGTCGGCGATGCCGCGCACGGCCATGTCCGAGTCTTCGCCGGTGTCCGGTCGTTCGTCGATGTAGCTGCGCAGCTGCAGCCGCAACTCCTGCCCGGTCGCAGCGGATTCGAGGATCGTCACCCGGTCTCCGTGATCGGGGCGGAGCTGACCGGCGGCCAGGGACATGTCGCCCAAGGTTGCCGACAGCCCGATTCTGGGTACACGTCGCTTGACGGCGATTTCGAGGCGGTGCAGCTGTGACAGCAGCTGAGCGCCGCGCTCGGTTCCCAGGAACGAGTGCAGCTCATCGACCACCACGTACTGCAAGGCCGCGAACAGCCGCGTGATCTGCGTCCCGCGGAGGACGAACATCGCTTCCAGCGACTCCGGGGTGATCAGCAGGATGCCGGAGGGATTGCGCAGCAGAGCCTGCTTGCGGGTGCCGGCGACATCGCCGTGCCAGCGGTGAGTCGGGATTTCTAGGGCTTCGCACAGCTCCTCGGTTCTCCGGAACTGGTCGTTGATCAACGCCTTGAGCGGCCCGACGTACAACGCCTGGATGCCCGGGCCGCCGTGGTCGACGAGCTTCGAGCAGATCGGCAGAAACGCGGCCTCGGTCTTGCCCGCGGCGGTCGCTGCGCCGATCAAGACATCAGTGTCGCCGCCCAGGATGGCAGGAATGGCCGCGTCTTGGACGTCGCGCAGCTCGCTCCACCCTCGCTGCCACACCCACCGCTGGACCTTGGGGTGGAGCAGTCCGAAGTGGACGGCTTCAGATGCGGAGGCTGGTGAGTTCATCGGTGCCGTTCGGGTCCGAGGCGTCGAGTTCGTCGGGCAGCGGCTCGAGGTCGGGGTTGGTTTCGGTGTCGATCGAGACGTTCCCGAGCAGCTGCCGCCAGTCGGCGCCGGGGTTCTGGTCGAGCACGGCCAGGAGGTTGACGAACTCCTTGATGGTGTTGCGCGGGGTGCGGAAGTACGCGTCGCCGATCCGGCCCGCGCAGTGCTGCATGAACGCCCCCAGCGCCTCGTCCGGGACTAGGTAGGCGGCGGGGTCGCCGCCGGCGTAGACGTGGCGCAGGCGCTCGAGCAGGACGTGCATGTCCTCCGGGGTCAGGTTCGCCAGCCGCAGGACGGGCCCGGAGTAGTCGACCAGGCCTCCGACGGCGAAGTTGTTCTCGGCAAGGCGGCTTCGGAGCGCCTCGTAGCTGTAGAGGCCGCGGCGGGTGTCCATCAGCATTTCCGGGGTGCCGCCGAAGCAGAAGCCCAGGCCTTCGACGTTGCCCTGGAGGCAGTCGTTGACGATCCGCAGCACCTGCTCGTAGTTCGACTTGCGGGCGCCGGTGTGGGCGAGCTTGTAGAGGTTGACCATCTCGTCCAGGCAGACGAGCAGGCCGGAGAAGCCCGCAAGCCGGACGAATCGGGCGACGAGTTTGAGGTGGTCGTAGAAGCCGGCGTCATCGACGATGGTGCGCACGCCCAGCGCCGCACGGGCGTCGGTGCGGGTGGCGAACTCGCCCCGCAGCCAGCGGATCGCGTCGGACTTCAGCTGTTCGTTGCCAGTGTCATGGCCTTTCCAGTAGGCGGCGATGACCTGGGCGAAGTCATAGCCGCCGACGCTTTCCGACAGCTGTTCGAGCCGGGCGGCGATCACGGTGGCCGGCGACGTCCCGGCACTGGTGGCTTCCTGGATCGCCGAGGTCACGAAGCGTTCGACGACGCTGGGCAGGGCGTTGCCGTCCGGCGTGGAGCGGGTGGCGATGTTGCGCATCAGCTCGGCGTAGAGCGAGCGCGCCTGACCACCACTCGCGTGCAGGCGACGGTCGGGGCTGAGGTCGGCCGACGTTGTGACCAGCTTCCGCTCGGCGGCGATGGACCGGACCAGGTTGAGGAAGAACGTCTTACCGGCGCCGTACTCGCCGATCACGAAGCGGACCGCGGAACCGCCGTCGGCGATCCGGGTGATCTCCTGGCTCATCGCCGACACCTCGGCGGCACGTCCTACCTGGATGTGCTGGAACCCGGCGCGGGGCACCACACCGGAACGCAGGGAGGAGATGATCGCGTCTCGATCGCGGGGGCGCAGGCGGGCGGGTTTCGAGGCGGGGGTGGTCATTCGAGCATGTCCTTCACGATGTCCTGGTTGATCTCGATGGGGTCGGAGCCTTCGCACAGCGGCTCGTCGGTGCGGTCGTAGGCCGCGTCGTTGAGGACTTCGAGCGCGCCGTCAGGCATCAGCCCCAGTTCGGCGGCCAGTGCGCCGAACTCGGCGCGGCTCCAGGTGTCCTGCCCGACGAGCCGGTGGAACAGCAGCGTGTGTGCGGAATCCAGGCCTCCGACCACCGCGTCCGCGGGAGGCGGCGGTGGAGGAGCGGGTTCGTCGTCGGCGAAGATTTCGGCGAGTTCGGCGGCGACCCGCACGGACTCGGCCCTCGTCCGCGCGAGTCGTTCCGGATCGAGGGCGAGCGCCGAGGCTCCCGCTGGGCTCGGGGAAGGAGACGGGATGGTGCGGCCGGACCGCTGGGCGCCGGGAATTCGGGTGCTGGTCAGCTCGTCGGTCGACGTCGCGGCCGCGTGCAGGGTTCCGTACACCCCGCCGGGATCGAGGCCGAGCGTGGTGAACAGCCGCTCGAGGGTGCGGATCTCGTCGGGGGTGACTTGGCCGTCTGCCGCCGCGATAGTGGTGAGCAACCGCCCGACCGCGGCCTTGCGCGACGTCGGGAGAGATTCCAGACGCCGCCGCAGGACCGCGGGAGTGGGCGGTTTGGTCAGGACGAGTGCGGCGTGGGCGTCGAGCCGGAGTCTCTCGTCTTCGCTGAGGTCGAGGTCGTCGATCGCCAGTTCCCGCAGCGCACGCCGTTCGGGTTCGCTGACCGTGCCGTCCGCGGCGGCGACGAGCATGCCGAGGTTGATGATCGCGAGCGCGGCCGCGTACTCGGCACTGGGTGCACTGACCGGGGGATCCGCTCGTCGGAACAGGACGACCGACGATGTCGGCGTCGGCGTGTTCCCGCCGAACCGCACGTCGGGCTCGATGCCGAGGCCGCGGTGTTCGAGCAGCTGAGCCACTGCGACGGCGTCCGCCTTGGCCAGCTTGCCGGTCTTGGTGGGCCACCGCGAGACCAGCTCGTGAGCCGAGGTGACCCCGCGGCCGTCGCTGCCGATGCTCTGCGCGGCCCACGACCAGAGCGCCTCGGTCTCGGGGCTCGGCTTGTGGGTGACGCCCTCCGGCAGGAGCGCGATGGCCGCTGGTGAGCCTGCGCCGTCCGGGTTGCGGCCGAGGTAGCGGCTGTAGGCGTCGAGATCGCTGGTCACGCCTTCGACGATGTCGCGCAGCTTGGTGATCGGGCCGGTCAGTTTGCCGACGTCGGGCAGCTTCGTGTTCTCGAGCGTGACGTGGCCGTAGAAGCCCCTGCTGGCTGCGTAGTAGCCCACGGAGAGGCGCGGTTTGTTCGGCTTGACGACCATGCCCTCGCCGAACTTCGCGCGGTACCGTCGGGTGAACAGCTCCAGGAACTCGTTCGGGCACCGCACTGCCGGCGTGCGCAGGTTGGTGTCGGGGTGGTGGCCGTACCAGGACAACGCCCAGTCCGCCGGGACCGGACGCCCGTCCACCGCCAATTGCGCCAATCCGACTTTGAGGTCCGTGGGGAGCTCGTAGCTCCATTCGGGAACGGGCGGCGCCGCGCGGTCGTACCGCACGGTCGGGTCGAGGAGGGCGACCGCGTCGAGCAGTCCTTCGGCGTAGCCGCGGAAGGAGCGATTGCCGCGGTAGATGCCGAGCAGCCGCCGAGCTTCGCCCACAAGGGTCGCGAACTCGGTGTCGGCATCGTCGAGGTTGGGTATTTCGGTGAGCAAGCGACGTTCGAGACCGTAGAAGTACAGGAAGACGTAGCCGATGTAGGCGTTCGGGTTCGCGCGGCCACCGGCCAGCCAGGAGAGGTAGGCGCCGCGCGCCCGCGGGGACATACCGGCGTAGCTGGGCCAGTAGTCCATCGACTCGCCTGGCCAATCCGGATTGCGCCGGTCGGCCGGCAGGCCGGGATCGATCAAGGCGGGCTCGGTTGCGACGCCGGCGGCGTCGGGCATGCCGGTGCCCACGTAGAGCAGCCCACCACGCAGTGTCGTTCCCGCCACGACGATGTCCTGACGCGGAGGAATCCACCGGTACGCGGTCTGGGCGCTCGCCCGTGGAGCCGGTGGCGCGACTTGGCGGGGCCGGGGAGGTGCCGGTGTCCGGGAAACCTGGGTCGTACTCGTGCGCCGGCTCTTCTGCTGCGGCCCCGTCGGCACAGGATCCGGGGCATGGCGCGATGCCAGTTGCGGCTCGTGAACCGTGGGTGGGGGAGTGGCAACCCAGGACTGCGAACGCCCCAGCGGTGTCTGCGGTGGCTTGGAATTGGACGCCCGCAGGGCCACCCGGACCAGCAGGGTCACGATGGCCGCTGCGATCAGGAGTATGACCAGCGCTGCCAAGAGCCTCCCCTTCGATCGCGCACCGTTGAGACGGCACGGTCCGTTACTTGGTGAGGGATCGGTGGTTGTCGAGCGGGAGTTACCGACTTGATCGAATCGTCACCCGTGACCGCGCTCAGCCGAGGTCATCGAACGGTGGCAAAACGTCATCCAGCGGAGGCTCGTCGGCCTCGCCCTTCGCTGTGTGCGCCGCGTTCACGACGATCCGCTGGAGTTCTCGGTCTCCGGCCAGGCACTCCAGTACGCGTCCGTCATCGGCCTCGATGATCGAGGTGTAATCGATGAGCCCTTCTCGCTGCAACGCCGAGAAAGTCTCCCGCGGCAGTTCGAGTTCGGCGTGGCGGGCGATCGGGACGTGGCCGGCCACGATGCCGAGTTCCTGCCGGGCCGGGAGGTCGTGGGGAAGAGCCAAGGTGTCCGCTTCGGACGCAACGTGCTCCGCGATGTCGATGACCGCTTCCACCACGCCCGCTGCCTGGCGCATCGCGTGCAGCACCGGGCCCGGATCCCTGCGGTTCGTGCCGCCGCACGTGCGGAGGATGCCTTGTTCGATCCGGGGGAGGCTGGTCCCGCGGATCCACGAGACGCTCGCCATCGCGCGGCGAGCGGCGGCGGGCCCGCGCTCGCCGCCCAGCGCGAAGAGTTCGCTGACCACCGGCGCCGCCGCGCCCGCCTTACGCAGCCACGAGCCGAGTTCGCCGCCATCCGGCCCTCGCCCGCGAACAGTACCGGCGAAGCGCGGGTCGTCGAGTTCCCCGGTGAGCTGGGCGGCGCAGAGCAGGGTTGCGGTGGTGAGCCCGCCGGCGGCGACGGCGCCGAGTACGCGGGCCACCGTCGCGACCGACGCGACCGCGATCTTCCTGCGGACCACGATCTCGCCGAGTGCCGTGAGTTCGAGACCACTGTCCCGGTCGCGCAAGATGCCCTGTGACCGCAGGTCCGCGAGCGCGGCGGACACCTGGTCCTCCGGGAACGGCGGAGATTTCCGCGCCCGGCGTGCCTGGCGGTGCGCCAACGTCCGTTCGAGGAACGACTGGATCGCGGCATCGTCGCAGCGGTCGCGGACACCCGAGGCGGCTGCGACCGTGTCGACGAGGAGGGTGACGAGGTCGGTCTTCGGTTCCAGCAAGGCGGACGTGCCCGCTTCGGGGGAGGCGGTGACGTACCGCCGCAGTTTTTCCTCGGCATCGGCGTTGCCGGCGGTCAGAATGACCGCGCGCCCCTCGGCCACGCCTCGACCGGGGCGGCCGGCCCGGCCGGCCATGTTCTTGTAGTCCGCCACCGTGTAGTGCGTGTCGCCCGGGTGTTTCAGGTCACTGATCACCACGACATCCGCCGGCAGGTTGACGCCCTGGGCGAGGGTCGTGGTCGCGACGACCACCCGGATCGCGCTGTCGGCCCGCCGGAACGACTGCTCGATCACACGTCGCTGCGCGTCGGAGAGGTCGGCGATGTGAAAGGCGACTCCGCCGTTGAGGCAGGTGACCAGCTGATCGTGCACGATCCCGGCGTCGCCGACGGGAAGCGCGGAGATCTCAGCCGTGGCCGGCAGCGTCGGATGCCTGCGCGCGAGGAGCTCGGCGGTGGACCGGACCGCGCTCCTGGTGCTCCGGAAGACGATCACCTGCTTCCCGCCGGTCACCAGCTCCGCGACGACGCCGATGAGCCGCTCTTCGGGCGAGTCCGCATGTGGCACCGCAAGCCAGCCTGGCTCGTCGACGTCGGTTTCGGTGGCGTCCTCGTGCCGGCGTCCTCGAAAATTCCCGCCGGGATCGAGAACGCCCTCGACGAGCGGTACCGCGCGGGTGGTGCTGACTACGGGGGTTGCGCCGAGCCACTCCGCGAGTCCTTTCGGGTCGCCCAGCACGGCGGACAGGCCGATCAGTTGCGGCATCGGTTCGAGCGTGGCTCCGCGGCGCATCCGGGTGAGCAGCGCCTCCAGTGCGGGCCCGCGCTGCGGGTCGAACAGCGAGTGGATCTCGTCCACCACCACGACTCCGACGCTGTGAAGCAGACCAGGGCGGCTCGCCGCGAAACCTGCGAACTTTTCGTAGGTGAGCACTGCGATGTCGTACTGTCCCCGGTGCAGGTCAGGCAGGTGATCACGGAGATCGCCGGTCGCCCGGACGACCTTGATGCCCAGCGGGCCGTACTCCTGGTGGAAACGGTCGTACTGCTCGTTGACCAGGGCCCGGGTGGGCAGCAGGAACGCCGTCCGTTCGCCGGCGTGCTTGGCCCGCACCGCAGCCAGTTCACCGACCAGCGTCTTGCCGCTCCCGGTGGGCGCGCTGACCAGGGCCGAACCGCCTCGAAGCACCCCGGCGGCGTTGATCGCGGCCAGCTGGACGTCGTTGAGCCGGCCCAGCTGCTCCCGCCAGAGCTCCTGGAAGGGCTCCGGTACCCCGTGCGGACCGAGCGAGGACAACGCCGGCGTGGCGCGCGGTGGCATCTTGCCGCCGACGGCGGCGTAGTGCGCACCCGGGCTGAAGACCGGAAGATACGCGTCGCGCAAGGCGCCCTCGAAGCCCGCGTTCTGCTGGACACCGGTGAGCCCGTGCCGGTGCCAGCCGACCGACGCCAGCACGGCCTGCACCAGCTTCAGAACGGAAACGCTGTCACCGTCGGCGACGCCACCCCGGCCCAGGAGCCCCTCGATCAGTTGATGGGTAAGCACACCGTGGCCGAACTCGGCCTTCTCGAACGCGCGTTCATCAGGAGCCGAGGCGGCGAGGACGACCTTGCCCCGGCCGCGGACGAGATCCAACGGCTCGGTGCCCGCCTGCGAGGCCCGGGCGATGTATTCGTCGGCCGGTTGCCGGAGGTACTTCGGCTGATGGGCCACCACGGTCGACCCGCGCAGCGTCTCGGTCAGGACGTCGCCCGAGAAGCAGCAGTCGAGAACCACGATGAGCAGCCGGGCCGGGATCTGCTCCGCGAGTCCCACGAAAGTGGTCAGGGGCAGTGCCGTATCGGCCAGCCGATTGCTCACCGCGTCGTATCCGGCCATTTCCCGGGTGGGTGTCCCGTGGCCCGAGAACGTGACCAGGACGACGTCCGATTCGGTCGACGACTGCCGGAGATTGCCTATTTCTGTCAACATTCTGTCCACTGTGGCGTCGGTATCTGCCACCAGTGCCGCGTTGCCCGAGTCGAAAGTGTCGCGGAACAGGGCATGTAGTACTTCGGCGTCCCGGCGAGCGAACTGCAGGTCGGCGAACGCTGGATCCCGGTAGTGGTCGATGCCGATGAAGAGCCCGTGAGCTGCGCAAACTTCTGTCATCGAGGGTTTCCTTCTCGGGGGGAACGTTTCGGAAACAATCTTGCCAGTAGCGAGTGGACGGTGAGAGAGGCTACCGTGCGCCCATCGGCCGCAATTGCGCAGGTGGTCGGAGGTCGCTGGATCCGAGAGGAAAATCAGAAAATGACTGGCGCTGCTCAAATGAGCGAACCGATCGGTAATCAGACATTTGTTCGAATCGATTACCGCTCCCTTCGCGAAACGGAACAGAGGTGCCCGGTGCGGGCCGCGTCGGAGGTCCGTCGCACGATCGCCCCGTCCGCGAGGAAGGGTGTGAAGCCGCAGTCCGCCACGTCCGCCGTCGGCAAGGTCCTCGACCACATCGAGTTCGACGGGCTCGAGGAAGCCGCGGCGATCCGGCGCTGGTGCGAGCGGACAAGGCCGGAGCCGGCGCTCGAACGCTGGGTCACCCACGCCGTACACCAGGTGCTGGCGGCCGAAGCCCGGCTGGAAGCGCCCTGCGCTCTGCAACCGGTCTCGCGAACGTGGGCACGGCAGCGGCACCGGGCAGGAGAGGAGATCTACGAGGAGACCGTGCTGGGACGCCGGTACGAGGGAGACGGAGTCCGCGAGCTTCGCGTGCTGCAGACCGGTTCGGTGGAACCCGTGGCCGTCGACGGACCGCGGCCCCGGGAAGCGTCCGTGAGCCGGCCGCCGAAGGTGCTCAGCCCGCCGGAGATCACCTTCGCCGCCGGTGTGCTGGCCGGGGCGAGCCCGGTCCTCGGTGGTCGCTGGGACGACCACTCGCCTTATCGCCTGGGTGGGTTCGTCGCACCACGTCGTGTGCGGGTGGTGGAGGTCGGCTGTGTCGACGGATCCGTCCGAGTGGCCTTCGACGGCACCCGTGAAGAAGCGATGGACCGGTACGAAGAGGTCGCAGACCTCTTGGCGGAGCTGCCGGCCGGGGTCGAACACCGCCCGGGTGCCGAATGCGCCTATTGCCCTCTCGTGGCCGGCTGTCCCGCCGTGCCCTCGGTTCCCGGCCTCCTGGGTGTTACCGGCGATACCCGGCGCAGGTGGTCTGTGACGTCCGGTCGGGAACACGCCAAGTGCCCGGAGCGTACCCGCCTCGGTGACATGTTTCTGCCTCGCGACTGGGGCGCCGAGGACAACGACGCGGCCAGGCGGGGACGGGCGGTTCACGAATGGATCGAGCAGCAGCACGACCGTCTGCCGCGCCGCGCCTGCCAGTCCGGCGAACTGCCCGCATCGCCGGACCGCTGGGCTGCAGACTGGGCTGGACCCGAGGGGCGCGAGCAGCGGATGGCCGTCCAGATGATCGGGGACCATGCCGTGATCTGCCCGCTGAAGAGTCTCCCTGACGACGCCCCGGCCGACAGCGAGACTTACGTCGTGGCGTTCGACCCCATCGCGAACGCGGTCGTCGTGGCGAAGACCGATCTGCTCTACCGCGACTCCGCCGGTTGGGTCGTGCGCGAGACCAAGACCGCCCGTGCATCACAGACCGGCGATCTGTTCCGTGCCTATCCCCAGCTGGCGCTGGCCGTTTTGCTGTCCGACGCGGGCGTTCTCGCCGAGGACGGTGTTCCGTTGCGCGTCGAACTGGAGGAGCTCACCGGTGCCGGGCCAGTTCTCACCCGGTTGGACATCGCCGGTGCCGGTGTCCTCACCGCTGCCCGCCAGGCAGTGAAGTCGCTCGCGGAGCCGATGTTCACCGGCAGCCAGGCGCCGCCCAAGCCCGGACGGGCGTGTCAGGACTGCGGGTTCACCCGATGGTGCCCCTCCGCCCGGCAGGTCGCCGCGTGAGCCGCCCGGTGCAGGCCTTCGAGGCGGTGCCGCCGTGGCGGCGGATCGTCGTCGCCTCGCTTCGCGCTGCCTACGCGTGGTCCAAGCGGCACGAGCATCCCGGCGCCATGCGCGAGGTCGCCCGCATGACGGGCGTGGTGATGGCCGTCCACGGACCAGGCCGAGGCCCGGTGACGCCGCGAGACCTGGCCACGGCGTTGCACCTCCCGCTGGGCGAACTCCCCGCACTCATGGACTGTCCGGACCCGGAGGCCGCCGCGGTCGTGCTGCTGCAAGGCGGCGAGCTGACGGGCGAAGCGTACGACCTGGCGTGCGAATACGCTGCTCCGCTCGGTGCCGCGATCGATCACGAGCAGTGGCTCCCGACCTGGACGCGGATGCGATCCGAGCAGATCCGCCAGGAGACCTATGCGGCCATGACCGCGACGGGGCGACAGGACGATTACGTCCGCTCGAGGCGGTTCCTCATCGAGCACCCCGCCGGCAGCCACGATGAGCTGATGGACGCCCGAAGCGTGAGTGGCGCGGCTCTCGCGCCGTTCGGGTATTCCTCGATCCCGGCGGAGCAGCTCTACCAGCCGGCCGACGGTCCGGCCTGGTGGTTTCCCTGCCCTGTCTGCCGGTGGCCGATGGCCGTCACCGGAGATCTCCTCCGGTGCCGCTATCGGCCGCACGCCACGGCGTACCGGGTGAGGCAAGGCCGCTCGGCCGGCCATCGGCCGGTGCTGACCCGGATCGATGCGGGGCCGGCGGCCAAAACACCGATACCTCAACCTGCGGCAGGCGCCCGTTGCGTGGACCCCGGTGTCTGGCGTTTCGTCGTCGTACCCGGCATCGCCGAGCTCCGGCTGTTTCACGCGCTCGACAGGCCGGGTGTTTCGGTCGAACTCTGGCCGGAACTCGACCGGTACGACCTGCGTGTCGAAGTCGGGTCCACCGAGTACCGCGCGGACCTCAAGGAATACCAGTCGGTCGGGCGGCTCGTCGACCACCTCAGGACGACCCTGCCGGATGCCGAAATCGTGCTGCCGACGACCCACGAACACCAGCTCGAGACCCTGCGGAGGGCCGTGCCCCGCTCGGTCGTGATCACGACCGAGAAGAGCTTTCGAAACCGGGTCCTGCGACAGCTCAAGGAGAAGTCTTGACCGAACGGGGAACTGCCGCGAACGCGCGGAGGGTCGGTCCGCGCGTGCTCAAGGCGGCGATCGGGCTCGCCGCGCACTTATTCGGGGTGGACACCGGCGACGGAACACCGGCTGCGCTCCGCGCGCACGTGCTGTACCTGCTCGACGGCCACATCACGACCTGGTCCCGCTGGTCCGGCACCGGCGGGCTGTCCGACGCCGACCGCGTGCGGGTCACCTGGTTGTTGAAGCGGCGCACGAACGACTTCGCGAACGCGCACACCGCCGGGCAGCTGCTGGACCGGTTGCTCACCGGCGGAGAGCTCGGCGGCTGCCGGCCCGGTGATGACTACGAACCCGGTGTCGGCGGAACGATCGTCGTCGACGTCGGCATGTCGTTGACCGCTTTCATCGACGGCGTCCTGGCCGAGCTCGACGAGCTCCACGAGGCCCGCCCTCGTGCCTTGGAGCCCGCGGAACCTGGTCACTACACGACGACAGTGAGCGTCCCCCGCGATGGCGGTACCACCCGGTACACGACGTTCCGCCTCGATCTCCTGGAGCACCACCAGGACGCAGGGCACACTCCACCGGTCGTCGTCACCTCTCCGCCACTCGATCGGCGATCGGTCCCGTTCGCCGAGCTGAGGGCGCTCGCCGACGCCCTCGACGCCCATCCGGATGTGGACGGCGATCACCGGGCCGAGGTCTTCCAGCGGTTCGAGGCCGAGATCCGGGACTCGGGTGGGGTCGTCACCGAGCTCGACCTCGCCGCAGGGTCGCTGAACGAGCTGCTCGCCTATACCGGCTTCGGCAAGTCGGTGGTGCTCATCGAGGTCTTCGCGTGCTGGGCAATGCGCAATCACCACGTTGTCGCCTTCGTGTTGCCCACGAACGCCGACGTGGTGAAGGCCGCTCGCCAGATCGAAGCGGCGGCCGCAGCGCTCGCGACGGCCGGTGAGGTCGTCGCCCTCACCTCCCCCCGTACCAGGTTCGACGTCGCCGAAGCAGTCACGGATGTCGGCCCGGCCGCCGATTGGGTGTGGGATCGCTTCGGTTACGGTTGCGCGCTGGCCGCGGTCGCCACTGCCGAAGACGCGGTCGACGGCTGGATACCGGGGCGAGAGCCGTGTGCCACCCTTCACGACCCACGTCCGCACGCGGACAAGAAGAGCCTCGCCTGCCCGTGGCGGAGCGGATGCGCACGGTTCAGCGCTTCCCGGGCGGCGTGTACCGCGGACGTGATCGTGACTTCGCACGTCAACCTGATGCTCGGCGTGCTGCAAACCCCCGTACAAGACGGGCACGGTGTCAATGACCGGCTGAGCGTAGAGGAACTGCTCATGCGCCGGTGCCAGATCATCGTGATCGATGAGGTGGACGAGTTCCAGCAGCAGGCGATCGAGCAGTCGGGTCGCGGACTGGTCCTCGACGAGGCCCGGAGGACGAACACACCGTTGCGCAGGCTCGACACGGACTTCGCGGGAGCCTTGGGTGCTCTGCACGACGAGGTCGACGCCAATGTGCGCGACGCCTACTTCAGCCTCCGCTACCTGTCGGAAAACTATGTCAGCCACCTGACCTACCAACGGCTCGGTCCCGCTCGGCGTGGCGGCAGAAGGCGGCAGCCCGGTCCGGGACGAGCCTGGATCGTGCCTCGCCGCCGGGACAACTGGCTCACCGCGTGCCTCTTCGAGATCGACGTCGACGACGTCGGCCCGGACCAGCTGGCCGCGTTCGAGTCGCTCTTCCCCGGAGAGTCCGGGGCTTTCGAGGGTGAGCCCGAAGGCTTCGATCGGGTTCGCCTGCACTTGGACCGCGTCGTTCGGAGCGGCGATGCGGGTACGGCCATCACCGAGGCCAGGAGCGCGGTGGACGGCCTGGCCGGCCACTTGCCGCCCGACGACCGTCGTGAGTTCACCGACTGGGTGCTTCGAAGGGCGATTCTGGAACGGATCCGCGGTTTCCTGCATCGGCTGATGGCCAACAACTCGCAACTCGTCGACGCCGGCGTCGAATCCGCTCAGGCGGTCGCGGACGCACTCGGTACCTACGGCCGGTGGCGAGCGACCCCGACCGGCCCGCTGGGCCGGCTGGTGTTCGCTTTCACCGAGCACTTCGACGACACCGGTGTCCAGCCGGCGAAGCTGTCGACCGCGGCGTTCGGTGGCGACCCGCACACCTACACGGTGACGCTCGGTGACGTAACCGCATTGGCTCACGCCAAGACCCGGCGCATCGTGCTGGGCCTCTCGGCGACTTCCTACTTCCCCCTCGCCCCGCGCCACCACCTGCACACGACGCCCCGGTGGTGGGTGCGGGACACCACACCCGCCGAGGTCCGGATCGAGCCGGCTCCGGTCCTCGGCGCGGACCGCCGGCCCGAACGGGTCTCCGGGCGCGAAGGCCCGCAGCGGTCAGCCGCGATCCAACGCATCGCCGCCGGGCTGTGGAGCACCCACCTGGTCCCCGAGTTCGACCGGCTCCGACGCGAAGACCCGAAACGGCAGCGGGTGTTGCTGGCCACGACGTCTTATGCCGCGGCGCGTGAGCTCGCCCAAGGGCTGGCCGACTCGGGCGTCAACCCGCCGAGGATCTGCCTGGCGATCCCACCCCGGAGCGAACCCAGCGAGGGAAAGCTCTGGTGCGAGCTGCCGGCGGACCAGCTCGAGCGGTTCCCCGCGATGGACCACGCCGACATCCTCATCGCTCCGCTGGCTCGCGTTCAGCGCGGCGTGAACATCATCGGCGACGGTTCTCGCTCGGCGCTCGGCTCCGTCTGGCTGATCGTCCGCCCCATCCCGGTCATCGACGAGCCGGCCGAGCTGGTGGCGCACATCCAGGCTCGTGCGCTCGCCGAACACCCTGGCCCGACCACTGATCCACTCCGGCTGCTGGCCGACCGTCGGCAAGAGGCGGGCACGTTCCTCGACGAGATCGTCCGGTGCCCGCCGTACTTCCAGTCCCAGCCGGATCGCGTCCAGCTCGGGGTGGCGGCGGAGATCGTGATCGGCGCCGTCCAGCTGATCGGCCGAGCGCGGCGCGGTGGCACCTCGGCGACCTTGCACCTCGTCGACGGCGCGTTCCACGCGGACGACCGGGGAACCGATCTGGCCTCGCTCATCAACCGCCTTAGCGCTGCGTGGACCCCGGCCCAGGCAGCAGCCATGACCGAGTACTACGGCGACACGCTGCAGGCGTTCCTCAATTACGCGGCCGAAGCCAAGTCCTGAACGGAGCACCCATGCTGACCACACTGGCCTACCGCGTCCCGCGTGAACACCTCGACGCCGTCCTCGGCTCGGTGACGGCTTACCCGCTCACTGACGGCTTCGCGTCGGCATGGTCGGATCTGCCCGGCGAGCTGCCGACCTACAGCACGTTGACCGCGGGGCTGGTCGCCGCGACAGGCAAGCCGGTGCGGATGTTCGGCCAGAAGAAGCTGGGTGGACGTGACACTGATGCCGGTGCCAAGGCGCTCCTGCTGACCACGGACAGCGCGCTGGACAACCGGCTCCGGGTCGCCGTCCGTGCCTGGGAATCCCACCTACGGGGCGGCGGGACCCCGGTGCTCGCTGACCTCCTGCCTGAGCCCGAAAGCGAACGGTCGTTCGGCGACTTTGTCGAGTACGTGCCCGGTCGCGCGCCGCTCGCCCCGCCGTGGGTCTTCCGCGTGGCCGCCTGGCAGATCGCCCGATCGCTGGCGGCGGAGCCGATGCAGGTGGACGACCGTGCGATCCGGCTGCGGATGGACACCGAGGGCCGGCTGGTGGCGTGGGACGACCGCGATCTCGTCCGGAGCACCAACGGCAAGGCGGCTTCCCTGGCCAACGTCACCATGCGGCTGGTGACCCGGCCCGGTGTCGACGACCTCGTCCTCGCCTTCGACGCCCACCTGTCCCGGCTCGATCCACTGGCCCGGTGGTACCGATCCGCCTGGGTCGAACGCGAACCGGACGCTCCGATTGCCTACCTGCCGGTGCTCGGTCGCTGGGAGGAGAGCGAAGCCCGATACATCCACTTCTTCGACCCGGCCTTCGCGGCGCCCCTGGCTGCTTGTCAGCTCAGGCCGTTGAACGCCCCCGACGCCGACGGCGGCATGTCGGGCACCTTCCGCCCGAAGTTGAAGTCAGCAGACTTTCACGCGCTCGGCAGCGGACTCGGTCCGCGCTTCATGGCTCGTCTGCACGACCACATCACCGCACGCTTGCCGCTGGTCGAGCCGCTCGAGTACGTCGAAGACGCCGAGATCAAGCTGCCGACGCGGGTAGCGAAGTACCCGGCAGGAGGTCTGGCGCCGGCCGCGATCGGCCCGACGGGCGCCAAGAAGCTGACCATCGCGTGTCTCTACCGCACCGCGGAGACGCGCGATCGGATGTTCGCCGAGCTGGACGAGCTGACCGGCGTACGCCCCGCCGGCGGGGAGCTACCGACCGTGGTGCACGAACGGCTCGAAGTGATCGCTCGCCACTGTCCGGCGCTCCTCGATCACGACACGCCGAATCGGGCCGCCGAACTAGCCGCTCTGGACTTGCCAGCCGACCCTGAAACCCTCGTTGCCGCGTGGGTTGAGACAGAATTCCACCCCGCCGCACCGCCGCGGGATTTCGATGCGAAACCGCACCTACGCCGCCTCTTAGCGCACCGCGGCGTGCCGACTCAGTTCCTGGCGACGGAGCCGGCGGTGCTGCCGGCCGGAGCTCGTCCGGCGAGTGCCGGTTCGCAGAAGCACGCGGCGCGGGCGGCCCTGCGAGATCTCCTGAGGTCCTGCGGAGTGCTCGATGAGCGAATCCGGATCGCTGTGGCCCGCGAAAACCTGAAGAACCGGCTGAACCGCAGGACACTGCTTGTCGGGATCAGTGCGCGAGCCCAGCAGACCTACGACGGACGAAACGCGTTCGTCCTCGTGCTGACGGCAGTCCTCGCCGATCCCGACCACCTCGAGCACTGGCGGGTGCTGATGTACAGCGACCGGCAACGCCGGTGGGTCCGGGCGGCGGACGGGTTGACCGACTTCCACGCCGGCACCATCGGCTCTCTGGGACTCGGCCGGTACGGACCGCAGGCGGCGGTGACGCGCGATGAAGTCGAACGGCGGCTCGGAGACCTCGTGGCCGGGGATCTGGCGACAGTCCCGATCGTGGTGTTCGTGCAGGCACAGGCCACTCGGACGGTGTGGTCCGGACTCCAGAACAGCCTGCTCGGGGCGGGCGACCTGCCGGGCGACACCCTGGCTGCGGACGGTGTCGATGTGGCCGTCGTCCGTTCGCACGCCGAGATGGGAGACCTCGGCAGGCCGGTCACCCGGTTCGGCGAGCACCACCTCCCGGACGACGAGCGGCAGCCGGCGGCGCCCGGCCGGAAGGTGTATCGGCTGGTCGGGAGCGCCGTGCCGTCCTGGTTGTTCGCCGGAACCTCCGTCACGCTCGGCAGCAAAGGCGGCCGCGTCGGCACGCTGTACACCCGGTGGAACCTGCCCGAGAACCTGCGGAAGGAACTCGGTGTGCCGTGGCACGCTTACACCGGCCGCGAGTTCGTCGTCGCTCGCCCGGGGTCGTGGAACCCGGTGGAGCTCGCGGCACTGGCCGCGCGGTTGTGCGAACAGCCGATTGCCTGGGACGGGCGGACGTTGACGCCGGGCCCGCTGCACCTCGGCATCACCGCGGACAAGGACCACCCCGACTACCGGATCCGGGGTCGGGACGATTAGCGGGGCTCCCAGGTGCGGCGTTCGGTCGACCGCATCGTTTGGAGCAGGTTCACTACGCCTCCACTCGTGTAGTCGAGCACGGGGAAGTAGTCCATCGTGGCCGGTGCGAGGAACAGCGGAAGGTCGAATTCGGTCCACTCGGGAAGCACGATGGGAAGAACGTACTGCCGCCACTCCGGGTTGCGCTGGTACAAGGTCCGCAGGGCGTTGAACTCCGAGTCCAGTCCGAGGTGCCGGCCAGGCTCGCCGTCGCCGTCGCCCACCGCCTTGCACATCTCCGAAGCCATGACGAGGACGAAGTCCCGCCGGCGGAGGTGCTCGTAGGCCCAGTGCGCCCAGTCCTTGCGAATCGGGGGATCGTACTGGTCGATGTGCACGTCGACGCCGGCGTGGATGAGGAGGTCGGCGAATCGTCGCACGTTCGCCTTGTGCTCCGGAGAGTCGTGTGCGTAGCACACGAAAACCGACGGCTCGCTTTTCTCTCGCGCCGCTCGGCGGTCGGAGGCGACCGGGGCCACCGTGGGCTCGAAGTCCTCTCGACGGAGGGTGATGACGAACTCGGCGGGCTCTTGCATCGGCCGGTACGGCGCGTCTTCCCCGGTCCTGAGGTCGTAGCGCACGGACAACTCAACGGACACCCGGTCTTGGCCTTCGGGGACCAGAAGGACCAACCAGGCGGATCGCGTCCCCGGTTCGACCCCGTCCGGGTGGTCCGACCGATGCTGCCACCGGACCGACGAACCGGGAACCTCGTAAAGGCGGATGGAGTCGTCGATCTCGGGCAGGTGCAGGCCTCGGGTTCCCCCGGGTTCCGTTTTGACCAGTTCGAGGTAGTCGGTGACGGCGTACGAAGCGGCCTTTTGGGGATCGCGTGAGGTGCGCGGCACCGCAGCCACCACCGTCGACTCACCCGAGCCGAACCGCAGACCCAGCTCGAACCACTGCATCGGCGCCAGATCCGGCCGGAGGCGCAATTCGTAGTTGACCTTCACCAGGTAGACGGCTGAACCGGCGAACTGCCCTGCCGGTCGCTCGGCAGGATGAACTTGCCACGAGAGAAGACAAAGTTCTCCGATACCGACTCCGTCCGGAGCCGTATCGACCCGTTTCCCGCTGCCTTCGGCGGCGACAAGGGCCACGCTGGCCGGACCCGTGGGCACCTGCTTCCTCCTGCAAGATCTGCTGCCGACACCGGTGCCGGCCGATCGGTGGCCGAGGTCACTCGGGTATCAGCAGTTCGAGTGCGCGGACACGTCGAGGCACAGCATTGAACGATGGCTCAGCCCGTTGACTGATCGTAGCGTCCGCACTCAGCCCGGCCGTTCCATGCACGTGTTCGTCCCATCGTGATCCCGTCGCACGCTTGGTGGGCTCCCCAGTTGCGGTCAGCAGTTCGGGCCGCTCCGTGATTCCTTCGATGCTGCCGTCACCGGGCTCGTAGTGTCTGCATCAGTAGCCCACGGCGATAGCGCCTCAGTTGCGCTCGGCCGCGAGATTCGCCGATCCCGGGCCTGCGGTGGGTGCTGCAGTGCCGATGTCGATCCGGTGGTCTCGGCTGTTACGACCAGAACGTCCCGCGAAGGCGCTGGGGCGTCGTACTACGCCGACGTTTGGCCTCCCCGATGCCGGCAGAGAACCGATCCGACGCGCTATCGGTGAGTGCACGCTCCAGGGAACCTGTATCGCGGCCGCAACGAGATGGGATCCCCAAATCGTGAAACACCCGGGTGGGGGATGTCCAGGCAACTGGATTGCGCCGCTCCGAGCCTGCACGAGTGCCTCGGAGCCCTGGCACGGTTTGCCGACGTTGCGATGGCTGAAGGCCGCCTCCTACTTCTCTTGGAGCGCCTGTGCCGTTGGCTTCTGCGGCTGGGCCGGGTCCTTCGGTTGAGGTGACTTGTCCGCGGCGCGCCATTTTCGGAGGACCCGGCGCCCGTAGTTGTGCGTGCCGGCGATCCGGTCGAGCTCGGCGCCGGTCGGGGTGCGTCCTTGCCGGCACTCGGCCTCGTAGAACTCCCACATACGCTGCTCGGCAGTTTTGTCCACCGGGTGATCCAGAACTGTGGACAACTCATCCGGAGTCGACTCTTGAGGCACGTCGGAAGCCGGCGTCGGCGACGAGCGACGGCGCTTGAGCGCTCGGTTCAGCAGCTCGACCGAGAGCAGCAGCGCCAGCGGTGGGCAAGCGGCGACCATGATGCCGAAGATGCTCAGTTCGGGTGCCGAGGCGATGTTGGCGCAGAGCGAGAGGGAGATGCCGAAGATGAAGGCGAGCCAGGCCTGCCACTTGCTCCCCGCGGCTTTCCAGAGTTCGACGGTCGCGATGGTGAGTAGGCCGTCGACGATCAGGGGCCAGATCCAGGCGGTCGCTTCGTCTGCACCGAACCGCAGGGCGAAGTGGAGGCCGTGCCGATAGGAGGCGAAGGCAGCTCCGAGGGCGACGAGGCCGGTGAAGAAGCACTGAACGCCGAGCGTGAGCTCAATGCGAGAGGGTGTCTTCATGACCGCCCCCGTCGGCCCCGGCCGAACTCGACGAGCGTCAGAGTTGCGGATATTTGCAGGTCAGACCGCTGATTGGCCGGGTGGATGCTGTTCGTACCCGGTCGGGGGTACGCCGAAATCCCGTCTGACCCAGGTCAGGCGGGTTTTTTCGTGCGCCCGGTGATCGTCCTTCCCGGACTTTTCAGCGCGGCGGGTAGTCCCAGTCCAGTTCCCAGCATTGGATGTGGCGGAAACCGACGACGGCGAGGGCTGCGCACCCGTCGGCCGCTATCTCGACCGCGCCGACCTCCTCGGCGCATTCGATCTCGGTGACCAGGTTGCCGGTCGGCACGTGCCACAGCCGGATCTGCCGGGTGGCCGCGGTGAGCAGGAGGTCGCCGTCGGCGGTCAACGCCAACGACGTCACGCGTTCGTCGGCCACGTCCACCACGGCTTCGGGTGCTCCCGCGACGGCCAGCACGATGTCCCCGTGGTTGTCGAAGCTCTGCCGGGTGGCGACGACGACCCGGCCGTCGGCACTGGCCACGATGGACCCGGCCCCGGTCGTCTCGACCCCGCCGCCCGGGTGGGTGTGCCGGAGGCGGACGAGCCCGCCGGAGAACAGGGCCGTCTCGCGCACCGCGGTGAGGGTGCGGGCATCGAGGACGCGGGTGCGCCCGTCGTCCTTCACCAGGACGGCGACGTCGCCGGACAGCACGACCCGCTCGTCGGCGTGCACGGACCACCCGTGCACGCCCTGGCCGGTCAGCCGGTTGCGCAGGACGCTGATCCCGTTCCGGCGCACGAACTCGAACGCGGGGTTCTCGACCTTCAGCACGGGCTGTCCGCCGTCGTCCCGGACGACCACCCCGGCGAGGCGGGCCGTCTTGAGGTCCCACAACACTTCGGCGCGCTCGGAGTCTTCGGCGAGCACGTGCCGGTCGTCGGCGCAGGGGATCGCGTACTCCAAGGCGAGCTCGTGCTGGTCCCGCGCCGTCCGCACCTCACCCGTGCGCAGGTCGTGGACGCGCACGCCGCGGCCGAAGTGGTCCGCGAAGGCGTAGCGCAGGTTCCGGGTGACCGCGGTCCGGCCGATCAGGACGTCGTCGAAGCGACGCGTGGGCCACACGCCCGCGAAGGCGGTCCGTTCGCTGACCGCGCCGATCCGCCGCCACAACGTCCGGAGCTCGGGGTGCCTGCGGTAGGCGGGCATCCCGCGCACGAGCTCCAGCTGCCGCCGGGCATCGGTGTGGCGGCCGGTTTCCAGGAGGTCGCGGGCCAGGTCGAGGTTCTCCGCGGCCACCAGCGCGTCCCCGGCCAAGCGGTCGGTCGGCTGCGGACGGGCGTAGCTCCACGGCGCGGCGGGCCCCGGTTCGGGGATGTGGACGACCGCGGTGGTGTGGACGGTCCGGGGCGTGCGGCTGCCGAGGACGACCAGCACCGCGCGGCCCTCGGCGTCCGCGGCGACCGTCATCGGGCTGCGCGATTCCACGGTGGTGGTGAACGTGCACCGGCCCTCGTCGAGGCGCCATCCCTGCAGCAGCAGGTCGAAGGTCTTCACCGCGGTGCGGCCGTCGTCGGCGACGGCCAGCCAGCCGAAGCCGCCGCCCCACGGCACGGCGCTGCCGAGGTTCCGGGCTTCGAACGCCGTCAGGTCCAGCAGCACCATTTCGCCGGCTTCCGTGGCGGAGAGGGCGAACCGCGCAGAGGGGCTGATCGTGCAGTTCCCCTGCAGGCGGGCGTGTTCCCAGAGCAGCGCGCCGGTGCTGACTTCCACTATCCGCAACGTCCAGTCGCTGCCGTCGAAGACGGCCACCCGCCGGTTGTCGGCGGTGATCGCGATCGCCCAGCCGAGGCCGCCGACGGGTTCCGCTGCGGTGCCGCCGAGCACGTCGACGGTGTCGCGCAGCAGCCGCACCGAGCCGTCGTCGCCGACCGCGGCCACGAGGGTGCCGTCGGGACTGACCGCGACGGCCTCGACCTCGCCCGGCGGCAGCTCGACGGTGCGGGTGCATTCCCCCGTCGCCGTGTCCCAGACGCGCACCCGGCCGTGCCCGTCGACCGACCCGAGGACCCGGCCGTCGGCGCTCAAGGACACCGACCGCACGCGGTTTTCGTGCCCGGTCAGGATCTGCCGCACCCGTTCGTCCGGCAGCGACCAGACTTCGATCTCCGCGTCCAGGAACGTCACCGCGGCCACCCGGCCGTCGGCGCTCAAGGCGATCGGGTTCTTCCGGTCCGTGTAGACCGTGCCGGGCCTCGTCGTGACGCGGCGGTCCGGCAGGGCGTGGGCGGCCTCGGTGTCGGGGCTGTCGGGCAGATCCCGCAGCAGGCGCAGCGCCGCGTCCTTGTCGCCGCGTTCGATGTGGACGAGCGTGAGCAGGTGGTCGGCTGTCCGGTCGCCGGCGTGGCCCAGGCGCACCGCTTCCAGTTCGGCGACCAGCTGCCGGTCGGTCTGCGTCCCCACGCGCCACCGGCGCAGCCCGCGGTTGTAGGTGGCGTGCGGGTGGTGCGGGTCGATCCTCAGCGCGTCGTCCCAGAGCCCGTCCGCCCGCTCGGCGTGCCCGAGGTCCAGCAAGGAAAGCGCGCGGTTGGACAGGCCGTCGGCGAGCAGCGGCGCCTCGTCCGGCCGTTGCCGCGGGTACGGCTCGACCACCGCGGCCCGGTAGACCTCGGCCAGTTCGTCGGCGATCGGGCCGAAGTCCGACGGGCGCGCTTCTGGATCGTCGGTGAAGCAGCGCCGCAAGACATCGGCGACACCCCGGGGCATCGGCGGGAGGAGCGCGTCGCCGGGTTCGGACTCGAGGAACCGCTCGAACACGCTCGCCGCCGCGTGCCCGAACATCGCGGGCGGTCCGCCGGCGAACATCTCGAACACGCTCACCGCCCACGACCACACGTCGGTCCCCGGCCCGAGCCGCTCGCCCCTGGCCTGTTCGGGCGAGCAGTACTCCGGGGTCATCCCGCCGGCGGCCGTGACGAGCGGCGCCGGCGTGCCGCCGGGCGCCCGAACGTGGGCGAGGCCGAAGTCGGTGACCTTCGCGGCGCCGTCGACGTCCAGCATGATGTTGGCGGGCTTGACGTCCTGGTGGACCACGCCTCGCTCGTGCGCGTGGCCGAGGCCCCAGGCGCACTGGATGGCCAGGTCGAGGATCCGGCGGACCGCCGTGCGGTGGCCATCGCGGTAGAGCGCGCGACCGCGCACGGCTTCGGCGAGACTGCCGCCGTCGACCCACTCGGCGAAAACCCTTGGCGTGCCGTCGACCCGGCGTACGTAGGCGCAGCTGACCAAGTGCGGATGCGTGCCGAGACCGACCCAGGCCTCCGCCTCGGCCTCGAACCGCTCGGCGTCGGCGGGGGAGGAAACCAGTTCCTGACGCGGGGTCTTGACGGCCAGCTCGATGCCCCACTGGCGGTGCCACACCCGGTAGACCAGGCCCATCCCGCCGGTCGTGACGACGTCGCGGACCTCGTACACGCCGAGCACGACGTCCCCCGGCGACCACATCTAGTCCACCAGCGCGACGTACAAGGGGCTGCCGAGCAGCACCCGCGTTCCCGCGGTCGTCGGGCTGGGGCCGTGCAGCAGGCGTTTGGCGACGAACTCGAGGTTCTGGTCCGGCCCCGGCATGGCTTCGTTGGCCCGGTGCACGGCGGCCAAAGCGGCGCGGTGGTGCGCGTCGTCCGGGTGTTTGATCGTCTCGGCCAGCGCGCCGATCCCGGGGTCCGCGCGCAACCCGGCGAGCAGCGACGGGGTCAGCGACCGGGGGATGGCCGGCGCGGCCGCGGGCGCGGCGCCGAGGAAGTGGTTGCCGGACCCGCCGAGGCCCACCACGGTGCCCTCGGCGCTGCCGCCGAAGTACGCCAGCGTCGGCTCGGCGGGGAACGGCCCCCAGCGCAGCGGCATCAGCCCCCAAAAGAACTGGCCGGGCTCATCGACGGTGCCGAGGTCGCCGTGGTCCTCCAGGTAACGCACCACCCGCTGCAGCCGTGCCGTGCGCTCGCCGCCGGCGGGGGCCTCCGAGGCGCGCTTCCCGCCGAAGATCTTCAGGTTCAGGCTCACCTCGGTGGTGCGCTTGCGGGTGAAGGCCGGGTCCATCTGCGCGAGCAGCATGTCGACTTTGCTGTCACTGACGTACAAGTAGTACCGGAACGACAACGTGCTCCCCATCCCCGACGGCGCCGTACCGAGCATACCGCCGCCGTCGAGACGGGCCTGGTCACGGCGTGCCCGCCGAAGAGGTTGCCGGTTCCGGGCCGCCAAAAGACGCTTCAGTGGGGGGCGAAACGATTTCGGGGCGTTGACGCTATTCGCGCATCGCTGGCAACTTTCGACCCTTCAGTGGACACCAAAGGAAGTGTGTTTCCTTCATGAACCTGAGAACGAAATTGCTTGCTCTCCTCGTGTTCGCCTTGCCCGCGGTCTTGGCCGGCACGGTGCCGGCGTCGGCTTCCCCGGCCCGGACCGTGGAACTCGCCGCGCCGGCCGGCAGCGGCCTGACCGCCTACGTCGCCGTCATCAAGCCGGTCACCGCGGAGCGGCTCGGTTCCAGCTGGCACGAGGGCTGCCCGGTCGGTCCCGACCAGCTGCGGCTGGTAAGCCTGAACTTCGTCGGGTTCGACGGCGCGGTGCACCGGGGCGAGCTGGTCGTCAACGCCGACCGCGCCACCGAGGTCGCCCGCGTCTTCGCCGACCTGTACTTCGGCCGGTTCCCCATCGAACGGATGGAGACGGTGGAGAAGTACGACTCCGACGACGACGCGTCGATGGCCGCGAACAACACGTCGGCGTTCAACTGCCGGGCGATCACCCGCGGCACCGCCTGGTCCAACCACTCCTACGGGCGCGCCATCGACATCAACACCGTGCAGAACCCCTACATCTCCGGCAGCGGAGCGGTTTACCCGCCCAACGGCGCACCGTACGTCGACCGGACGCAGACCGTGCCCGGCATGATCCACGCGGGCGACGCCACCGAGCAGGCCTTCACCACCCGTGGCTGGATCTGGGGCGGTTCTTGGGACACCCCGATCGACTACCAGCACTTCGAGAAGCCCTGACATCCCGGCGCGCCGCGTCCGATCCTCGTTGCGCCGCCCGGGGTTTTCCGCGACCGACATCGAACAGCTGATCGACTGCCGACCCTGTCCAATATGGACTTTGCTCGCTCGCGTGAGGCCAAATCGCAGGTCAGAGCCGTTTCGTCGGCGAGCCCGTGCCGGAGCCGCCGATGGCCTGCGGGAACTTCCTAGGCGACACAACGGAGTTCAGGGTCACCCCTGTTTGGATTTTGTGCCCTCCTGGTAATACGCTGTGTGACGTCGGCCGAGATGGGCCTGACGGCTAGTTCCACTATGGAGGACTGGAATGACGAACAAGGCCCAGCTGATCGAGGCGCTGTCAGAGCGTCTGGGCGACGACAAGAAGGTGGCTGCGCAGGCCGTTGACGGTCTGGTGGACATCATCATCCGGACGGTCAACAAGGGCGAGAAGGTCAACATCACCGGCTTCGGCGTGTTCGAGAAGCGCGCTCGCGCCGCTCGTACCGCGCGCAACCCGCGCACCGGTGAGGCCGTGAAGGTCAAGAAGACCAACGTTCCCGCCTTCCGCGCCGGCACGACGTTCAAGGACGTCATCTCCGGTTCGAAGAAGCTGCCGAAGGCCACCCCGGTCAAGCGCGCCACGGCGACCGCGACCCGGGCGACGGCCACGAAGACCGCGGCCGCGACCGCGGCTCCGGCCAAGGCGACGACGACCCGCACGACGCGTGCGGCCGCGGCCAAGCCGGCGACGACCACGCGGACCCGCGCCACCGCGGCCAAGCCGGCCGCGAAGGCCACGGCCACCAAGGCCCCCGCCGCGAAGCCGGCCGCCGCGAAGACCGCGGCGGCGAAGACCACCGCGGCCAAGGCCACCCCGGCGAAGGCGACCACCACGCGGGCGAAGGCTGCTGCCGCCAAGCCGGCCGCCGCCGCGAAGACCGCGACCGCGGCGAAGAAGCCGGCCGCTGCCAAGGCCCCGGCCAAGCGCACGTCGGCTGCCAAGAAGAAGTAACTCCCGTTTCATCCCTGAAGGGCCCCGCACCGACCTCGGTGCGGGGCCCTTCGGGTTATGGGGGCTTTCTTAGGCGGGCCGCGGAGGATGCGCCTTGGGGCGTTGGTGCCTCGGCACGGCGGGACGGGCCGTGGAGGATGCACCCTGGGGCGGTTGGTGCCCGGGATGGCGGGGCGGGCGGCGGAGGGTGCGCCCTGAGGTGTTGGTGCCCCGGATGGCGGGACGGGCCGCGGAGGACGCGTCCTGGGGCGTTGGTGCCCCGGACGGCGGGGCGGGCGGCGGAGGATGCGCCCTGAAGTGTTGGTGCCCCGGACGGCGGGGCGGGCCGCGGAGGATGCACCCTGAGGTGTTGGTGCCTGGCCGAACGAGGGGCAACCAAGAAGATCCGTGCCAAGGCGTCCGCGGCGATCTCAGCGGGCCTGATGGCGGTGCCGGTGGCGGACGCCGTCGATCCGCGTCCGGGCAGCTGTTCCAGTGCGACCACATCGACGCCCGGAAGGGCTGGTCGGGTTCGCATGAGTGCGGGACTTCCACCCGCGTGAGGGGCCTCGGCCGGCGGCGAGGACGGTTCGTCCTCGCCGCCGGCGGGTCGCGCCTCGATCTCTCCCCAGTGATCTACCGGCCACCGCGCTTACTTCTTGGCGGCGGCGACCTTCTTGCGCGGGGCGCGCTTGCGCGGCGCCGCCGGGGCCTCGGTCTCGGCCACCTGGGCCTGCTCGTAGGCCGCGATCACCTCGGAGGACAGGCGGCCGCGCTCGGAGACCTCGTAGCCGTTCGCGTTCGCCCAGGCGCGGATCTGCTGGTTGCGCTCGCGGTCGGTCGTGCTCGTCGTGGTCGACTGCCCGGTGGCGACGCGCACCTTGCGGCCGCCGATGCGCCGGCCGGCCGCGATGTAGCGGGCGAGCTCGTCACGCAGGGAGGCGGCGTTCTCGTCCGAAAGGTCGATCTCGTAAGTGACGCCGTCGAGGCCGAACTGAACGGTCTGGGCGGCGGTGCTGCCGTCGATGTCGTCCAGGATCTCGACGAGGACTTTCTGGGCCACGGGAATGCTCCTCAAGCTGGATGTGCGTCCGGGGAACGTGACGTGTGACAAGTTGCACAATGACCGACGTTCTCAGGTGGAGTGTATCCACCCGGGGATCGGTACGGCAATTTCCCCGGGACTTCCCGCGATTCAGCCGTCCTGATTGGACGCACGGCGGGGGAAACCCGGGCACTAGGTCCCGGACGGCGTCGAACCCTGCTCGCCGTAGTGGTAGGGCGGATCCGTCTCGAGCGCCTCGTCGGCCTGCTCGTCGACGGGGTCCGTGAGCTCGGCCTCCCGGGCGGCCTCTTTGGCCTCTTCGATGTGCTGCCGCGAGCGGGCGAGCTCCGCTTCGGGGTCTTCGTGCTTCTCGTTCGCCGCCATCACAACTCCCTTGCCGGGGGCAATTCCGTGGTGTTCGGTTACCCGCTCGGCGGGACGGCAACCGTCGGAACGATTCTTCGGGCGGCATTGCGCAAATCCTCACCCGGGCGACAGCTGTCCTCGGCGCGTGAGCGGTGAATTCTTCCGCTCTTCAGCGGCCGTGTGGGGAGCGTGTGACCGGGACCGGTTCCGCGTGCCCCCGCAACGCCGAAGGGCCCCGCACCAGCCGGTGCGGGGCCCTTCCGGGGTGAAACCTGGTTACTACTTCTTCTTGGCAGCCGACGTGCGCTTGGCGGGCGCCTTGGCAGCGGCCGGCTTCTTGGCGGCGGCGGTCTTGGTCGCGGCCGGCTTGGCGGCGGCCTTGGCGCGCGTGGTGGTCGCCTTCGCGGTGGTGGCCTTGGCCGCGGTGGTCTTCGCCGCCGCGGTCTTCGGGGCCGCCTTGGTCGCGGTGGCCTTGGCGGCCGGCTTCGCCGCGGTGGCGCGGGTCCGCGTGGTCGTCGAGCGCGTGGTGGCCGGCTTGGCGGCCGCGGCGCGGGTGGTGCGGGTCGTGGTGGCCTTCGCCGGAGCGGCGGCGGCCTTGGTGGCGGTCGCGCGGGTCGTCGTCGCGGCGGTGGCGCGCTTGACCGGTGTGGCCTTGGGCAGCTTCTTGCTGCCGGAGATGACGTCCTTGAAGGTGGTCCCGGCGCGGAAGGCGGGCACGTTGGTCTTCTTGACGCGCACGGCCTCACCGGTACGCGGGTTCCGGGCGGTGCGGGCCGCACGGGCACGCTTCTCGAACACCCCGAAGCCGGTGATGTTGACCTTTTCGCCCTTGTTGACCGTCCGGATGATGATGTCCACCAGACCGTCAACGGCCTGCGAAGCCACCTTCTTGTCGCCCAGACGCTCCGACAGCGCCTCGATCAGCTGGGCCTTGTTCGTCATTCCAGTCCTCCATAGTGGAACTACTAGTCACGGCCCATCTCGGCCGACACTGCACACGGTATTACCAATACCGCACAAAATCCAACCGGGGGGTGAAATATTTCCTTGCGAGGGCGCTGGTTCCGCCTCCCGAGGGACGTCCGTGCGACGCGACCCGAAATGGAACCCGGACCTCGACCATGGCTCTGAGCAGGCAAAATGCTATGGCGGAGCCGTCCACAGTGGTCGTCCATATAGGACCCGGGGCCCCTCCGGGCGACTTTTTGCGCGACACGCCGGTGTGAGGCCTCCCGGCGTGTGCCCGAGGCCGATCCCGCGCAGCGGCGGGGGTTCCCAGGTCCGCCGGCGGCCCCCGGATCAGGCTTGCCGGGGCGCCGCGTGGGTCTCCTCCACCGCAACTTCGACGGGGTGGCGCCGATCGACGGTGTCCGCCGGACGACTTCCCCGTGGAACCAGGCGGAAGTGATCAAGGCGAACGGAGTCGGTGGCGACAGTAAAGCGGCCTTCACCTGCGCGGCTTCCGGCAGCCGGAAGGGATCGACGGGGCCGTAACGCCGTACTCGTCGTGGACGACCTCTCGGGTGTGCGGGGCCAGTCGGGGATTCCGGGCGGCACCAGGACCAGCACGCCGTCACCGCAGTCGACGTGCCGGCAGTCCTTCCAGGGCACGCCCGAGTCGGCGAAAGCCCGCCGCAGGGCCTGATACAGCGCCTGCCTCAGGACCAGCCGGTGCCCGCTGGTCCGGCGAGCGTCCCCGTACCTGGAGACGTCGACCACCACGACCGCCTGGTGGGGCCCGGTTTCGCGCCTGCCCACTCAGATCACCTCCTGCGCGGTCAGGACCTTCCTCAGCCGCGTTAGGGCGCGGTGCTGGGCGACGCGGACGGCGCCGGGAGTGGACCCCACGGCTTCGGCAACCTCCTCGGCCGACAGGCCGACGACCACGCGCAGCACCACGATCTCCCGCTGCTTGTCCGGCAACACTTCGAGCAACCGCGACATCCGCTCGTTCAGCTCCCGCTGCAGTTCGGGACCGGCAGCCTCGTCGGCCTCGTCGGGAAGCTCGGCCACAGGTTCGGCCCGGTTGTGCGCCGGGAACGGCAGCCTTGGTCGCGGTACGAAGGCAATGCTGTGAGCACCGCCAGGCACACTTCCTGTGCGACGTCGTCCGCGGACGCACCACCAACGGCCGGATGGCCGCGAGCAGCCGTTCCACTGCCCGGGGATCTCCCTCGACCGCGGCGGCAACCGGCACCGCGACGGTGCGCAGGGCGGCGGCCTGCCGCAGGACATTCCGCCGGACGGCTTCCGTGCGCACCTCGCACCGTGCGGTACAGCCAGGCGCTCTCGTTCCGGACCGGATCCCGGCCGGCCCGCTGCAGCGGGCGCATGACCAGTTCGGTGACCGCGTCCTCCGCGAACATCTGTGTGTCGGGGATGGAGCCGTCCAGCTTCACAGCGAACTTGGCGAGGTCGACCGTCCGTCACGCCGGATCCGGATGTTCGGGCGCCGGTAGGGGTCCGCGGGAAGACCCGGTGCACCGTGCGATGTCGGACATCTGTTCGGCCGCTCTGGTCACCGTGGACGCCCATCTAGGTAAGTGACGGAAAAAGGCCTGCGGTGACTGAAGATCTTCCCCGTAGGGTGAACTCACTCGTTCGGCCCAGCGTGACCACTCCGGTACCCAGCACGCACAACGCCGTGTTGGGCGCGGGACTGTCGGTCCGGCGGGCTAGTCTGCCGCGGGAGGAAGACCCGGGCGGACAGGGAGAACCGTGGACCAGGAGACGCTCACCACCGTGGTCGGCCGGGTGGCCGGGACCGAGGACTCGACGCCGCTGCAGTTCCACGTGGCCATCGATCCCGAGGCCTACCTGCAGCTCGACGACGTCGTCGTCACCCGGCGGGAACTCCCCGGCCTCGGCGAAGTCACCTCCTACGGCGTCGTCACGCAGGTGAGCGCGCGGCACGAGGGTGCCAGCTTCGGCAGCGACGTCTTCCTGATCTCCGACGGCGTCCTGCCCGCGCAGGTGCAGGAGATCGCCGAGATCGCCACGACCCGCGTCGAGCCCGAGTGCTACGTGCCGCCGCGGCCGGGGGCCGTCGTCCAGCGGGCCGTGGGGGAGGATCGCGCGCAGGCGCTGTACTTCGACAACATGACCCGCCAGGTGGCCGTCGGCCTGGGGCGGGACGGCGAACCCGTCTACCTCAACATGGACTTCCTCGACGGCACCCGTGGCGCGCACGTCAGCATCTCCGGCGTCTCCGGCGTCGCCACCAAGACGTCGTTCGCGTTGTTCCTGCTGCACTCGATCTTCCGCGGCGGCGCCCTGCCGAACGCCCACAACGCCAAGGCCCTCGTCTTCTCCGTCAAGGGCGAGGACCTGCTGTTCCTCGACACCCCGAACCGCGCGCTCGACGAGAAGCTCAGGGACGAATACCTCAAGCTGGGCCTGCCCGCCGAGCCCTTCGCGTCCGTCGGCTTCTACGCCCCGCCGACGCCGTCGGACACCACGGGGAAGCCTTACGTCACCGGCCGGACCTCCGGCGTCGGCGCCTTCTGGTGGACCATCGCGGAGTTCTGCGCCAACGACCTGCTGCCCTACGTCTTCGCCGACGCCGAAGACGAGCGCAACCAGTACACGATGGTCATCCACCAGGTCGCGAACCGCCTGCGGCTCGACAGCACCCCCGCGGGCAAGGACGGCGCCGCGAACGTCGACGGCGTCCTGTGCCGCACCTACGCCGAGCTCATCGACGTCATCTGCGAGCGCGTCACCGACGAGGAAACCCGCGCGAGCTGGGCGGGTGCGGTCACCGGCGCCGGCACGGTCAACGCGTTCATCCGGCGCCTGCGGTCCAGCCAGCGCGCGCTCAACGGCCTCATCCGCGGCGACCTCACCGATCACGCCGCGCGCAAGCTGTCCACGGAGAACCAGCAAGTCACCGTCGTGGACATCCACAACCTCGTCGAGCGCGCGCAGCGGTTCGTCGTCGGCGTCACGCTCGCCGCGGAAACCGCGCGCAAGGAAGCCGCGGGCCCGGGCGGCCTGCTGTTCACCATGCTGGACGAGCTGAACAAGTACGCCCCGCGCGAAGGCAGCAGCCCCATCAAGGAGGTGCTGCTGGACATCGCCGAGCGCGGCCGCTCCCTCGGCGTCATCCTCATCGGCGCGCAGCAGACCGCCAGCGAGGTCGAACGCCGGATCGTCAGCAACAGTTCGGTGCGGATCGTCGGCCGCCTCGACGCCGCCGAGGCCTCGCGCCCGGAATACGGCTTCCTCCCGGCCAGCCAGCGGGTCCGTGCGACGCTCGCCACACCCGGCACGATGTTCGTGAGCCAGCCGGAGATCCCGGTGCCGATCGCGGTCGGCTTCCCCTTCCCGGCCTGGGCCACGCGGCTTTCCGAGGCCGGGCAGATCCCCGCGACCACCGCGTCGTCGAAGAAGTCCGATCCCTTCGCCGGCCTGCCGACGCGCGGCAGCGACCCGTTCGGCGACGACCCGCCGCCGTTCTGAGCCCGCCGCCCGCCGACCGCACGGAAGAACGGAAGGACGAAGCGTGAAGTTCCTGCACACCTCCGACTGGCACGTCGGCAAGACGCTCAAGGGCCGCAACCGCCTGGACGAGCAGCGTGCGGTGCTCGGCGAGATCGTCCGGATCGCGCGGGAGGAGCAGTTCGACGCGATCCTCGTCGCGGGCGACCTCTACGAGACGTCGGCGCCGTCGGCGGCCGCGCAGGAGCTCGTGGTGCGGGCCCTGATGGCGCTGCGCGAAACCGGCGCCGAGGTCATCGCCATCGCCGGGAACCACGACCACGCCGCGACGTTCGAGGCGTACCGGCCGCTGCTCAAGGCGGCGGGCATCCAGCTCACCGGCGACCCGCGCCCGGTCCACGACGGCGGCGTCTACTCGTTCGACGCGCGGTCGACCGGCGAACGCGTCAACGTCGCCGTGCTGCCCTTCCTTTCCCAGCGCTACGCGGTCCGCGCGGCCGAGCTGCTCGCCGGGACCCCGGCGGACAACGTCGGCGAGTACGACCAGCGCGTGCGCGACATCCTGGAGCACCTCAAGACCGGGTTCACCGCCGGCGCGGTGAACCTCGTCATGGCGCACCTGACGGTGACCGGCGGGACGATGGGCGGCGGCGAGCGCGCGGCGCAGTCCATCTTCGAATACCACGTGCCGGCCACGGCGTTCGGCGCCGACCCGCACTACGTGGCGCTGGGCCACCTGCACCGGCGCCAGTCGCTGCCCGCCGCGTGCCCGGTGCACTACAGCGGCTCGCCGTTCGCCGTCGACTTCGGCGAGCAGGACAACAAGAGCGTCGTCCTGGCCGTCGAGGTGACGCCGACGACGCCCGCGAAGATCACCGAAATCCCGATGACGCAGGGGCGGCGGCTGCGGACCGTGCACGGCACGGTGGCGGAGCTCGTCGGCCGCAAAGAGGAGTTCGGCGAGGACTACCTCCGCGTCTACGTCCGCGAAGCGACCAGGGCCGGGCTGCGCGAAGAGATCCAGGAAGCCCTGCCCCAGGCCCTGGAAATCCGCATCGACCCGGAGTTCGCCGCCCCGGTGACGACGGCGAGCGGCGACCGCGCGGTCGCGGACCGCTCGCCGGGGGAGCTGTTCGCGAGTTACTGCGAAGAACGCACGGTCGAGGACAAGCGCGTCCAGTCGCTCTTCGCGCGGCTGCACGACGAAGAGACGAGCGGGGTGTGACATGCGGCCTGTACTGCTGGAGATGACCGGGTTCGCGTCGTTCCGCGACAAGACCGAAGTCAGCTTCGCGGACACGGACTACTTCGCGCTCGTCGGGCCGACCGGGGCCGGCAAGAGCACTGTGATCGACGCGCTCACCTTCGCTCTCTACGGTTCCGTCGCCCGCTGGGACCACGAAGGCCTCGTCGCGCCCGCGCTCGCCCCGACGGCGAACCGCGCGACCGTGCGGCTGGTGTTCGACGCGGGCGGCGCGCGCTACCACGTCGTGCGTGAAGTCCGGCGCAGCGGCGGGAAGAAACCCACGGTCAGCGTCAAGAACGTGCGCCTGGAACGGCTCATCGACCCCACCGCGCTCGGCGGCCCGGAGGACGACGCCGACCCGGTCGCCGCGGACTCCGAGGTCACCCCGGCCGTCGAGCGGCTGCTCGGGTTGACGTTCAAGCACTTCTGCACCTGCGTCGCGCTGCCCCAGGGCGACTTCGCCGAGTTCCTGCACGCCAAGGCCGCCGACCGGCAGAAGATCCTCATCAAGCTGCTGGGCCTGGAGGTCTACGAGCGGATCGGCCGCCGCGCCGGTGTGACGGCGGAGCAGCAGAAGCAGCGTGCCGCCGTCCTGACCGAGCAGCTCGGCAGCTACGCCGACGCCACCGGGGAAGCCGTCGAAGAGCTGGCCGCGCGGATGGCGGCGCTGGCCGGCTTGGACGCGCGCGTGACCGCGGCCCTGCCGGGGCTCGACGACGCGACCCGCGCGCACGACGAAGCCCGGCAACGCGTCGCGACGCTGACGAAGGAGCTGAGCGTCCTCGACGCGCTGGAACGCCCCGAAGGCGTCGAAGACCTCGAAACCCGGCGGCGCACCGCGGCGGAGGCGGTGACCACCGCCCGGACCGGGTTGGAGACGGCCGAAACGGCGGACGAGGCGGCCCGTGCCGCGCTCGCGTCCGCGCCCGCCCGCGGTGAACTGGAACGGATCCGCGCCGCCCGCACCGAGCTCGCCGAGGCCGAAAAGGCGCTCCCGGACCTGGAAAAGGCCGCGAAAGCGGCGTCGGAGGCGAAAGCGGCCGCCGCCGCCGCGGTCACGGAAGCCGTGTCCGCGGTCGAGGCGGCCCGCAACGCGCGGGACACGACCGCGCGGGCGGCCGAGAACGCGGCCGGCGAAGCGGCCCGCGGCCGCCAGGAGCGTGACCGGCTGGCCGGGCTGCGGCCGCCGGAAGATCTCGGTGACCTGGCGAAGGAAGCTGCGCGGGTGGCGAAGCGCACGGCGGACGCCGACACGCGCCTGCGTGCGGCCGAGGCCGCCGACGCCGAGGCGCGCGCGGCGCTGGCCGCGCAGCCGGACGTCGCCCCGCTCGCCTCGGCCCGGTCCGACGCCCGCACGCTCTACACGGTGTGCGACGCGCAACGGAAAGCCGCGCCCGAGCAGGCCGCGCGCCGCACGGAGCTCGAAGCGGCGCGAGCCGCCTTCGCCCGCGCCGACGCCGAAGTCGCCGCGGCGAAGACGGCGGTGACCGAAGCCGAACGGGCCGGGCAGGCGCTGACGCTGCGGGCCGGGCTCGCCGTCGGGCACCCGTGCCCGGTGTGCGAGCAGGAAGTCGCGACGCTGCCCGACGCCGGCGGCCACGCCCACCTGGCCGAAGCGGCGGAACGCCTCGAGCGCGCCGAACGCGAGCGTGCCGCCGCCGAGTCCGCGCTGCGCAAGCTGGAGCGGGCCGTGGACCGCGACGCCGACTCGGCCGCGGCGGCGGCCGCGCAGGCGGAAGAACTGCGTGCGGTGCTCGCGGACGTCGATGGCCCACCCGAATCGCCGGTGCTGCGGCGCAAGGTCGAGGCGTCTTTTTCCGAGCAGGACTACGCCGATCTCGTCACGGCCGTGCGCGAACGGGGCGAGTGGCTGTCGGCGACGATCGACGGCCGCACCCGCGTCGCCGAGGCCGCGCACGCCGCCGACCAGGAACTGGCGGCGGCCCGCGCCGACCGCGCGGCGGCGCAAACCGCGGCCGACGGCGTCGAGAAGTCGTTCGCGGCGGCCAGGGAAGCGCTGCGGGCGGCGCGCGACCCCCTGGTGGAGCTGGGCGCGCCCGCGGTCGACGACGCCGACGTCCCGGCGGGCTGGCAGCGGCTGACCGCGTGGGCGGCGGCGACGCTCGAAGACCGGCGAACGGCGCTGGCCGCGCTCGAAGCGGCCGCCGAAGCCGCGGGCAAGGAAGCCGTCGTCGCGGCCGACGACCTCGCTTCGGCCGAGCGGGCCGCCGAGCAACGGCGCAAGCGGGCGCAAGAGTCGGCGCTGGCCGAGCAGTCGGCGACCACCGCGCTCACGACCACGCGGCACCGCCACGGCGAACTGACCGCGAGCCTGGCGGACGCGCCCGCCGCCGAGGTCGTCACCGAGCAGCTCGCGAAGGTCGCCGAACTCGAGCAGGCCGCGAAGAAGGCGGACGCGGACCTGCGGACCGCCCGCGCCGCCGCGAAACAAGCCGCCGAGGCCCAGGCGCGCATCGCCGACCAGGTCGACGCGGAACGGCAGCGGCTGTCCCGGGCGCGTGACCCCCTGGTCGGCCTCGGCGCCCCGCCGATCGACGGCGACAGCCTCCTCGGCGCCTGGACCGCGCTGACGGATTGGGCGGCCGGGCAGGCGAACGAGCACCGCGACCGCCTGGCCGTCGCGACGACGGCCGAGGGCGAAGCGGCCGAAGCGTTGCGAGCGGCCGAACGCGCGGTCGTCGACGACGTCACCGCGCTCGGCGTCGCCCTGCCGGCGGGGCCGGTGCGCGATCGCGTGCCGGTCGCTTTGGCCACCGCGCGGGCGCGTGCCGAAGCCGACCACACGGAGATGAAGCGGCGCGTCGCGCACGTGGCGGGCCTGCACGGCGACATCGCCGCCGCGGAGTCCGAAGCCCAGGTCGCGCGGCTGCTCGCGGATCTGCTGCGCTCGGACAAGTTCCCGCGCTGGCTGATCGCCGGGGCGCTGGACACGCTCGTCGCCGAGGCGTCGGCGTCGCTGCTGGAGCTGTCCGGCGGCCAGTTCGAGCTGACCCACGACAAGGGCGACTTCCTGGTGGTGGACCACAACGAGGCCGACGCCCGCCGTCCGGTGAAGACGCTCTCCGGCGGCGAGACGTTCCAGGCGTCGCTCTCGCTGGCCCTCGCGCTGTCCTCGCAGCTGGGCGCGATGGCCGCCGAGGGAGCCACCAAGCTCGAGTCGATCTTCCTCGACGAGGGCTTCGGCACCCTGGACGAGGCCACCCTCGACGTCGTCGCGTCCACATTGGAGAACCTGTCCGCGACCGGCTCCCGGATGGTCGGGGTGATCACGCACGTGCCGGCGCTCGCCGAGCGGGTGCCGGTCCGGTTCCTGGTCACCCGCGACGGCTCCGGCTCGCACATCAGCAGGGAGGGCGCATGACGGCGGTGGCCGGGATGCACTTCAGCGTCGACTCGTGGGACCCGGGCTACGGCAGCTCGATGGAGGCCGAGGAGCTGGCGCGGTCCGGGGCGGAGGTCGAGCTCGAAGTCGAGGTGCCCATGGCCGAATGGGTCCCGATCGACCCATCGCCGGTTGCCCCGCCCGACGCGGTGTTGTTCGTCGACGGCGTCCGCCGGATCGACGCCCGCGTCTGGATCGACGACCCGGCCGGGACGAACTCGGCGTCCATCGGGCTGTGCGCGTCCTACGCGGCCGGGGTGGTGTGCTGCTGCGACGGACGCGCGCACGTCGTCGGGACCGACGTCCGGCGCGGGGTGTTCACGGTGGCCCAGGAAGCCGCCGACATCGTGACGCCGGCGGGGGTCTACCGGGCGTTCCGCGCCGCGGCCAAGGAGGACAAGCCGCTGGCGGTGGTGCTGTCGTCGGCGTTGCAGGAGCAGCTGGCCGAGGCCGAGCTGGACACGGCGACGGCGGCGCGGCAGGCGATCGCCGGTCACGTCGGCACCGACCTGCTGGTGGTGGACGGCCCGCTGAGCGGCCGCACGCACCTGTCGCGGGCGGTGGGGTTCATCAAGAGCCACCAGACGACGTACCTGCCGGGCGAGCTCAACGCGATGGTCGGCCGACTGGAGCCCCACCAGCGCACCCCGGTGTTCCTGATGGGCACGACGTGGGTCCGGCATTCGTGGTACCTGCGGCTGCCGTCGGTGGGCGGCCCGCCGTGGTCGGGGGTGGTCCGCGTGGAGGCGGCGCCCCACCTCGGGCGCGAGGAGGTGGCGGCCCTGGCGAACCTGACGCAGTCGGTGCTGGGCCGGTTCGCGTCGGTGGAGTACAAGGACTCACGGGCGCCGCAGAACCTGTACCCGATCGCGGGCCTGGAGCGCGACCTGCGGCACCGGCTGGGGGACCAGCAGTTCGTCTACCGCGCGCTGCGGCTGGCCGCGGCCCGCTGAGACCGGCCCGGCGGGGTGATCAGCTCCCGCCGGGCCGGACCCGCCCTCTGGGGTGGGCGGGTCCCCGGGGCGGGCCGCCTGGGGGGCACGCGCCCGGCCCGGGGTGTCCTTTGTGGAGGGTCAGCCCGCCCGGCCACCCGCGTGCGCCGGAGCGAGCGTCGTCGCTGCGGCCGTTAGTCCGATCAGTGCTTTCTTCGGCAAACTCACGCCCCTCTCCTGCGTGCTCCTCCCACGCTTGAGCCGGGGAAACGGTTGAGCCGCGCCAACGTTCAAGTACGTGAACGACTATCGAATCTATGTTTACTGGTCACGTATGCGTTAACTTGTCCGCCGTTGATCCCGTTCGACGGCGAGGGAGACCGCGATGCGCACCGGCCGGCTCGTTCTTGCGGCGGTACTGGGGTTGTCGCTCGCGGCACCGGCCACGGCGGTCGCGGACGCGCAGCCGTGGCGCGACGCCCGCCAGTCGCCCGACCGCCGCGCCGCGGAGCTCGTCGCCGCGATGACCCTCGACGAGAAGATCTCCCAGCTGCACCTGCAGCCCGACGCCCAGCACCAGCGGTTCGTCCCGCCCATCCCGCGTCTCGGCGTCCCCGGCTTCCGGATCGCCAACGGCCCGGCCGGGATGGGCCCGGCCGACGACAAACCGCAGAAACCGGCGACCGCGCTGCCCGCCACGATGGCGCTCGCGTCGACGTTCGACACCGATCTCGCGCGCCGCTACGGCCGCCTGATCGGCGACGAAACCCGCGCGCTCGCGCACAACGTGTCCGAAGGGCCCGACATCAACATCGCCCGCGTCCCGCGCAACGGCCGGACGTTCGAGGGCATGGGCGAGGACCCGGTGCTCGTCGGGGCCCTGGGCGCCGCCGACATCCGCGGCATCCAGGAGAACGGCACCATCGCCGAGGTCAAGCACTACGCGGCCAACAACCAGGAGACCGACCGCCACAGCATCGACGAGCACATCGACGAGCGCACCCTCAACGAGCTCTACCTGCCGCACTTCGAGCAGGCGGTCACCGAAGGCCACGCGGGCTCGGTCATGTGCGCCTACCCGAAGATCAACGGCGTCTTCACGTGCGAGAACCCGGCGCTGCTGCAGGCCAAGCTGCGCGACGACTGGGGCTTCAAGGGGTTCGTCCAGTCGGACTGGGGTGCCGCGCACAGCACCGTCGGCTCGGCGAACGCGGGCATGAACCTCGAGATGATCGACGGCACCTGGTACGGCGGCAAGATGAAGCAGGCCGTGCTCGCCGGGCAGGTCAGCGAGCAGCGCGTCGACCAGCTGCTGCTGCCGCGGTTCCGCACGATGTTCGCGTTCGGGCAGTTCGACCACCCGCCGGTGCTCACCCCGCTGTCGACCGCGCAGCACGACGCCGCCGCGAAGCAGTTCGCCGAACGCGGGATGGTGCTGCTGCGCAACGAGCACGCCCAGCTGCCGCTCGACCCCGCGGTGAAGTCGATCGCGCTGATCGGGCCGTTCGCCACCAAGGCCAAGACCGGCGGCGGAGGCAGCTCCGCCGTCATCCCGACGTCCACTGTGGACCCGTTGCCGGGGCTGCGGGCGCGGGTACCGGGGGCCGCGGTGGCGTCGGACGACGGCAGCGACCCCGCCCGGGCTGCCGCCCTGGCCGCCGGGTCCGAGGTCGCGGTCGTGATGGTCGGCGACAACGAAACCGAGGGCAAGGACCGGCCGAGCCTGGCCTTGGACGGCAACCAGGACGCGCTGGTGGCGGCGGTCGCGGCGGCGAACCCGCACACGGTGGTCGTGGTGAAGAGTGGCGGCCCGGTGCTGATGCCGTGGGTGTCGTCGGTGCCGGCGATCCTGCAGGCGTGGTACCCGGGCCAGCAGGACGGCGCGGCGGTGGCGAGCGTGCTGTTCGGCGACGTCAACCCGTCGGCGAAGCTGCCGATCACGTTCCCCGCGGCGGACGCGGACACCCCGGCGAACACGGCGGCGCGGTTCCCGGGCGTGAACGGGGTCGCGGAGTACTCGGAGGGGCTGCAGGTCGGCTACCGCTGGTTCGACGCGCAGGGCAAGGAACCGCTGTTCCCGTTCGGGTACGGCCTGTCGTACACGACGTTCGCGTTCTCGGGGCTGTCGGTGCGCTCGGCGGGCGACGGCGCGACGGCGACGTTCACGGTCCGGAACACGGGCCACCGCGCGGGAGCGGAAGTGGCCCAGCTGTACTTGGGCTTCCCGGCGGCCGCGGGTGAGCCGCCGCGGCAGCTGAAGGGGTTCTCGCGGGTGGAGCTGGCGCCGGGGCAGTCCCGCCGGGTGACGATCCAGCTGGACGCGCGCGACTTTTCGGTATGGAACGCGGGGAGCCACGCGTGGACGCCGGTGAAGGGCGGGTTCACGGTGCAGGTGGGCGACTCGTCGCGATCGCTGCCGCTGCAGGCACCACTCGTGCGCCGCTGACCGGCCGCGGCAGCCCCGTCAGGCCTTGCAGCCCGGCGCGCTCGCCGCCGCGGTCAGCAGCTCCGGGGACTCCGCCAGCGGGGCCACCGGGTCGTACGTCCCGTCGATGTCCTGCTGAGCCTGGTTCAGCGCATTCCACGCCGGGTCCTGTGAAGCCGCGTCGCCCGGCTTCGCGCCGTCCAAAGTCGTCTTCGCGTCGCGCGCGCGGTCGTGGGCCGTCGTGTACTTCCGGATGAACGCCTCGCGGACCGTCTCGGCCAGCGGCGCCGGCGCCGGCGGGAGCGCCTTCAGGCGGTCGACCACCTCGCCCGTCCGGTCCGCGAGACCGCCCAGTTCCCGGCTCAGCGCGTGCTGCGCCTCCTCGACCGAGCCCGGCGCCGAGGTTCCCGGGACCGCTTCGGTGTTGGTGCGCTTCCGGTAGTCGTGGATCGCCGAGCAGAAACCGTCCAGCCAGCTGCGCGTCGCCGGGTCCACCGTCGGTGGGGTGGCCGGCGCCGTCACCGTGACCGTCGGCGGCGGGGTCGTCGGACCGGGCTCCGAACACGCGGTCAGCAGCAGGCAGGCCCCCAGCAGGCCCGGCACGATCTTCATGGCGTCCCCTCACGGTTTGCGAGTACACGCGCGAGGGGCGCCGCCGGTTGCGTCACGCCGCGGCGAGCGTCCCGCCCAGCGCCGAGCGGCCGTCGTCGGTCAGCTCCGCGCGCGCCCACTGCCCGACCGCCACCACGCGGTCCGGCCGGATCAGCCCGGCCCGGGCCAGGTCGTGTGCCGTCGCCTGGTCGCAGCACGGCAGCCCGTCGACCCGCAGGTCCGGTTCGCAGCTGCACGTCAGCTCGGCCCGCCCGGCGCCGACCGCCCGCAGCATCGCCAATGCCCTTCTGTTCAACATGGTCGTTCCCCCTCCGTGGTGCTGTCCTGGAAGAGACGTGACCGCCGTCACCGAATACGCGGTTTTTGCGAGGTTCCCCCGAACGGTGCATGCCCGGAACGCGACGGCACCGGCCGCGACCAACGGTGGCGCGCTTCGAAACCCGCCAAGCCTGACCTTTCCAGCACGCTTTGTGACTCCTGGGACGGGAGTTACAGGCGTTCCTGCAACGCGTCCGCCGCGGCGAGCAGGTCCGCGGCCCAGCGCGCGCCCGGCTTGCGGCCGATGCGCTCGATCGGGCCGGACACCGACACCGCGGCCACGACCGTGCCCGCGGAATCGCGCACCGGCGCCGAGATGCTCGCCACCCCGGGCTCGCGCTCGGCGACGCTCTGCGCCCACCCGCGGCGCCGCACCTCCAGGAGCGTCCGCTCGCCGAAGACCGCGTCGGCCAGGATCGTGCGCTGGGTGTGCGGATCCGCCCACGCGGCGAGGACCTTCGCGCCCGAGCCGGCCGTCATCGGCAGCCGCGAGCCTACCGGGACCGTGTCCCGCAGGCCGGATGGCGGTTCCGCCGTCGCGACGCACACGCGCTGGACGCCGTCGCGGCGGTAGAGCTGCACGCTTTCGCCCGTGACGTCCCGCAGTTTCGGCAGCACCACGCCCGCCGCGTCGAGCAGCGGGTCGGTCGAACCGCCGGCCAGTTCGGCCAGCGCCGTACCGGGACGCCAGCGGCCGTCCGGACCACGGCGCAGCAGCCGGTGCACCTCGAGCCCGACCGCGAGCCGGTGCGCGGTGGCCCGGGGCAGGCCCGTCCGCGTGCACAGTTCCGCGAGGCCGCAGGGGTCGTCCGCGACCGCCTGCAGGACGGCCACTGCTTTGTCCAGTACTCCGATACCGCTATGCTGTCCCACGACCCGATACTAGCGTCCCGCACTTTGGGAAGTCCAGCATCTGGGAAAACCCTGAACTCGAGCTGCGCCCTTCCTTCGCGGCTCGCATCCGTTCCGCAGGTGCGCGCCCGAGTTCCGACGTCGAACCGTGGAAGGAGCCGGAGATGACCAGTCCGACCGGCAAGGCCCGCACGCTGGCGGAGAAGGTGTGGGAAAGCCACCTCGTGCGCCGAGGTGAAGGCGCCGAGCCGGACCTGCTCTACATCGACCTCCACCTGCTGCACGAAGTGACCAGCCCACAGGCCTTCGACGGCCTCCGGCTGGCCGGGCGGCCGGTGCGCCGCCCCGACCTGACCATCGCGACCGAGGACCACAACGTCCCGACCGTCGACATCGAGCTCCCCATCGCCGATCCGGTCTCGCGCACCCAGGTCGACACCCTTCGCCGCAACTGCAAGGAGTTCGGGGTCCGGCTGCACCCGATGGGTGACGCCGAGCAGGGCATCGTGCACGTCATCGGCCCGCAGCTCGGCCTGACGCAGCCCGGGATGACCGTGGTCTGCGGCGACAGCCACACCTCCACGCACGGCGCGTTCGGCGCCATCGCCTTCGGCATCGGCACGTCCGAGGTCGAGCACGTGCTCGCCACGCAGACGCTGCCGCTGCGTCCCTTCAAGACGATGGCGATCACCGTCGACGGCGAGCTGCGGCCCGGCGTCACGGCGAAGGACATCATCCTCGCGGTGATCGCCAAGATCGGCACCGGCGGTGGCCAGGGTTACATCCTGGAGTACCGCGGCCAGGCCATCGAGGCGCTCTCGATGGAGGCGCGGATGACCGTCTGCAACATGTCGATCGAGGCCGGCGCCCGCGCCGGGATGATCGCGCCGGACGAGACGACGTTCGCATACCTGAAGGGCCGTCCGCACGCGCCGGCCGGCGCCGACTGGGACGCGGCGGTGGAAAACTGGCGGCAGCTGCGCACCGACGAAGGTGCCGAGTTCGACGCCGAGGTGCACCTGAACGCGAGCGAGCTGACGCCGTTCGTGACCTGGGGCACCAACCCCGGCCAGGGCCTCCCGCTGGGCGCCGAGGTGCCCGACCCGGAGCAGATCCCGGACGAGAACGACCGCATCGCCGCTGAAAAGGCCCTGTCCTATATGGACCTGAAGCCCGGGACGCCGCTGCGGGAGATCTCGGTGGACACCGTCTTCCTCGGCTCCTGCACCAACGGCCGGATCGAGGACCTGCGGGCCGCCGCCGAGGTGCTGCGCGGTCGGAAAGTGGCGGACTCGGTCCGGATGCTGGTGGTTCCCGGCTCGATGCGCGTCCGCAAGGCCGCCGAGGAGGAGGGGCTCGACCAGGTCTTCACCGAGGCGGGCGCGGAGTGGCGCCAGGCCGGCTGCTCGATGTGCCTGGGCATGAACCCGGACCAGCTGAAGCCGGGCGAGCGCAGCGCGTCGACGTCGAACCGCAACTTCGAGGGCCGGCAGGGCAAGGGCGGCCGGACGCACCTCGTGTCGCCGCTGGTCGCCGCCGCGACGGCCGTGCGGGGCACGCTGTCGTCGCCGGAAGACCTGCTGACCGCCGCCCGCTGACCCACCCGAGGAGCTACCGACATGGAACCGTTCACCCAGCACACCGGCATCGGCGTCCCGCTGCGCCGGTCCAACGTGGACACCGACCAGATCATCCCGGCGGTCTACCTCAAGCGGGTGACCCGGACCGGGTTCGAGGACGGCCTGTTCGCCGCCTGGCGCGGTGACCAGGACTTCATCCTCAACACCGAGCCGTTCTCGCGGGGCAGCGTGCTGGTCGCGGGGCCGGACTTCGGCACCGGATCGTCCCGCGAGCACGCCGTCTGGGCGCTGATGGACTACGGCTTCCGGGCCGTCATCTCCGCCCGGTTCGCCGACATCTTCCGGGGCAACTCCGGCAAGGGCGGCCTGGTGGCCGCCCAGTGCGAGCAGCACGACGTCGAGCTGCTGTGGAAGCTGCTGGAGAACGAGCCCGGCACCGAGGTCACGGTCGACCTCGAGACCAAGACCGTGCGGGCCAAGGACTTCACCGCGCCCTTCCAGATCGATGACTACGTCCGCTGGCGGCTGCTGGAAGGTCTCGACGACATCGCTCTCACGTTGCGCCATGCCGGTGAGATCGACGCGTTCGAGTCGGCCCGCCCGTCCTGGAAGCCGACGACCACGCCGATCGCCGCTTCGTAGGGCTTTCGTGGGCGGAATCCCCTGCGGTGCTTGGGATTCCGCCCCTTGCGCGGTCGGCTGCGATACCACACCGAACGGCTCTCGCGGGGATCTCCCGCGAGGCGGAACCCGCCCCGGGGCAAGGGAAAGATTCCGCGTACCGTTTGGAATTTGTGCTGCCTTGGTAATACCGTGTCGCTAGTCGGCCCGACGCGGCCGTGGACGAGTACTTCCTTCTTGGAGGACTGGTATGGCCAACAAGGCCCAGCTGATCGAGGCGCTGACGGAGCGCCTGGGCGACAAGAAGGCCGCTTCCGAGGCGGTCGACGGTCTGGTCGACATCATCATCCGGACGGTCAACAAGGGTGAAAAGGTCAACATCACCGGCTTCGGGGTGTTCGAGAAGCGTGCTCGTGCCGCTCGCACCGCGCGCAACCCGCGCACCGGTGAGGCCGTGAAGGTCAAGAAGACCAACGTGCCCGCGTTCCGCGCCGGGACCACCTTCAAGGACGTCGTCTCCGGCGCGAAGAAGCTGCCGAAGGCCACGCCGGTGAAGCGCGCGACTTCCCGCGCCACCACCACGTCTTCCCGCGCGACGACGACCACGCGGGCGGCGGCGGCCAAGCCGGCGACGACGCGTTCGACGACGACGCGAACCCGCGCGACGGCGGCCCCGAAGGCGGCCACGACAACGCGCGCAACGGCGGCGAAGGCCGCTCCGGCCAAGGCGACGACGACCCGCGCGAAGGCGGCCCCGAAGCCCGCGGCGACGGCGGGGCGGACGACGGCCGCGAAGACGACGGCCGCGAAGCCCGCGGCGGCGCGGACGACCGCCGCGAAGACGACGGCGGCGAAGTCCACGACGGCCCGCAAGACCACGGCCGCCAAGGCCCCGGCCCGGCGCACCACGGCGGCGAAGAAGAGCTGACCGGCCAAAACTGTCGGACCCCTGCGGTAACGTGAAATCGGGGGTCCCCCAGGGGGTGACCCCCGCTGGGCGTAGGACTTTCACGGCAGGGCCCCACGCATCCGGTGCGTGGGGCCCTGCCGTGTTTTGCGGACTTGGTGGGGGAGAAGCGATCGGCCGTGGTCGGCCCGTGGCCGCGGAATCGGCTCGGCTTCCGGGCAATCTTGCGGGAGAGAAGCGATCCGGCTCGGGCCGCCCGATGAACCTGCGGGGGCCGGCCCGGGTGTCCGGATGGAGCCGGTGGGGAGAAGCGATCCGACTCGGGCGGACCTGCGGGGCCGGCTCGGTGTCCGGGCAACCTGGCGGGAGAGAAGCGATCCGGCTCGGGCGGCCCGATGGACCTGCGGGGGCCGGTTCGGGCGTCCGGATGGAGCCGGTGGGGGAGAAGCGATCCGCCCCCCACCTACGGAATTGGCTCGGTGCCGGAGGGCCGGTCCGCAAGCCGCCCCCTTCGAGCACCCAACCCGACTTCGCCGCCACCCCAGGCGAGCCGCCCGTCGAGCGCGGACAGCCGGCGTTACCCACTGCCAAGATCGGCCGTCCGAACGGGATCCGTGCACCACCCGCTCGGAGCACCCGCCCGGGCCGCAACCGGTTCCGCCCAATTTCGCAAAGTTGCTTGAGCGCCCGGCCGAGTGATGCCACGCTGCGTTCCTCGGGGTCCGCGTCCGGCGGTGCCCGGCGGCGCGGCGAACCTGGGGGCGACCACCATCGACATCCGGCTGCTCGGCCCGTTCCAGGCGCTCGTCGGCGGTTCGCCGGTCGTGCTGACCAGCTCCCGGCAACGCGCGCTGCTCGCGACGCTCGCCCTGTCCGCGGGCCGCCTGGTGACGATCGACGCCCTCGCGCGCGGGGTGTGGGGCGAAGCGCCGCCCGCGCACATCCGCGGCAGCCTCCAGACCTACGTCATGCGCCTGCGCCGGCTGTGCGGCGAAGACACCGTCGTCACCGAACCGGACGGGTACCGGCTGGTCGTCGACCCGTCCCGGGTGGACGCGCTGCGCTTCCTCCGCACCCTCGACCAGGCGGCCGCCTCGACCGACCCCACCCGCCGCCGCGCGCTGCTCACCGCCGCCCTCGCCGCCTGGGGCGGCACGCCCCTCGAAGGCGTCGGATCCGCCGTGCTCGCCGCCGAATGGGCGCCGCTGCTGACCGAGCGGTACCTTTTTGCCGTCGAACAGCGCATCGACCTCGACACCGGGCTCGTCCCCGACGCCCGGCTCGTCGCCGAGCTCACCGACCTCGTCGCCCAGCACCCGCTGCGGGAATCGTTGTGGGAACGGCTGGTGCGCGTCCTCGCCCGGTCCGGGCGCCGCGCCGAAGCGCTGTCCCGCTACGCCGGGCTGCGGGCTCTGCTGGCCGACGAACTGGGCGTCGAACCGGGCGAGGACCTGCGCCGCCTGCACGCCGAACTGCTCGCCGCCGACGCCGGGCCCGCCGTCCACACCGTGCCGCGCCAGCTGCCCTTCGACGTCGCCGGCTTCACTGGCCGCGGCCCCGAACTCGCCGAGCTCGACCGCCTCCCGCCCGGCGGCGCGTCCGGCATCGTCGTCATCGAAGGGACGGCCGGGGTCGGGAAGACGTCGCTGGCCGTGCACTGGTCCCACCGCGTCCGCGACCGCTTCGCCGGCGGCCAGCTGTTCCTCGACCTGCGCGGGCACTCCGCGGACACGCCGGTCACGCCCGGCGCCGCGCTGGCCGGGTTCCTGCGCGCCCTCGGCGTCCCGCCCGAAACCCTGCCTTCCACAGTGGAGGAACGCTCCGCGCTCCTGCGCAGCCGCCTCGCCGGCAGCCGCACGCTCATGCTGCTCGACAACGCCCGCGACGCCGACCAGGTCCGCCCGCTCCTGCCCGGGCCGGACAACCTCGTCGTCGTGACCAGCCGCAACCAGCTGCGCGGCCTCGTCGCCCGCGACGGCGCACGCCGGATCGCGTTGCGCTCCTTCGACGACGTCGACGCCGCCGCCCTGCTCGCCGGCAGCGTCGGGCCGCAGCGCCTCGCCGCCGAGCCGGACGCCGTCGCCGAGCTCGTCCAGCTGTGCGGCCGGCTCCCGCTGGCGCTGGCGCTGGCCGGGGAACGCGCGTCGCGGTTCTCCGGCGTCTCGCTCGCGGGGATCGTCGAAGAGCTGCGCGACCAGCGGCTGCGGCTCGACACCCTGCGCGACCCGCAAGACGCCGGCACCGACCTGCGGGCCGCGTTCTCGTGGTCGTACAAGGCGCTGCGCCCGGCCGCCGCGCGCTTCTTCCGGCTGCTGGGCCTGCACCCCGGCCACGGCTTCAGCCTGTCCTCGGCCGCCGCGCTCGCCGGCGCGAACCTGCGGGAAGCCCGCGAACTGGCCGACCAGCTCGCCGCCGCGCACCTGCTCAACCAGCCCAGCACCGACCGCTACCAGTTCCACGACCTCCTGCGCGTCTACGCCGCCGAGCTCGTCGAAACCGAGTCGAGCGCGGCCGAACGCACGGCCGCGCTGCGCCGGCTCCTCGACTGGTACCTCGCGAGCGTCGCCGAAGCGACCAAGCTCGTCCGCCCCGACCTGCTCACCGACGACATCGCGCTCGACGCCCCGCCGCTGCCGGCCGTCCCGTTCACCCAGCACGAACAGACGATCGCCTGGTACACGACCGAACGCACGGCCCTCACCGCGCTCGTCGGCATCGCCGCCGAAAACGGCTTCACCGCGCACGCGTGGAAGCTCGCCTGGCTGCTGCGCGGGTTCTTCGCCGAACGCCACGACCGCGACGACTGGATCACGACGGCCCGCACGGCCGTCACCGCCACCCGCGCCGCCGACGACAACACCGGCCTGCAGTACAGCGCCAACAACCTGGGCTCGGCGTACCTGCGCACTTTGCAGCCCGACAAGGCGCTCGAAGCCCTGGAGGAGGCGCGCGCGGCGTCGGAAAGGGGCGACGGGACGGCGCTGGCCGTGGCGATCCTGTCCAACCTGGCCGGCGCGTACTACGTCCGGGCCGAGTACGCCGAGGCCGAGCGCCACGCCCTGCAGGCGGTCCGCCTCGCTCGCGACCACGGCCAGCGGACGTTCGTGCCGCACGCCCTGCTGAACGTGAGCGCCAGCCGCATCGGCCTGCGCAACTACGACAACGCCGCCGAAGCGGCCCAGGCCGCGCACGAAGCCTTCGAAGGGCTGGGCGACCGCTACCACGCGGCGCTGGCGCTGGGGAACGTCGCCGAAGCGCTCGAAGGGGCCGGCCGGTACGACGAAGCGGAGAAGGCGGGCCTGGAAGCGCTCGCCGAGCTGAAGGACCTGAACGCCGACTACGGCACCATCGACGTCCGCATCACCCTCGGCCGCCTCAAGCTCCGCACGGGCCGCGGCGAAGAGGCGCGGCGGCATTGGGCCGAGGCGCTGAGCGTCTGCCAGCGCCTCGGCGACCCCCGCATCCCGGAGATCCAGGCCCTGCTGGCGACGGTGCCGGCAGTCGGGCCCCCGGCCCGGGATGCGCCGTACCCCTAGCCCGGCGCAGCCCAGCGGGACCCGGGACCAGTACACCAAGATCGACTGTCACGACGCTGTCGCGGGACAGCGGGGCCTCAGCGGTGGCTGGGCGAGGGCGTCGGCAGGGCGCTCGGGTAGTAGTCGGCCGCCAGGAGGAGCGGGCCGTCCTCGGCCGTCGGCGGGCGGAACGACAGGACCCAGAACGAGCCCTTCTTGCTCGGCACCACGCCGCCGCGCGCGGCGGCCAGCTCCACGCCGTCGCGGTCGGCCAGGGCGCTGACCAGGTCCGGGATCACGCCGCCCTGGCTGCACACCACCGGGGTGCCGCCGTCGCCCGCCAGCGCCAGCAGGCGCGCGACGCCCAGCACCGGGTCCGGCCAGTAGCCCTCTTCCGACAGCAGCGGCTCGTGGCGCACTTCGGTGCCGACGTCCTCGGCGACCCCGTGCACCGTCTGCACGCAGCGCAGCCGCGGCGCCGACAGCACGCGGTCGGGGCCGAACAACCCCAGCACCCGCCGCAGCGCCGACGCCTGGCGCAGCCCCGCCTCCGACAACGGCCGCAGGTCGTCGTCGCCGGTCCACTCGTCCCGCTTGCCCGCCTTCGCGTGGCGCACCAGCACCAGCGTCGTCAGGCCCACCGGCACCTCGCAGAAAGCGCGCAGCACCCGCACGTCTTCCGGCCGCGTCAGCAGCTTTTCCGCCGCCGTCGGGCCGAGCCAGCGCAGCTCGTCGACCTCGTCGTTCGCGGCGAACCCGCCGGACACGGCTTCGGCGCTGAAGTAGTCGACCGTCTTCGGCACGGTGCCGTGGCCGGTGCGCGCGGGCACCGGGTAGCGCGTCCGGGCCAGGTAGCGGCCCAGGACCGCGTCGAACCCGGTCTCCTCGCGCACTTCGCGCACGGCAGCCTCGGCGATCGTCTCGCCCGGATCGAGTTTTCCCTTCGGCAGCGACCAGTCGTCGTACCGCGGGCGGTGGACCAGGGCGACTTCCGTCACCCCTCCGGCGACGCGCCACAGCACCGCGCCGGCCGCCCGTACCTCGTGGGTCATCCGGCGGCCCCGTGCAGCTTCGCCAGTTCGAGCTGGTGGTCGCGCACCCGCGAGCCCTCTGCCGGGAACGGCGACCACTCGCCGCTCGCGGTCAGCACCCAGCACCGCGTCGCGGGGTCGAGCGCCGAGTCGAAGATGTCGTCGAGCTGCGCGGTCAGCTTCGGGTCCTTGACGCGCACCAGCGCCTCGATCCGCCGGTCGAGGTTGCGGTGCATCATGTCCGCGCTGCCGATCCAGTGCGTGCCGCCGGCGCGGAAGTTGAAGATCCGCGAGTGCTCCAGGAACCGGCCGAGGATCGACCGGACGTGGATGTTCTCCGACAGCCCTTCGACACCGGGCTTGAGGGTGCAGATCCCGCGCACCACGATCTCGACCCGCACCCCGGCCTGCGACGCGTGGTAGAGCGCGTCGATGACCTGCTCGTCGACCAGCGAGTTGCACTTGATCCGGATCCCGGCGTCCTGCCCGGCCCGCGCCAGCTCGATCTCCTCGCCGATCGCGCGCACGATGCCGCGGCGGATGCCGTGCGGCGACGTCAGTATCGTCCGGTAGGTGTCCTGCCGCGAGTAGCCGGTGAGCACGTTGAACAGGTCGGTGACGTCCGCGCCGATGCTCGGGTCGGCGGTGAACAGGCCGATGTCCTCGTAGAGCCGCGCGGTCTTCGGGTTGTAGTTGCCGGTGCCGATGTGGCAGTAGCGGCGGATGGTCGAGCCCTCCTGGCGCACGATCATCGACACCTTGCAGTGCGTCTTCAGCCCGACCAGGCCGTACACGACGTGCACACCCGCGCGCTCCAGCGTGCGCGCCCAGGTGATGTTGGCCTGCTCGTCGAACCGTGCCTTGATCTCGACCAGCGCGACGACCTGCTTGCCCGCCTCGGCGGCGTCGATCAGCGCGTCGACGATCGGCGAGTCACCGGACGTCCGGTACAGCGTCTGCTTGATCGCGAGGACCTTCGAGTCGGCCGCCGCCTGCTCGATGAACCGCTGCACGCTCGTGGAGAACGAGTCGTAGGGGTGGTGCACGAGCACGTCACCCTCGCGCAGCGTCGCGAAAACGCTCTTCGGCGTCTCGCGCTCGCCGAACGCCGGGTGCGTCGCCGGCACGAACGGCCGGTCCTTCAGCTCCTTGCGGTCCACACTGGACAGCTGGTGCAGGCAGGTCAGGTCGAGCAGGCCGGGCACCTCGACGACGTCCGCCGGGTCGACGTCGAGCTCGCGCAGCAGCAGCTCGAGCATGTGCTCGCTCATGTCCTGCGCGACCTCGAGGCGCACCGGCGGGCCGAACCGGCGCTGGGCCAGCTCGCGCTCGAGGGCCTGCAGGAGGTCTTCGTCGCGGTCTTCGTCGACCTCGAAGTCGGCGTTGCGGGTGACGCGGAAGACGTGGTGCTCGGTGACGTCCATGCCGGTGAACAGCTCGCCGAGGTGGGCGGCGATGAGCTCTTCGAGGGGCAGGAACGTCGCCGTCCGGCTGGTGCGCTCGGTCTCGACGCGCATCAGGCGTGGCACGTTGCTCGGCACCTTGACACGCGCGAAGCGCTCGGTGCCGCCCTCCGGGTCGCGGACCGTGACGGCGAGGTTGAGCGAAAGGCCCGAAATGTACGGGAACGGGTGCGCCGGGTCGACGGCCAGCGGCGTCAGCACCGGGAAGATCTGCTCGGAGAAGTAGCTGGACAGCCGGAGCTGGTCGGCGCCGGAGAGGTCGGCCCAGCCGACGATGTGGATGTCGTGCTCGGCCAGCTGCGGGCGCAGGTGCTTCTCGAACGCGCCGGTCTGCCGCTCGACCAGGTCCTGGTTGCGCTTGGCGATGTAGTCGAGCTGTTCGCGCGGGGTGAGCCCGTCCGCGCTGCGCACCAGCAGGCCGGTCTCGTCGCGGCGCTTCAGGCCGGCGACGCGGACCATGTAGAACTCGTCCAGATTGGACGCGAAGATGGCGAGGAACTTCGCCCGTTCGAGCAGCGGCTGCGACTCGTCCTCGGCCAGCGCGAGCACGCGGGCGTTGAAGTCCTGCCAGGAGAGCTCGCGGTTGAAGTACCGGTCGTCCGGCAGCGTCTCGACGGCGGTCGGCGCGGCGGTGACCGCGGGCGGCGCGGACGGGACGGCCCGGAACTCCTCGGGGCCGCGCGGGTTGCCCTGCGCGGAGCTGCGGCGCCGGTTCGTGGCGGGGGTGGCCGCGGCGGCGGTGGTCTTGCGGGTCCTGGCCTTGCCGGCGGTGGCACGGGCCGCGGTGTCGCGCGCGGTGGACTTCGACGGGACCTTCTTGGCGGTGGTCGCCTTCTTCGCCGTCTCCGAAGATCCGCTCGCCGGGTTCCGTCGCCTCCGCTGTGCGGGCGTGCCGCCGTCTTCTGTGCTCACGGACCCCATTGTTCACCAAGCCCCGCCGAATTGCGCAGGCCGCGGTGAAGGTCAGGTGAACAGCTCCGCGGTGTGTTTCCCGACACCCAGGGTTTTGACGTGGGCGAGGTCTTCGGGGGTATCGACGTCGCTGCGCAGGCTCGGCAGTTTTTTCCGGAGCGGGACGGCGCCGGAGGCTTGGTGGTGCTGGGCCGATCCGGGGCCGAAGCGGGGATCGAGGGGTGCGCCGGGCGCGGACAGGAGGAGGGTGGTGCCGGTGCCTTGGCGGTCGGCGACGAAGGCCCGCCGGTTGTCGCTTTCGGCGATGGCGTCGGTGAGGTCGATGGCTCGCAGAGCGGGGAGATCGGCTTGCAGCGCCCCGACGACGGCGTGCGGATCGTCCCGCCGGAGCAGGTCGGCACCGTGCCGGAAGGCGGCGTTGAGGGACTTTTCGGCGGGCTCGGCGACGATCTCGATCCCGAGCTCCCCGAGCTCGGCCAGGGCGGCCGGATCGGCGGCGACGAGCAGCACGCGCCGCACCCGCGCGGTCGAGGTGACGGCGGCGAGGGTGTCAGCGGCCAGCGCGAGGACAAGCCCAGGGTGCCGCTCGGGCGCGACGGCCCCACGCAGCCGCGACTTGCCGTCGCGGGGGTGTTTCATCGGCACGACCAGGTCCACGTCCACGTGTCCATCTTTACCCGAAATGGCGGGTGGGTGTCGGCGGGAGGGGCGGGTTGTCCACAGGTGATGGGTGTTGTGGACAAGTCGGGGGTGGTGGGGTGGTTCGGCGGGGTTTTGGTCGGTTGGGGGCGGTAGCTTCGAGACGGGGTGGCCCCCAGGGAGGGTGGGCCTGGTTGGTGGGGGATGGCGGGTGGTTCGCGGAAAAACGGGCTGGGCCTGCGACCGGCGGTTGGGTTGGGCATGGGCGGTGCGTGGCGTGGGTTTCGTCCGGAGGGCTGGGTGCTTGGGCTGGTCGGGCCATGGGACCTCGCTAAGCCTCGCGGTTCGGTCGGTGCCGGTGCATGGCGCGGTGGCGCCGCGCTGATGGCTGGGAGAGCGGCTCGGCCGGCGAGCTGGAGCCGCGAGTGAGAGCCCATCGACCCTGCGCGGCCGAGCCGGCGCCTGCGGAGTCTGAGCCCGTCGAGCGATGTCCGGCCCGGCGACCCCTGCGCCAGGTCGCGATGAACCAGGCACCCGGCCGAAGCGCCGCTCCCACCCCGCCCACCCCGGGAACCCGGCGCCAGGTTTCGAGGAGCCCGGCACCTGCCTGGCCGAGCCATGCCCCGGCCCGGTCAGCCCGCGGCGCCCAGCCGACCCGCGGCCCCCGAACCCGGCCCTGACCACTGCCGATCACCCGCTGATCACCGGCCAAGGACACCCTCCCTGGACTGCCCTCACCCCGGCGCGGCAGGATCTGGGGGAGCTGACGTGGAGGAGGAGATCGTGGCCCGGCGTGAGAAGGGCGGCTTCTGGGTGGGGCTGGCCGCCGTACTGTTCTACCCGCTCACCGGCATTGCCCGGCGGGTCTACGTCGGGGCCGAGAAGATTCCGCGGCAAGGGCCCGCGCTGCTCGTCATGAACCACATCTCGCACCTCGACCCCGTTGTCGACGCCGTCTTCGTGCACCGGCAGAAGCGCGTCCCGCGGTTCCTCTTCAAGGAGAGCCTGAAGCGCGCGCCGATCCTCGGACCGATCGTCTCCAGGTCCGGGCAGATCCCCGTCTCGCGCGGGTCCGCCGCCGCCGGGGACAGCCTCAAGGCCGCGCACCAGGCCCTCGAAGAAGGCAAGATCGTCGTCATCTACCCCGAGGGCACCATCACCAAGGACCCCGCCGGCTGGCCGAAGGAGTCCTTCACCGGCGCCGCCCGGCTCGCGCTGCAGAACGACGTCCCCATCATCCCGATCGCGCGCTGGGGCACCAACCAGATCTTCAACGGCTACACCAAGAAGTTCACGCCCTTCCCGCGCAAGACGATCACGCACTCCGTCGGCGACCCGATCGACCTGTCCGCCTACCGCGGCGGCAACACCCGCAGCGCGTCGAAGCTGCGCGAGGTCACCAAGGTCATGATGGACGAGGTCACCCGCCTGCTCGGCGAGATCCGCCACGAAGAACCGCCGTCGGCGAAGCCGGGGGATCCCGTCTGATGCGCGCCGACGTCCAGCGGGTCACCGTGCTCGGGGCCGGCTCGTGGGGCACCGCCTTCGCGAAGGTGCTCGGCGACGCCGGCCGCGATGTCACCCTGTGGGCGCGCCGCGAGCAGGTCGCCGAAGACATCCGCGAGCGGCACGTCAACAGCGCCTACCTGCCCGGCGTCGGCCTGCCGGAGAACATCACCGCCACCAGCGATCCGGCGAACGCCCTCGACGGCGCTCAAGCCGTCGTGCTGGGCGTCCCCAGCCAGAGCCTGCGGGAGAACCTCTCGGCGTGGCGCCCCCTGCTTCCGCCCGACGCGATCCTCGTCAGCCTCGCCAAGGGCGTCGAGCTCGGCACGCTCAAGCGGATGAGCGAGGTCATCGGGGAGATCGTCGGGATCGACGCCGGCGACGTCGTCGTCGTCACCGGGCCCAACCTCTCCAAGGAGATCGCCGCCGGGCAGCCGGCCGCGGCGGTGCTCGCCTGCGCCGACCACGAACGCGCCGTCGCGATCCAGCGCGCCTGCGCCAACTCCTACTTCCGCCCGTACACCAACACCGATGTCGTCGGCTGCGAACTCGGCGGTGCCTGCAAGAACGTCATCGCGCTCAGCACCGGCATGGCCGCGGGCCTGGGCCTGGGCACCAACACGATGGCGACGCTCATCACCCGCGGCCTGGCCGAGATGGCCCGCCTCGGCGCGAAGCTGGGCGCCGACCCGCTGACCTTCGCCGGGCTCGCCGGCGTCGGCGACCTGGTCGCGACCTGCTCGTCGCCGCTTTCGCGCAACCGGACCTTCGGCGAGCGCCTCGGCCGCGGCGAGACGCTCGAACAGGCGCAGGCGGCGGCGGGCGGGCAGGTCGCCGAGGGCGTCATGTCGTGCTCGTCGATCCGGGCGCTGGCCCAGAGCGTCGGTGTCGACATGCCGATCACCGACGCGATGCACCGGGTCTGCCACGAGGGCGTCGACCCGCGGCAGGCGGGCGCGGAGCTGCTGGGCCGGTCGCAGAAGCACGAGTGGTCCTGATCTCCCGGCAGCTGGGACGGCTTGACCGGGCCGGGGGCGATGCGGAACTCTGGTCGCCATGTTCGCGTACGAGATGACTGAGCTGCGGGGCCGCACGGGCCTTCGCGCCGTCATGTGCGCGTGTCGCTGTTGTCGGTGAACCCCGCCCCGGCCCAGCTCGACACCCCTTTTCTCCCGTGAGGACCCTCATGTTCGCCGTTCCGGACAACACCCTGCTGCGTCCCGAAAACCCCGCGCTGCGCCACCCGGTGCGCGTCGCGCTGGAGGTCGCCGCCGACCGCGACCGCTGGAAGCACCTGCTGCGCTACGACCCCGAAGAGCGCTTCGCGGCGCTCGTCGAGAAGGACGAGCAGCAGGAGGTCTGGCTGATGAGCTGGCTGCCCGGCCAGCGCACCGACCTGCACGACCACGCGTTCGCCAGTGGCGCGTTCACGCTGGTCAGCGGCCGGTTGACGGAGGCGGTGGCCCGCCGCGCGCCGGACGGCCGCGCGGTCACCGAGCTGCACGCGCTCTCGGCGGGGCAGTCGCGGGTGTTCGGCCCGGGGTACGTCCACGAGGTGCGCAACGACGGCCCGGACCCGGCGATCTCGGTGCACGTCTACCGCGACGCGGGCCGCGCGATGCGCCCGTACCACCTGGACGCGCTGGGCGGCCCGGTCCTGGACTGAACCACTCAGTCCAGGTCGCCGCGGGCGCGGAACTCGCGCTCGATCGCCGCCCGGTCCGCGCCGGACGCCAGCAGCGCGTGCAGCAGGATCCGCGCCTTGCGCGCGTCCAGCCAGCCGGCCATCGTCGCGCCCATCGCGATCAGGCTCGACTCCGAGCCGTGGAAGCCGTACGTCGACCGCAGCGTCGGGCCGGCGCCCGTCCGCGAAGCCACGACCACCGGCAGGTCGGAGACCAGCCGCGAGAGCACGTCGGCCGTGCCGGCGGACACGTGTCCCACACCGGTCGCCGCGACCACGATCCCGCGCACATCGGGCTGCGTGGCCGCGTGCGCGAGCACCGCCCCCGAGTCGTCCAGACCGGTTTCGACCACCGGGACCAGCCCCGAAAAGTCCGTCCCGGCCAGCGCGGGCAGCCGCGGCGGCGACGGGTGGAACCAGTGCACGGCGTGCTCGACGACCATGCCGAGCGGACCCGCCGGCGCCGACGAAAACGCTTCCAGGTGGCTCGAGTGCGCCTTCCGCACCCAGCGCGCCGCGTGGACGTCGTCGTTCAGCGTCACCAGCACGCCCCGGCCGCGGCTGCGCGGGTCGGCCGCCACGGTCAGCGCGTTCCGGAGGTTGGCCGGGCCGTCCGGGCTGAGCAGCCCCGCGTGGCGCATCGCCCCGGTGACCACGACCGGGACGTCCGACGGCCAGGTCAGCTCCAGGAAGTAGGCCGTCTCCTCCAGGGTGTCCGTGCCCTGGACGACGACGAACCCGTCGGCGTCCTGCCGCAGCCCCCACTCGCGGCACCGCAGCAGCGTCGCGAAGTCCAGCGACGCGCTGCCGATGCCGGCCAGCGTCTCGGCCAGGACGTCCATCGGCAGGTCGCCGAGGCCGCCGAGCAGATCGGCCGCGCCGAGCCGCGGCACCGCACCGCTTTCTCCGGGCACCGGGGCCATGGAGATGGTTCCGCCGAGGGTGGCGACCGCGATCAAGGGCATGCGCCCACCCTATTCAGCCGGTCTTGACGGCCTGGAGCGTGTAGCTCGCGGCCACCCGCGACGGCGTGTCCGTCATCCGCCACTCGTCCGTGGCCTCGTCCCGCGTCATCTGCCCGGGGATCGCGTTCCACGGCACGCTGTCGTGCTCGGTGAACCCGGTCAGCGTCAGGCCGTTGTCCAGCAGTGCCGTGATGATCTCGCCCAGCGAGTGGTTCCACGAGTGGCTGACGCTGTTCTCCAGCTTCCGCTCCACCTTGACGTACGTCTCGGGTTCGTCGAACACCAGCGGTTCGGCGTGCTCGAAGTAGGGATACCGCGGCACCGCCGGGTTCGCCGTCTCGTCGAGCGCCCACAGCATCGGGTGCCCTTCGCGGACGAACAGCCGGCCGCCGGGCCGCAGCAGGCCGGCGACCACCGCCGCCCAGCCCGCGATCGAGGGCAGCCAGCACAACGCGCCGATCCCGGTGTAGACCAGGTCGAACCGCCCGGCGCCGAGCACTTCCACGGCGTCGTAGACGTTGGCCTCGTGGAAGTCGATCTCGGCGTTCGTGGCGGACGCGAACCGCCGCGCTTCTTCCAGCGCCCGGCCGGAGAAGTCCAAGCCCGTCACGGAGGCGCCCAGCCGGGACAGGGAAACCGTGTCCGTTCCGATGTGGCATTGGAGGTGCGCCGCGCGCACCCCGCCGAGGTCGCCCAGGCGCGGCCGGTCGAACCGCACGACCCCGCTCAGGTGCTCCGGATCCGAAACGTAGGTCTCGAAGCCGTAGTCCGGCGACGCCGCGTGCAGCACCGCGCGTTCGTCCCAGTTGGCCTTGTTGACGGCGAACGAATCCGTCACGACGTCGCGGCTCGTTCGGCCGCGCTGCGCAGGACGCAGAACTCGTTGCCCTCGGGGTCGGCGAGCACGGCCCAGCCGGTGCCGTCGGCGTTTCGGCGGTCGTCGACCAGCGTCGCGCCCAGGCCGAGGATGCGCTCCACCTCGTCGTCGCGCGGGCCGTCCGGCTGGAGGCACACGTGGAGGCGGTTCTTGACCGTCTTCGGTTCGGGGACGCGCAGGAACAGCATGTCGATGCCGCCCTCGAGCGCGATGCCGCACTCGTCGTCGCCGGGCTGGTCCTCTGCAGGGACCGGTTTTCCGGTGACTTCGCTCCAGAACTGGCACAGCTTGTACGGGTCGGCGCAGTCGACGGACACATGCAGGACGGACGACGGCATGGCTCTCCTCGGGCAGACGGCTGCTCCCGAGTCTGGCCGAGCCCCCGGACGAGCGCGACCGGATTACGACGCCAGCGCGAGGCCCGCCGTCCGGTGCACGCGGCGGCTGTCGTCGACGATGAGGATCTCGCAGTCCGGCCGGTCGGCCGCCCACGTGATGCCCTCGGTGCCCATCGCGAACGCCGCCGTCGCCAGCGCGTCCGCGGTGACCAGGTCGCGGGCCATGACCGTGACGCTCAGCAGCCCGGTCGCCGGCGCGCCCGACCGGCCGTCGAGGATGTGCGAGCCGCGCTCGTAGGCCGCCGACGTCGCGATGGCGCCGTTGCGCGACTCCACCACCGCGCACACGGCCAAGGGCTGCTCGGGGTGCCGCACGCCGACCCGCCACGGCCGTCCGGGCCGCGGCTCGCCGGCGGTGACGACGTCGCCGCCGGCGTTGAGGCAGAACGTCGTCGCGCCGTCGGCCTTGAGCATGTCGGCGGCGCGCTGCACCGCCCAGCCCTTCACCACCGCGCACGGGTCGAGGCCGCGGCCGGGCAGCCGCGCGCGGAACGCGCCGCCGGACAGCTGCTCGTAGTAGGCGCACAGCTCCAGCACTTCGAGGAGGTCGTCGCTCAGTTCGGCCGCCGTCAGCTCGCCGCGGTCGTACCGGCTGACCTCGCTGTCCTCCTTGAAGGGGCTGAACTTCGCGTCGACGTCGCGGAACCAGGCGAACACGTCGTCGACGATCTCGGCGAAGTCGCCTTCGTCCCGCAAATCGAGGGAGATCGGCAGGCCCATCACCTGCTCCACGCGCGTGGTCATCTGCTGCCCCGCGCGTCGATGGCCGCCCGCAGCGACGTCTTGTAGGACTCGCTCGTCTCGGTCGCCCCGGTGATCGTGTCGATGTCGGCGCTCTGGGCCTTGATCGCTTCTTCCTGCAGGCGCGGCAACGCGGTGAGCGCGCGGCCGTCGTCCGGGGCCTGCAGCAGCGTGACCGCGACCATCCGGGCGCCGGTGAACGTCACCTGGACCTGGACGGTGCCGTAGGTGCTCGACTCGGGCGTGCCCTGCGTGGTGACTGTCGCGTTCGCACTGTCCGGAGTGGACGGAGCGGCGCCGGTAGACGCCGGGGGAGCCGGGGCGGTGGATGGCGCGGCGACGCTGGGCGGCGGCGCGGCGACGGCGGTGTTGTGCACCGGCCCCGGCTCGAACCGCCAGACCGCGATGAACCCCGCGATCGACAGCGCGACGACGAAAATGGTCTTCTTCACGAGAGAATCCCCTTAGGCCGCAAGGCTGAAGCGTTCGGCGTGGACCTGGGTCTTCGGCACCTTCAGCTCGCGCAGGCTGCGCAGCACGGCCGACGTCATCCCCGGCGGGCCGCAGACGAACACGTCCCGTTCATGCACGTCCGGCACCATCATGTGCAGGTTCGCCGGGCCGAGCATCGTGCCGCGCGGGCCGACCGCCTGGTCCGGTCCCGTGAGGACGCTGATGACGGCGCCGCGGGCCTTGGCCAGCCCGTTCAGCTCGGGCAGCAGCACCGCGTCGGCCTGCGTGCGCACCCGGTAGAGCACGACGACGTGGCCGTCGATGTCCTCCAGCAGCGCGCGGATCGGCGTGATGCCGACGCCGCCCGCCACGAGCAGCGCGTTGGGCCGCCGCTGGTGGATCGTCGTGAACGCGCCGTACGGGCCTTCGGCGAACACGCGCGTCCCGACCTTCAGGCTGCGCAGCCCGGCGCTGGAGTCGCCCAGCGCCTTGGCGGTCAGCCGCAGCGTGCGGCCGTCGGGTGCGGCCGACAGGGAGAAGGGGTTGGCCTGCCACCAGCGGTCCTTCGTCAGGAACCGCCACAGGAAGAACTGGCCCGCCCGCGCCGGCATCTTGTCGAGGTGTTTGCCGGTCATGTACACCGAAACCACGTCCGGGGCCTCGGATACGACCGCGGTCACGCGCAGCTGGTGGCGCAGGTTCCGCCACAGCGGGAGCACGACGCGCCCGGCGAGCACGGCGGCGCCGGCGCCCAGCCAGAGCGTCCACCAGTAGGTCTTCGCCGTCTCCGAACCGGCGAACGACTGGCCCAGCGCGATCTGGTGGGTGAACGCCAGCAGCACCGCGGCGTAGGTGTAGAGGTGGATGAAGTGCCACGTCTCGTAGGCGAGCCGCTTGCGCGCGAACTTCGCCGAAACCGCCCCGACGATCAGGATCACGGCGAACGCGACGAGCGCCCGCAGGATGCCTTCGAGGGTGTTGGCCATCTCGACCAGCTCGTCGACGACGCCCTTGCTCGACACCTCGGCGTAGCCGAACGCGATGAACACCAGGTGCGCCAGCAGGGTCCACAGGATCGTGAAGCCGGTCCAGCGGTGCCACGTCGTGAGCCGGTCCATCCCGATCCGCCGGTCCAGCCAGGGCAGCCGCGCGACGAGCAGCAGCTGGACCGCCATGGCCAGCGCGCCGTACATGCCGGCGAGCCGGCCGATGCTGATCAGCACGTTCTGCGACAGGCCGGCCTGCGCGAACAGCGCCGTGACGGCCCCCACGTTGGCGCCCAGGAAGAGGAAGAGGCCGGATTTCGCGGCGATCCGGGGGCGGATCGCCGGGCGCGTGGCCTCGGCGGTCTGCGTCATGGTGGTCACACGGATCCCCTTCGGTTTCGGTTCACGAAGGCCAGACTCGCCACGGACCCTGTGGCGAGTCTGGGTACCGGCTGTCGGATTCCTGTCGGCCCGCGCCACCGGTCGCCGGGCGCGCGTGCGCCGGGAGAAGATGGGGTGGTGCAGCCCTCCGAACCCGTGCGCCTGCTCGTCGTCGACGACGAGCCGCACATCGCCGACCTCGTCGCCACCGTCGCCCGGTACGAGGGCTGGCACGCGGTCACGGCCGGGTCCGGGAAGGCCGCGCTGAGCCAGGCCGCCGAGTTCGGGCCGGACATCGTCGTGCTCGACCTGATGCTGCCCGACCTCGACGGCTTCACCGTGCTCGACCGCCTCCGGGAGAACGGCAGCGCGGTGCCCGTGGTGTTCCTCACGGCCAAGGACGCGACGGCCGACCGGGTCGCCGGGCTCACCCGCGGGGGTGACGACTACCTCGTGAAACCGTTTTCCGTCGAGGAGCTGATGGCCCGGCTGCGGGCCGTGCTGCGGCGCAGCTCCGGCGTCACGCACCAGGTGCCGACGCGCGGGGCCGTGCTGCGCGTCGGGGACCTGACGCTGGACGAGGACACCCGCGAGGTCCGCCGCGGCGACCGCGCGGCCGAGCTGACGCCGACCGAGTACGAGCTGCTGCGCTACCTCATGCGCCGGTCGCCGTCGGTGCTGACGAAGGCGCAGATCCTCGACCACGTCTGGGAGTACGACTTCGGCGGCCGGTCCAATGTGGTCGAACTCGTCATCTCGCACCTGCGGCGCAAGGTCGACGCGGGCGACGGCGAACCGCTGATCCACACCGTGCGCGGAGTCGGGTACGTCGTGCGCCAGGCCAACCGGTGAAGCGCTTCTTCCGCCGGTGGTACGGGGCCTGGCAGCGCACGCGGTTGGGCACCCGGATCACGCTCGGCCTCGGCGCGCTCGCCCTGGTCGTGTTCGCGGCCGTCGGCGTCACGACGGTCGGGATCATGCACGGCTACCTCGACCGGCGGCTCGACGAGCAGCTGTCCAAGAGCCAGAACACCCAGCTGCCGCTGCTGCGCGAGACCCACGGCTCGCCGCAGTCGGTCTACTCGTGGTACTCGGCGCTGTACAAGGTGCGCGACGGCGTCGCGACGCCCGAACCCGGCGGCCAGCTGCCCGGCGACGCGAAGGAGCTGGCGAAGATCGCCGCCGACGCGGTGGGCGGCGACGTCACGCGCACGATCTCCCTCTCCGAAGACGGGCCGTACCGGGTGCGCGCGTGCCCGGTCGACAACGGGTCGGTGCTGCTTTCGGCCGCTCCGCAGAAGGACCTCGACGGCACGGTGCGGCAGCTGATCTGGGTCGAGGTCGGCGCGTTCGCGTTCGCGCTGGCCGTGCTCCTGGTCGTCGGACGGCTGGTGCTGAGCCGCGGCCTGCGCCCGCTGGCCGACATGGCCGGCACCGCGCACGACATCGCGTCCCACGACCTCACGGCGAACGCCGACCTGCCGGTGCGCGCGGCGGGCGCCGGCGGCGGCGCCGAGGTCGAGGAGCTGCGGACGGCGTTCAACGTGATGCTGGCCCACATCGACACGTCACTGGCGGCGAAGACCGAGGCGAACGAGCGGCTGCGCCGGTTCGTCGCGGACGCCTCCCACGAGCTGCGCACACCGCTGACGTCGATCCGCGGCTACGCCGACCTCTTCCGCTACGCCGCGGCGAACGAGCCGGCGGAACGGGAAGCGCACCTGGGGAAGATCCGCTCCGAGACGGCGCGGATGAGCGTGCTCGTCGACGACCTCCTGCTGCTGGCCCGGCTCGACGCGCGGGCCGCCGAGACGCCGTTGCGGCCCGAGCGCGTCGACCTGGCGGAGCTGGCCGGCGACGCGGTGGACGCGTTCGCCGCCGGGCGGCCCGACCACCCGGTTTCCTCTTCGCTCACGCCGGCGTTCGTTTCCGCGGACCCGCTGCGGCTGCGGCAGGTGCTCGACAACCTGCTGGCCAACGCCGCCGTGCACACCCCATCCGGGACGGCGGTGCACGTCTCGGTGGTGGTTTCCGGGGCCGAGGCGGTCGTCGAGGTCAGCGACGCGGGACCGGGGATCGCTCCGGCGGATCAGGAGCGGATCTTCGACCGGTTCTTCCGCGTCGACGACTCGCGCACCCGCGACAACGGCGGCACCGGGCTCGGGCTGTCGGTGGTCCAGTCCCTGGTGACGGCGCACGGCGGGACGGTCGCAGTGTCGTCGGAGCCGGGCCGGACGACGTTCACGGTCAGGTTGCCGCTCGCTCGGTGACGTGCGCCGGCGTGGTCCAGCCGGGGGAGAGGTCGGTCGACGGCTCGGGCGCGCCGAAGACGGTGCGGACCGGCAGGACGCCGGCCCAGGCGTAGTCCGCGTCGAGGTCCTCGGGCTCGTCGTCCGGGCCCTCGGCGCGCATCTTCACCGACGCCTCCGCGAGGTCGAGCGCGAGCACGCTGACCGCGGCGAACTCCTTCGCGTTGACCTCGCGCGCGTGCTCCCACGAGCCCGGCGCGAGGTGGTCGGTGAGCACCTTGAGGCCGTGCATCTTCGCGTCGGCGTCGAGCACCGGCGTCGCCTTCCCGAAGATCACCGCGCTGCGGTAGTTCATCGAGTGGTTGTTCACCGAGCGCGAGTAGACGATGCCGTCGAGGAGCGTCACGGTGACGCAGACGTCGAGGTCCTGCGCCGCCGTGCGGAGGCTCGACGCGCCGGTGGAGCCGTGCAGGTAGAGCGTGTCGCCGTCGCGGCCGTAGCCGGTCGGCAGGACGAGGGGCGCGCCGTCGCGGACGATGCCGAGGTGGCAGATCAGGCCCTCGTCGAGGACGGCGTGCAGTGCCGAGCGGTCGGTGACGGCGCGGTGCTTCTTGCGGCCGAGCGTGGTGCGGGACGTGGTGGACAGCATGCGACCAGCGTCTCCCAGCGCAGTGGCATCGGAAAACGGCCACTTCTCGTACACTTGGGAAGTCCACTCGAGGAGGTTCCGTGACCCACGCCGACACCGCGCTCCCGGTCAGCCTCGACCGTTCGGCGGTGACGCCGCTGGCCGTCCAGCTCGCCGACGCGTTGCGCGAAGCGGCCGCTTCAGGCCATCTCCGGGGTGGCGACCGGCTGCCGTCGACGCGGGCGCTGGCCGGCCGCCTCGGCGTCAGCCGAACGGTGACGTCGGCGGCGTACGAGCAGCTGCACGCGGAGGGCTGGATCGCCGGGCGGCACGGCTCCGGCACGTACGTGACGACACCGCCGTCGTTTTCGGCCTCGGAGGTGCCGGCGCCGGCCGTCCCGGCGCCCGAGGCGGCGGCGCCGTCGCTTCTCGACCTCGGCCCGGGCACACCGTGGGCGGACGGCCTGGACCGCGCGGCCTGGCGTCGCGCCTGGCGGGCGGCGGCCGACCCGGATCCCCTGGTCCGCGCCCACCGCGCGGGGCTGCCGGAGTACCGCGCGGCGGTGTCGGAGCACTTGCTGCGCCACCGCGGGCTGGCGGCGGGTTCGGTGCTGGCGACGGGCGGCACGACGGCGGCGGTCGTCGAGCTGGCGGCGGCGGTACTGGAGCGCGGGGACGTCGTCGCGGTCGAGGAGCCGGGGTACCAGCGGGCGGTGCAGGCGTTCCGCCGGGCGGGCATGCGGGTGGTGGGCGTCCCGGTGGATGACGAGGGGTTGCGGCCTTCCGCGATCCCGGCGGGCACGCGGGCGGTGTACTGCTCACCGGCGCACCAGTACCCGATGGGCAGCAGGCTTTCGGCGGCGCGGCGGGTATCGCTGGTGGAGCTGGCGCGGTCGTCGTCGATGTTGATCATCGAGGACGACTACGACGGAGAGTTGCGCTTCGACGTGGCGCCGTTGCCGATGTTGGCTTCTTTGGCGCCGGACGTGGTGGCGCATTTGGGGACGACGTCGAAGATCCTCACGCCGACGCTGGGGGCGGGATGGATGGTGGCGCCGGAGGCGATCACGTCGGCGGTTTTGGCGTATCGCGATTCGACCGGGACTCGTCCGTCGCCGGCGGGGCAGCGGGTGTTGTACGAGTTCGCGCGCAACGGAGATTTGGGCCGGCACCTGCGGAAGCTGCGCCGCGAGATGGCGGAGAGGCGGACGTTGCTGGCGGGGGCTTTGTCGGCGGCGGAGGTCCCGGTGCGCGGGGATGACGCGGGGGCGCACTTGGTGGTGCCGTTTTCGTCGGCATCGGTGGAGGCGTCGGTGATCGCTTCGGCCGAGCGGCGGGGGATCCGGTTGGACGGGTTGGCGCGGCATTTCGCCGGGACGCCGTCGGCGCACGGGGTGGCGATCGGGTATGCGGGGTGTTCGCGGGAGGCTTTGGTGGCGGCTTTGCCGACGTTGGTTTCGTTGCTGCGCTGAGGTTTTTTCGGTTGTCCACAGGGTCGTTGTGATGTGGACAAGTGTGGGCTTGTTGGTGGCTTTTCGCGGCTTTGGGTGGGTTGGGGCCGATATGGTCAATCCGGTGGAGGTTCCCCCTGGGAGGGCGGGGTCTGTCTCGGCGTGGCGGGCGGGTGGCTTGTGGTGGAAGGTCGTTCAGTGCGCGGGATGGCAGGGGGGCGGCACGGTCGGCGTCCTGCGGCGGCGGAGCTGCCCGCCGTTGCGACTTTGACGGAACCCTGGTGCGGGATGGTGTGAACGACTCTTCATGTCGCCGGGAGCCGGGAGCCGGGAGCCGGGAGCCGGGAGCCGGGAGCCGGGAGCCGGGAGCCGGGAGCCGGGAGCTGGGAGCCGGGAGCCGGGAGCCGGGAGCCGGGAGCCGGAGGCGCGGGAGCGCGGAGCTGGCCGCGCGGGGGCGGGGGACGGAAGCGGGGGCGAGAAGCAAGTAGCGCGCGAGCCGAAGGCGCATGAGCCGAGAGCCGGGAGCAGGCGGCGAGAGCGGCAGCGCGTGAGCCGAAAGCCTGAGTACGGGAGCGTGAGAGCCGGAGGCGCGGAGGCCGGGAGCGCGGGAGCTGAAGCGCGGAGTTGGCCGCGGGGGAGCGGGGGCGAGCAGCAAGCAGCGCGCGAGCCGAAGGTGCGTGAGCCGGAAGCGGGCGGCGAGAGCATGGAACCGGTCGCGAGAAGCAGCAGCGCGGGAGCCGAAGGCGCGTGAGCCGAGAGCCAGAGTGCGGGAGCCGGGAGCAAGAACCAACCCCGGGAACCGCGAGCGGCGAACCACGGACGACCGCCAGTCGAACCCCAGGGCGCAAGCACCGAAGACCAAGCACCAACCAACCCCGGAACCCGAACCCACCGCCCCCTCGACCTATCGGACGCACCACCTCCTCACCGGTTGCGTTCACCGCCCACCACGCACCTCCCGCCGCACCGGGCTGGGCTGTTCCGCGAGGTCACCGGGTACGGTGGCTCACCATGAGCGAGAAGATCCGGGTGGCGGTCGTGTTCGGTGGGCGCAGCAGTGAGCACACCATCTCCTGCCTGTCCGCCGGCAGCGTCCTGGGGAACCTCGACCCCGCGCGGTTCGAGGCGGTCCCGGTCGGCATCACCCGGGACGGCCGGTGGGTGCTCGGCACCGGCGACTCCGCCCAGCTCGCCATCCGCGGCCGCGAACTGCCGTCCGTCGACGACGGCAAGAGCCTCGTCCTCGCCGGGGATCCCTCCAGCCGGGGGCTCGTCGCCGTCGAACCCGGGCGCGAAAGCGAGCTCCTCTCGCAGGTGGACGTCGTCTTCCCGGTGCTGCACGGCGCCTTCGGCGAGGACGGCACCATCCAGGGCCTGCTCGAGCTCGCCGGCATCCCGTACGTCGGCCCCGGCGTGCTCGCCAGCGCCGCCGCCATGGACAAGGAAACCGCGAAGAAACTCCTGGCCGCCGAAGGACTTCCGGTCGGGACCTTCGCCGCGCTCAAGCGCGGTCAGTCCACTTTGGACGACGATGACCGGGCCAAGCTCGGCCTGCCCGTCTTCGTCAAGCCGTCGCGTGCCGGGTCGTCCGTCGGGATCAGCCGCGTGACGACCTGGGACGACCTCGACGCCGCCATCGAGTTCGCCCGCGCCACCGACCCCAAGGTCCTCGTCGAGGCCGCCGTCGTCGGGCGCGAGGTCGAATGCGGGGTCCTCGAATTCCCCGACGGGCACGTCGAAGCCTCGCTGCCCGCCGAGATCCGCGTCCTGTCCGAGGACGAAAACGCTTGGTACGACTTCGAAACCAAGTACCTCGGCGACGACGCCGAGCTCGACATCCCGGCCAAGCTCGACGACGCCCTCACCGAGAAGCTCCGCGCGATGGCGGTCCAGGCCTTCCAGGCCCTCGACTGCCAGGGCCTCGCCCGCGTCGACTTCTTCGTCGGCGCCGACGGCGAACTGACCATCAACGAGGTCAACACCATGCCCGGCTTCACGACGAAGTCCGCCTACCCGAAGATGTGGGAGGTCACCGGCCTGGACTACGCGACGCTGCTGACCACGCTCATCGACACGGCCATCGCGCGCGGCACCGGCTTGCGCTGACCGAAGCTCAGGAAAACCGCAACGGACGCGCAGGCAGCTTGGCCGCCACGGTGTCGGAGATCGTCTGCAACGGGCCCGTCCCGGCGCTGTCGGGCACGGTCAGCGCCGCGTAGACCTCGCGGTCCACGACGTACCACGTCGACGCGCCCTCGCCCGGCACCTGCAGCCACTGGACGCCGTTCACCAGGCGCAACGCCGCCGTCGGCGTCAGCTCCGGCGGGCGGTTCAGCCCGCACCGCAGCACCAGCGGGTCGGCCGTGCCCCAGGCCACGGTCGCGGGCGGCGCCGGTGCGGCCAGCTCGCGCACCTTCAACGCCGTGCCGTTCGACTTCAGTTCGGACGGCACCGCCCCGAGCAACGTCGTGCACCCCGGCGCGCCCGCGGCGGGCGCCGGCACGGGGACCAACGGCAGCGGACCCACGGCGTCGGATGAGGAGCGCTGGGTCAGCGCGAAGACGGCGACGGCGACCGCCAAGGCCACGGCGAGCGCGGCCGCGGTGACGAGGACCACCTTGGGCGGGGCACCGGTGTCGGAATCAGGCACCCGACCACTACACCACTGGTCAGAGGTGGACGACCGGGCAGGTCAGCGTCCGCGTGATGCCCTCCACGTTCTGCACCTTCGCGACGACGAGCTGGCCGAGCTGGTCCACGTTGTCGGCGGCCGCGCGGACGATGACGTCGTACGGTCCGGTGACATCCTCCGAGCTGGTCACACCCGGGATGCTGGAGATCTCGGCAGCCACCGCGGCCGCCTTGCCGACCTCGGTCTGGATGAGGATGTATGCGTGGACCACGGCGCGCCCTTTCGTCGGGATCGATCGGCTCAAGGTAGGAACGTCATCAGCAACGTATCGCCAGCTCACGGAAAAACATAGGGCATCCGACTATCGGTGATCGATCTTTGTCCCGGTAGAGAAAGCAGAGGTGACCGGTGTCACCGAACGACGGAACGGTCGCCGAGACCGGAGAGTTCGCGCTCATCCGCGCCGTCACCGAAGGACGGCGCCAGCCGCCGGGCACCCTGCTCGGCCCGGGTGACGACGCCGCCGTCGTCGCGGCGCCCGACGGCCGCGTGGTCGCCAGCACCGACGTGCTCGTCCAGGGCGTCCACTTCCGGCTCGACTGGTCGCCGCCCGAGTACGTCGGGCGCAAGGCCGTCGCGGTCAACCTGGCCGACATCGCCGCCATGGGCGCCACCCCGACGACCGTCCTGGTCGGGATCGCCTGCCCGCCCGACACCCCGCGCGAGGTCGTCACCGGCCTCGCGGACGGCATGTGGGCCGAAGCCGGACGCGCCGGCGTGGGCGTCTCCGGTGGCGACATGGTCCGCGCCGACCAGCTCGTGATCAGCGTGACCGCGCTCGGCGACCTCGGCGACCGCGAGCCCGTGACGCGCTCGGGAGCCCGCCCCGGCGACGTCCTCGCCGTCAACGGGCGCCTCGGCTGGGCCGCCGCGGGCCTCGCCGTGCTCGGGCGCGGGTTCCGCTCCCCGGTCGGCGTCGTCAACGCCCAGCGCTGCCCGGAACCGCCCTACGAAGCCGGTCCACGCGCGGCGCTCGCCGGGGCCACGGCCATGATCGACGTCTCCGACGGCCTGCTCGCCGACCTCGGGCACATCGGCGAAGCCTCCGGCGTCGGCATCGACGTCCGCACCGCCGACCTCGACGTCCCCGCCCGGCTCACCGAAGTCGGTGCCGCGCTGGGCGCCGACCCCCTCGACTGGGTCCTGACCGGTGGCGAGGACCACGCGCTGGCCGCCACCTTCCCGCCGTTCGCCGAGCTGCCCGAAGGGTGGCGCACGATCGGCGTCGTCACGATGGCGGACTCCGGGATCACCGTGGACGGCAAGCCTTTTGCGCGAGAAGGCGGCTGGACGCACTGGCGCTGATCTAGGCTCGGAAAGCGTGAGAATCGTTCCGGTCCCCTACGACCATCCCGACGCGGCCAAGCTGATGGCCGCGGTGCAGCAGGTGTACGTCGAGCGCTACGGCAGTGAGGACGCCACCCCGATGAGCCCGGCGGACTTCGACCCGCCGGAGGGCCTGTTCCTCATCGGCTACCAGGGCGAGGAAGCGGTCGCCTGCGGTGCGTGGCGCGCCCACGACGGCCCGGCGCCGGACTTCCGGGACGGCGACGCCGAGTTCAAGCGGATGTACGTCGCCGATTCCGCCCGCGGGCGCGGGTTCGCGCGGATGATCCTGTCCGAACTGGAGCGCACGGCGGCGTTGTGCGGCCGCAAGCGCGCGGTCCTGGAAACCGGCACCAAGCAGCCCGAGGCCATCGCGCTCTACACGTCGTCGGGGTACGCCGAGATCCCGAACTTCGGCGTGTACAAGAACGAGCCCGAAAGCCGCTGCTTCGGCAAGGACCTCACCTCGGGGTGAGCTTCAGCAGGGCCGCCGCGTGCGGCCGCAGGGTCGAGGAAACGGAGCCGACGGCAGTGCCCGTTTCCCGGTGGGCCCACAGATCCCGGACGCGCCACGCGCCCGGGATCGCCGCGGAGACGGTCGCGGTGGTGCTGCCGGTGTTGAGCAGCACCACCGCGAACCCGCCGCCGGTAAGCGGTTTCCCCCACACCTGGTAGCCGGGGCCGGCCTCGAGCTGCCGGCCCTGGCCGCCGGCGAAGTCCTGGTCGACGGCGATCGCCTCGGGGTTGCCGAGGGTCGCCAGGTCGGTGTCGCTCAGCTTCGCCGGGTCGGTGCCGGCGAACAGCGGCGCGTTCAGCACGGCCCAGACGCTGAAGTGCGCGCGGGCCTCGTCGGCGGTCAGCGTGCCGTTGCCGACCTGCAGCATGTCCGGGTCGTTCCAGCCGCCCGGGCCGCCGCTGTGCACGGCGACGGCGGCCTGCTGGTCGATCGTCGCGAGCACCGAGTCCCAGGTCGGGACCAGGTCGTAGGTGGTGCGCCAGAGGTTCGCCACCGGCCGCGCCCAGGTCCACGGGCTCGAGACGCCGTATTCGGAGATCGCGTAGACGATCGGGCGGGGCAGCGCGGCCAGTTCGTCGCGCATCTTCTCGAACGCGGCTTTCCGGTCGAGGCCGTCGACGGTGTCGGCGTTGCACCAGTCGTACTTGAGGTAGTCGACGCCCCAGCGGTCGAACGTCTCGGCGTCCTGGCGTTCGTGGCCGAGTGAGCCGATGCCGGACGCGGGGTAGGCGTCGTTGGCCATCGCGCAGGTCCGGCTGCCGGGCACGGCGTAGATGCCGAACAGCAGGCCGCGCGAGTGGACGTAGTCGGCGAGGTCGGCGATGCCGTGCGGGAAGCGCGTCGGGTCCGCCTGTAGCGAGCCGTCGGCGGCACGGGCGGGGGCCTGCCAGCAGTCGTCGACGACGACGTACTTGTAACCCGCGTCACGCAAGCCGGTGTCGGCGAGCGCGTCGGCCGCCTTCTTGACGACGTCTTCCGTGAGGTCGTAGCAGCGGACCTGGTTCCAGCTGTTCCAGCCCATCGGCGGCGTCCCGGCCAGGCCGTTCGCGAGCGCGGGCGAGGCGACCGGCAGGCTGAGCAGCCAGGTCAGCACGACGAGGAGGAGCACGAGGGCCGTGCTCCCGGTACTGGCGTTCCTGTCCGCGGCGATGCCGTGATCCAATCGCACGGGAAGTGAAACCGCAGTCACCCCGGAGGCGGCATGCCGATCTACGCACTCGGTTCGCTCGAGCCGACGATCCACCCCGACGCCTACATCCACCCGGACGCGACGGTGATCGGCGACGTCCGGATCGGCGCGTTCGCGTCGGTGTGGCCGCAGACCGTGCTGCGCGGCGACCACGGCTACATCGAGCTCGGCGAGCGCTCGAACGTCCAGGACGGCTGCGTCCTGCACTGCACCGAACGGCACCCGACGATCCTCGGGCCTTCGTCGGCGATCGGGCACGCGGTGCACGTCGAGGGCGCGACGATCGGCACCGGCTGCCTGATCGCGTCGGGCTCGGTGGTGCTCAACGGCTCGGTCATCGAGGACGGCGGCATGGTCGGCGCGGGCGCGGTGCTGTCGTACGGCAGCCGCGTCAAGACCGGGGAGATCGCGCTGGGCGTGCCGGCGAAGGTGCGGGAGAACACGTCGTTCGGGCCGGAAAGCATCGCGATGGTGGTGGATTCCTACGTCGAACGCGGGAAGCGGTTCCGCACCGAGCTGAGGCGGCTCGACCCGCTCGGGTGACGTCGGCCACGCCCGGTAGGCTTGCGCGCCGTGACCGCACGACCGCTGCAGGACATCGTCGAGGCAGGCTGGGCCGAGGCCCTCGAACCGGTGGCGCCGCAGGTCGCCGCGATGGGGGAGTTCCTCCGCGCGGAGATCGCCGCGGGCCGGACCTACCTGCCGGCGGGGGAGCACGTCCTCCGCGCGTTCAAGCAGCCGTTCCACGACGTGCGCGTGCTGATCGTCGGGCAGGACCCGTACCCGACGCCCGGGCACGCGGTGGGCCTGAGCTTCTCGGTGGCGGCGGACGTCCGGCCGATCCCGAAGAGCCTGGTCAACATCTACAAGGAGTACGCCGACGACCTCGGCCACCCGCTGCCGTCCAACGGCGACCTGACGCCGTGGGCCGACCAGGGCGTGCTGCTGCTCAACAGGTCGCTGACCGTGCAGCCCGGGAAGTCGAACTCGCACCAGGGCAAGGGCTGGGAAGCGGTCACCGAGCAGGCGATCAAGGCGCTCGCGGCCCGCTCGGAGCCGATGGTGGCGATCCTGTGGGGCCGCAACGCGCGCAACCTGCGGCCGATGCTGGGCGAGGTCCCGTGCATCGAGTCGGCCCACCCGAGCCCGCTCTCGGCGCACAACGGCTTCTTCGGGTCACGGCCGTTCAGCCGGGCCAACCAGCTCCTGGAGCAGCAGGGCGCGGCGCCGGTCGACTGGAAACTCCCGTAGGTTCGGTGTCCGGATCCGCGTGACGGCTCCGACCAGGGGTAAACCTTTGGAGGAAGCATGAACGTCACTTCGGCCGACGGCACGGCCATCTTCTTCGAGCGGCGCGGGTCGGGCGCGCCGGTGATCCTGGTCGGCGGCGCGTTCAACGACCGGACGACGGTCGCGGGCCTGGCCGAGGTCCTCTCCGGGGACTTCACGACGATCGCCTACGACCGGCGGGGCCGCGGTGACTCCGGCGACTCGGCCGAGTACGCGATGGAGCGCGAGATCGAGGACATCGCGGCGCTGATCGCCGAGGCCGGCGGCTCGGCGTCGGTGTTCGGGCACTCGTCGGGCGCGATCCTGGCGCTGGAGGCGGCGGCCGCGGGTCTCCCGATCGACAAGCTGGTGGCGTACGAGCCGCCGTACGCGACCGCGGAACACCCGCGTGGTGACGTCCTGGACGAGGTGCAGGCGCAGCTGGCGGCGGGCGACCGCGACGGCGCCGTGGCGACGTTCCTGCGGGTCGCGGGCACCCCGGCGGAGATGGTCGAGGGGATGAAGCAGGCGCCGGTGTGGGGCTGGTTCACGGCGCTGGCGCACACGCTGCCGTACGACCTGACGATCTGCGGCCCGGGCGCCCGGGTCCGCGAAGACCACCTGGCGAAGATCTCGATCCCGACGCTGGTGATCGGCGGCGGGGCGAGCCCGGAGGAGCTGCAGGCAGGTGCCCAGGCGGCGGCCGCGGCAGTGCCCGGGGCGCGGTACGAGACCCTGGCGGGGCAGGACCACGGGGTGCTGCAGGTACCGGAAACGCTGAAGGACTTGCTGACCGGCTTCCTGAAGTAAAGAAAATGGCGGGTGCTCCGAGGAGCACCCGCCATTTTCGAACTCTTCTCGCCTCAGCCGCGAACGACCTTGCCCGCCTTGATGCACGAGGTGCACACGTTCAGGCGCTTGCGCTGGGACACACCCACCTTGGCGTGGACGGTCTGGATGTTCGGGTTCCACCGGCGGTTGGTACGGCGGTGGGAGTGCGAGACCGACTTGCCGAAGCCGGGTCCCTTGCCACAGACGTCGCACACGGCAGCCACGTCGAACTCCTTTGGATCTGGGTCATAGAAATGAGCCCAGATGCACTGGGCAACTCGACCATAGTAACTACTGCGGTCGAGGCCCCGAGCACCGGGTCGATACGCTGCCCGGGACCGGGTAGGAGGTTACGGGGTGCGGGTGCTGGACGCGGCGGCGGTGTCGGCCTGGGCGGCGGGTTGTGTGCACAGCCTGGCGAGCCTGCGGCCGGCCATCGACGAGATCAACGTCTACCCCGTCGCGGACTCCGACACCGGCTCGAACATGCTCTTCACGATGACCGGCGCGGCCGCGGAACTGGCCGGTGCCACCCCGGAAGACGCCGCCGGCGCGTTGAAGGTCCTCGCCCGCGGTGCCGTGGCCGCCGCCAAGGGCAACTCCGGCGTGATCCTGTCCCAGGTCGTGCGCGGGCTGGCCGACCGCGCCGAAGGCGAGCTGGACGGCGCGTGGCTGGCGAAAGCGCTGGGGCACGCCGACGAGGTCGCCACCGGCGCCGTGAGCCGCCCGGTCGCCGGGACCATCCTGACCGTCCTGCACGCCGTCGCACTCGCCGTGCGCGGCGACACGCGCAGTCTCGGCGAAGTCGCGCGGAAAGCCGCGGAAGAGGCCGCGCACGCCCTCGAAAAGACGCCCCTGCAGCTGCCCGCCCTGGCCAAGGCCGGGGTGGTCGACGCGGGTGCGCGCGGGCTCGTCGCCGTGCTCGACGCCCTGGTCGGCGTCCTCACCGGCGCCGAGATCGAGCGGGAACACGCGCTCGAAGTACCGACCGCGCAGGAGCAGGCCTTCGCCTGGGAGGTCATGTACCTCCTCGACGGCGTCGACGAGCAGAGCCTGCCGACCCTGCGCAAGGAGCTGAGCGGCCTCGGCGACAGCGTCACGGTCGCCGGCGACGGCTCGGGCAGCCACGCCGTGCACGTCCACTGCGCCGACATCGGCGCCGCCATCGAAGCCGGGCTCGCGCTGGGGCGCCCGCGCAGGATCCGGGTCGAACCGCTGCTCACGCCGACGCCGATCGAGCCTGGCGGCGGGATGGACCGCACGGTCGTGGCCGTCGTGCACGGCGGCGAGCTGGCCGAATTGCTGCGCGCCGAAAGCATCCCGGTACTCGCCGTGCCCGAAGGCGAAACCCCCAGCGTCGAGGACGTCATCAGCCTGCTCAACGAAGCCGCCGGGCAGCACGTCACGGTCCTTCCGGGCAGCGTCGCGCTGACCGCGGCGGTCGACACGGCGGCCGGGCACGCGATGGCCGCCGACCGGGACGTCGTGGTCATCCCGTGCGTCTCGCCCGTGCAGGTCCTGGCCGCACTCGCCGTGCACGACGCCGGGCGCCGCACCAACGACGACGTCGTCGCGATGGCCGAAGCGGCCGCCGCGACCAGGCGTGGCGAACTGCGGATCGCGCAGGAGGAGTCGCTAACCTGGGTGGGCCGGGCCCAGTCCGGCGACGTCGTCGGCCTGGTCGACGACGAGGTGGTGCACATCGAGCCCGCGCCGGCGTCGGAGACGAACCTGGTCGCGGCCGCGATGAAGGTGCTCAACCGGATGCTGGCGCTCGGCGGGGAGCTGGTGACGGTGCTGAGCGGGGCCGACGCCCCGCCCGGGGTCGCCGAGGAGCTCGCGGAGCAGCTGCGGGTGGAGCACCCCGAGGTGGAGCTGACCAGCTACGCCAGCGGCCAGGCGGAAGCCGTGCTGCTGATGGGAGTCGAATAGCCGATGGCCGGACTGCGCGACAAGCTGCCGCTGCTGCTGGGCGCCAAGACGGCGAAGGCGCTCGCCACGTCGCTGGGCATCGAGACGGTCAGCGACCTGCTCCGCCACTACCCGCGCCGCTACGCCGAGCGCGGCGAGCTCACCGACATCGCCGGCCTCGAGCTGGGCGAGCACGCGACCGTGCTGGCGCGCGTGGAGAAGGTGAGCAAGCGGCGGATGAAGTCCCGCAACGGGACCATCCTCGACATGGTGATCACCGACGGGAAGCGCCGGCTCACCTGTGCCTTCTTCAACCAGGCTTGGCGCGAGAAGGACCTGGTGCCCGGCAAGACCGGCCTGTTCGCCGGCAAGGTGTCCGCCTTCCGCGACACCCTGCAGCTGACCAACCCCGAGTACGAGCTGTTCGAAGCCGACCGCGCCGACGAGGCCATGGACGACTTCCTCGCCGCGATCATCCCGGTCTACCCGGCGGCGCAGGGGATGCCGACGTGGTCGATCGCCAAGTGCGTCCGGCAGGTCCTCGACGTCCTGGAGGTCGACGAAGACCCGATGCCGGCCGAGCTGCGGCGGCTGCACAAGCTGTCCGACCTCGACACCGCGCTCCACGGCATCCACCGCCCGGCCAACTGGGCGCACCTGGAGGCGTCGAAGAAGCGGCTGAAGTGGGACGAGGCCATGGCCGTCCAGCTGATCTTCGCGCAGCGGCGGCACTCGGCCATCTCGCGGCCGGCGAAGGCGAACCCGCACGTCAGCGGCGGCATCCTGGACGCGTTCGACAAGCGGCTGCCCTTCGACCTCACCGCGGGCCAGCGGGGGATCGGCGACGAGATCGCCGCGGACCTCGCCTCCGAGCACCCGATGAACCGCCTGCTGCAGGGCGAGGTCGGCTCGGGCAAGACGATCGTCGCGCTGCGGGCGATGCTGCAGGTCGTCGACAACGGGCGGCAGGCCGCGATGCTCGCGCCGACCGAGGTCCTCGCCGCCCAGCACGCGCGGTCGCTGCGGGAGATGCTCGGCGACCTCGGCCAGGCGGGCGAGCTGGGTGCCGCGGAGAACGCCACCCGCGTGACGCTGCTGACCGGGTCGATGGGCGCGAAGGAGCGCAAGAAGTCGCTGTTGGAGATCGTCAGCGGCGAGGCGGGCATCGTCGTCGGCACGCACGCGCTGATCCAGGACCACGTCGAGTTCGCCGACCTCGGGCTCGCCGTCGTCGACGAGCAGCACCGCTTCGGCGTCGAGCAGCGCGACGCGCTGCGCACCCGCGGCGCGGGCGACACGAGCCCGCACGTCCTCGTCATGACCGCGACGCCGATCCCGCGCACGGTCGCGATGACCGTGTACGGCGACCTGGAGGTCTCCGCGCTGCGCGAGATGCCGGTCGGGCGGTCGCCGATCTCCACCACGGTCGTGCCGGTCGCCGAGAAACCCGCGTGGTTCGAGCGGATCTGGCAGCGCGTGCGCGAAGAGGTCGGCAAGGGGCACCAGGGGTACGTCGTGTGCCCGCGGATCGGCGACGAACCGCCGTCGGACAAGAGCGACAAGCGGCCGCCGCTCGCGGTCCTCGACGTCGCCCCCGAACTGGAGCACGGCGCGTTGCGGGGCCTGAAGATCGGCGTGCTGCACGGCCGGATGCCGCCCGACGACAAGGACGCCGTCATGCGGGCGTTCTCCGCGGGAGACCTCGACGTCCTGGTGGCCACCACGGTGATCGAGGTCGGCGTCAACGTCCCGAACGCGACCGCGATGGTGATCATGGACGCCGACCGCTTCGGCGTCAGCCAGCTGCACCAGCTGCGCGGCCGCGTCGGCCGGGGCAGCGTGCCGGGGCTGTGCCTGCTGGTCACCGAGGCCCTCGACGGCACGGCGACGCGCGAACGGCTGGCGGCGGTCGAGTCGACCACCGACGGCTTCGAGCTGTCGCGCCTCGACCTCGAACTGCGTCGCGAAGGCGACATCCTCGGCGCCGCGCAGTCCGGCAAGCGGTCCACGCTCAAGCTGCTCTCGCTGCTGCGCGACGAGGACGTGATCGCCGCGTCGCGGGCCAGTGCGCAGGAGATCGTCGAGAAGGATCCGGACCTGAAGAAGTACCACGGCTTGGCGCAGATGGTCGCCGACGTCGTCGACGTCGAGCGCGCGGAGTACCTGGAGAAGACGTGATCCGTGAAGCGACGGTGGCCGACGCGCCCGCGATCGGCGAGGTCCACGTCCGGTCGTGGCAGGCGGCGTACGAGGGGCTGATCCCCGCCGACTTCCTCGCCGGGCTGTCGGCCGAGCCGCGCGCCGCGTCGTGGGCCCGGCACATCGGGAACGGCGCCGGTCCGGTCCTGGTCGCCGAGGAGGACGGCGTCGTCGTGGGGTTCGCGGCGTTCGGCCCGGGCCGCCTCTTCGCGCTGTACCTGCTGCCGGAACACTGGGGGCGGGGCCTCGGCCGGGCGCTGCACGACCGGGTCGTCGACGAGCTGCCCGGGGAGAGCGCCGTCCTGTGGGTGCTCTCGACGAACGAGCGGGCGAAGGCCTTCTACACGCGGCAGGGCTGGGTCGACGACGGCGTCACCCAGACCGAGACGATCGACGACGGCCGCGTCGCGCTGGAGGAACGGCGGTTCAGTCGCCGGCTGCGGTGAACACGCCGGCTTTCGCGGCGGCCGCGGCGGCTTTCGCGGCGACTCCGGCGTCCCGCGGTGTGACGCCTTCGCGGGAGACGAACAGGCGGTAGAAGATCGGGCCGCACGCCACCCGCACGACCTCGACCGGATCGGTGCCCGGCGGCACTTCGCCGCGTTCGACGGCCCGGTCGACCACCACGGCCGAGCGGGCGTGGCGGTCCACGTAGAACTCACGGAGGGCGTCGGCGGCCCGGGCCGACAGGAACGCCGCCGAGATCGACGCCGTCGGCAGCTCGCGCTCGCCCGGCGAGGTGAAGTAGTGCACCAGCTCGAGGTTGATCCCGCGCAGGTCACCCTCCAGCGAGCCGGTGTCCGGCGCCGTCCACTCCTGCTCGGTGCCCATCAGCAGGGCGGCGGCGACCAGGCCTTCGGCGGACTCCCAGCGGCGGTAGAGCGTCGTCTTGTGGACGCCGGAGCGCTCGGCGACCGCCTCGACGGTCAGCTCGGCGTACCCGCGTTCGCCGAGCAGCTCGAGGGTGGCGTTCAGGGCGGCGAGGCGGGTCCGCTCGGTGCGTCCGCCCGGCCGTCGCGTGCCGGAAATCTCGGTTGCCAACTGCTACTCCTGTTGCGTTAGTGTGTGCCCAGTATGCCAGCAACCGTCGCCGTGACCGAGATCGCCGACCTGATCGGCGACGCCGAGGTCGTCGCCATCGGCGAGAACAACCATCACATCCGCGAGTTCGGGGTGCTGCGCGACCAGGTGCTGCGGCACCTCGTCACCGAGCGCGGGTTCACCGTGCTCGGGTTCGAAGGCGGGTTTCCCGAAGGGCGCCTGGTCGACACGTGGCTGAGGGGTGGCGCCGGTGACGTCGCCGACATAGCGCAGGACGGCTTCACCTTCGGCCTGGGCGACTCGGCCGAGGTCCACTCGATGCTGACCTGGCTGCGGGGTCGTGGCGTCCGGTTCTGCGGGCTGGACGTGCCGAGTTCGGCGGGCTCGCCGGTGCCCGCGCTGCGAGCGGTCCGCGAAGTCCTGACGCGGGTGGACACCGCCAATGTGTCCCTTGTGGACACGGCGCTGGCGGCCTGCGAGCCGTACGCCTCGGTGAGCAGTGCGGTCGCTCCCGGGCGGTACCAGGAGATGAGCGTCGCGGCGCGGGACGCGGCCACCACGGCGCTTACCGTCCTCAAAGGACATGTCGAGTCGCTGGCACCCGAAGCCGCGCACGACGCGGAGGGCGCGCTGCGCGTCGACCTGTACCTGCGGGAGCTGGCCGCGCTGATGGCCGGGCAGGCGCCGGAGCCGCAGAGTTCGTCGCGGGACACGTACATGGCGGCCACCGTCCGGTTGCTGCGGCGGCGGTTCCCCGGCGAGAAGATCGTGCTGATGCTCCACAACGGACACCTCCAGCGCGTGCCGTTCTCGCCGATGCCCGGCATGACGGCGCCGTCCGCGGGCACCCACCTGGCCGCGGAGCTGGGGGATCGCTACTTCGCGCTCGCGTTGACCGCGGTCTCGGGGACGACGACCGGGCTCGTCCCCGACGAAGGTGCGCGGCTCGGGTTCCGGATGTTCGAGCAGGCGTTGGACGCGCCGGCGGAGGGCAGTGTCGAGGCGGTGCTGGCCGCCGAGGCGCCTTGCGTGGTCGCGCGTCCCGCGGCGTCGAGCATCCGGCACGCGCACATGACTGTGGCGGTCGACGTCCCTTCGGCGTTCGACGCGGTCGTCTGCCTGAAAGGGCAGGAAACGATTTTCCGGGCCTGACCCGGTCAGGTGTGCCCGTTCGGCTGATTGCCGCAGTGGGTTCGTGGGCGTTTCCTACCGGTATGGCCGGGCGGAGGCGGGCGTTGATCGTCGCCAACGGCGAGTACGACAACGCGGGGCTGCAGCGGCTGGGCTCGCCCGCGGCGGACGCCGACGCCCTCGCCGGGGTTTTGGCCGACCGGGCGATCAGCGACTTCGACGTGCGGGTGGTCCGCAACGAGACCGCGCACGTCGTCCAGGCGGAGATCGAGGACCTCTGCGCGGAAGGGCGTCCCGACGACGTCCTGCTGCTGCACTTCTCCTGCCACGGCTTGAAGGACGACGCGGGCGGCCTGTACTTCGCGGCGCGCAACACCCGCCCCGACCGGTTGCGGTCGACGGCCGTGCCCGCCCAGTTCGTGCAGCAGTGCATCCGGCAGACCCGCTCGCGCAGCGTGGTGCTGCTGCTGGACTGCTGCTACGGCGGGGCGTTCGGGCAGGGCGTGGCGGTCCGGGCGTCGGGCGACGCGAACGTCCTGGACAGCTTCCGCGGCGGCCGCGGGCGAGCGGTGATCACGGCGTCGAACTCGATCGAGTACGCGTTCGAGGGCGCGACGCTGGCTTCGGACGAGCCGGCCCAGCCATCGGTGTTCACGTCGGCGTTGGTCGAGGGGCTGCGCACGGGCGAGGCCGACCGCGACGAGGACGGCTGGATCGCGCTGGGCGAGCTGTACGAGTACCTGTTCGACCGCGTCCGCGAGCGCAACCCGAAGCAGACGCCGAGCCGCGACATCGAGATGCAGGGCGAGCTGTACCTGGCGAAGAGCCGGCGCCGGCGCATCAAGCCGTCCCCGGTCCCGCCGGACCTGGCGGGCGCGATCGCGGCGGAGAACCCGTTCACGCGACTGGGGGCGGTGGCGGAGCTGCGCCGGCGGCTGGCGAGCGACAACCTCCCGGTGGCGGTGGGGGCGTTCGAGGCGCTCCGGTCGATGGCGGCCACGGACATCGAGCACGTGGCGGCGGCCGCGGCGGACGCGTTGTCGTTCGCGGTGGTGCGGGTGGACGTGCCTTCGGTGCGGCTGTCGGCGCCGGCGGGGTCCCGGGCATCGGCGTCGCTGCGGGTTTCGGGGCCACCGGTGGCGCGGGAGGTGCGGTTCGACCCGTCGCACGCGTGGATCCAGGCGGTCGAGGTGGCGGGCGGGGCAGAGCTGACGGTGACGGCGGGGGAGTCGGGAGTGCGGCGCGGCAAGGTGGTGGTGACCGGGCCGACCGGGGACGTGGTGGTGGGGGTGGAGATCGAGGCCGAGCCGGTGCCGGTGGTGGAGCCCGGGGCTTCTGCCGAACCTGAACCCGCCCGGGAGACGGAACCCGAGCCGGTGGCGGCCGAGCCGGAGCCGCGCACCGCCGGCCCCGCGGCCGCCGGCGCGGACCGCGCTGCCGGACCGGGAAGCGCGGCGGAATCCGCGGCAGAGGCGGAGGCTGGATACCGGGCCGCGGCGGAGCCGGCGGCGAAACCCGTCCCGGACGAGGCAGCCGAGCCCACCGCGCGGCCGGTGGTCGAGCCGGCTGCGGCCGCGGGCACCAGCGAGCCGGCGCCCGCGGCGGAAGCCGAGGCGCGAGAGCCGGCCGAGATCCCCGCGGAGCCGGCTGCGGCAGCCGAACCCGCGCCGGACCCGGCACCCGCGTCCGCCTTGCAAACCGGTGCCATCGATCCCGTCGGTGGGTTCGCCGGGATCCTCGCCATCGCCGGCACCGTCTTCGCCGTCGCCGGGCTTCCGCTCGACTACCGCTACGGCAGCTACACCCTCGCCCAATACCGCCCCGGCATGGAGTACTCCGTCGGTGTCGTCGCCGCGTGCGCGTTCCTCGCCGGTGTCCTCAGCCTCGCTCCGCGGACCCGCTCGCGGACCGGCCCCGCCCTTCTCCTCGGGACCGGCCTGGCCGCTCTCTTCGGGCTCATGCGCTTCATCGGCGAAGCGCTCACCCTGTCCACCGGCTCGGCCACCGAACTCAACGCCGGGTTCACCTTCGCCATGCTCGCGCACCTCGCCTGGGCCGTCGCCGGGGTCTGTGCCCTCGCCGCCCTGCGCCGGAACGGTGGTCTGCGCGCCGGGCCGATCGCCGGGTGGGCCTCCTGGGCGGCCCTCGCTCTGGGGGTCCTGGTCGCCGCCGGCTGGGTGTTCCAGCTCGGTGAACTGGCCGCCTACGACTCCGACGGCGCCGGTCGCAACGGCGCCTACTTCCTGCTCGGCGCCCTGGTGGCCGTCGTCGTGCCCGTGGTCGCCGTGGTGCTGCGGCCCGTCGGGGCCGCGGTGCTCGCCACAGGGCTCGCCGGGCCGGTCGCCGTGCTGCCGCCGACCTTCGCCGCGCTGGCCGACTACTCGTCCCTCACCTACGCCGGACAAGTCGTCGCCGTGGTGGCGCTCGTGCTGCTGGCCGCCGACGTCGTCGTGCTGGCCCGGCGGAATCAGCCGATCGAGCGACAGCCCTGAGTTGTCGCCCCGGCACTCCCGGGGTACGACGACGATCATGAAGACAGCGACAGTGGCAGCCGCCGTGGCGGTCGTGCTCGCCGGGCAGACCCCCGCCGTCGCCGACGGCGGGGTGCAGGTCGATCCGCCCAGCTGGGGCCTCGACCGGATCGACCAGCGCACCGGGCTCGACCACGCGTACCACTTCGCCACCGCGGCCGAAGGCGTCACCATCTACGTCATCGACAGCGGCGTCGACGCGAACCACCCCGACTTCCAGGGCCGCGTCGCCCCCGGGCGCGACTTCCTCAACGGCGGCTCCGACACGTCCGACACCAACGGCCACGGCACCCGCCTCGCCGGGATCGCCGCGGGCAAGGACTACGGCGTCGCGAAGGGCGCCCAGATCGTGCCCGTGCGCGTGCTCGACAAGGACGGCGGCGGCGCCACCGACCAGATCATCGCCGGCATCGACTGGGTCGCGCAGAACGCGCGGCAGCCCGCGGTCGCCGTCCTCGGCATCGGCGGGGTCCCGAACGACCGGCTCGACGCCGCGGTCAAGCGGCTCGCCGCCGTGGTCCCGATCGCCGTCCCGGCGGGCAGCGAGACGGCGGACGCGAGCGGCTTCTCCCCGGGCCGGGTCGCCGAAGCGCTGACCGTCGCGGCCACCGACGCCCAGGACCACCCGGACAAAGCGTCGAACTTCGGCCAGGACGTCGACCTGTACGCGCCGGGTGTCGACGTCCCCGGCCCGATCGCGGGCGGCACCGGCGCGGGGCCCGAGTCGGGCACGTCGATGGCGGCGGCGTTCGCGGCCGGTGTGGCGGCGCTCTACCTCGCCCAGCACCCGGAATCGACCCCGGCCCAGGTGGACCAAGCGCTTGTTCAGGCCGCGACGACGGACGTGCTGAAGGGCGTCCCGGAGGGCACGGCCAACCGGCTGCTTTACGCACCGGCGGGATCCTGACAAGCTGCCCAGACGCCCTCCCGGCCAACCCCCCAGCGGCGCATGATGTCCATCACCCGGGACTGAACTCCCGCAGAGCGGGAAGAACCGGGTAACGTGCGTTGACTTACCGATCCAAATGGGAAGGACCGGGCATGTTCCGCAAGGTGCTGGTGGCCAACCGCGGGGAGATCGCGATCCGAGCGTTCCGCGCCGGCTACGAACTGGGCGCGGGGACCGTCGCCGTGTTTCCGCACGAAGACCGCAACTCCCTGCACCGGCTGAAGGCCGACGAGGCGTACGAGATCGGCGAACCCGGTCACCCCGTGCGCGCGTACCTCTCGGTCGACGAGATCGTCGCCGCCGCGAAGAAGGCGGGGGCCGACGCCGTCTACCCCGGGTACGGCTTCCTGTCGGAGAACCCCGACCTCGCGCGCGCGTGCGAAGAAGCGGGCATCACCTTCGTCGGCCCGAGCGCCGACATCCTCGAACTCACCGGCAACAAGGCGCGCGCGGTCAAGGCCGCGCGCGAGGCCGGCGTCCCGGTGCTCGGGTCGTCCGAGCCCTCCAGCGACGTCGACGCGCTGGTCGCCGCGGCCGAGGAGCTGGGCTTCCCGGTCTTCGTGAAGGCCGTCGCCGGCGGTGGCGGACGCGGAATGCGCCGCGTCCAGGACCCCGCCCAGCTGCGCGAGTCCATCGAGGCCGCCGCGCGCGAAGCCGAGTCCGCCTTCGGTGACCCGACCGTCTTCCTGGAGAAGGCCGTCGTCGAGCCGCGGCACATCGAGGTGCAGATCCTCGCCGACGGCGTCGGCAACATCATCCACCTCTACGAGCGCGACTGCTCGGTGCAGCGGCGCCACCAGAAGGTCGTCGAGCTCGCCCCGGCGCCGAACCTCGACCCCGAGCTGCGGGACCGGATCTGCGCGGACGCGGTCAAGTTCGCGAAGCAGATCGGCTACCGCAACGCCGGCACCGTCGAGTTCCTGCTCGACAAGCAGGGCAACCACGTCTTCATCGAGATGAACCCGCGCATCCAGGTCGAGCACACGGTCACCGAAGAGGTCACCGACGTCGACCTCGTGCAGTCGCAGCTGCGGATCGCCTCCGGCGAGACCCTCGACGACCTCGGCCTGTCCCAGGACAAGATCTACCTGCGCGGCGCCGCGCTGCAGTGCCGCATCACGACCGAGGACCCGGCCAACGGCTTCCGCCCGGACACCGGGATGATCTCCGCCTACCGCTCGCCGGGCGGCTCGGGCATCCGGCTCGACGGCGGCACCGCCTTCTCCGGCACCGAGATCAGCGCCCACTTCGACTCGCTGCTGGTCAAGCTCACCTGCCGCGGGCGGGACTTCCAGACCGCCGTCGGCCGCGCGCGCCGCGCCGTCGCCGAGTTCCGGATCCGCGGTGTCGCGACGAACATCCCGTTCCTGCAGGCCGTCCTCGACGACCCGGACTTCCGCGCCGGGCGCGTCACGACGTCGTTCATCGAGGAGCGCCCGGAGCTGCTCACCGCGCGGCAGTCCGCCGACCGCGGCACGCGGCTGCTGACCTACCTCGCCGACCAGACGGTCAACAAGCCGAACGGCGAGCGCCCGAAGACGCCGGACGCCACGCTCAAGCTGCCGAAGCTCCCGAAGGACGCCCAGCCGGCGCCGGGGTCGAAGCAGAAGCTCGTCGAGCTCGGCCCGGCCGGGTTCGCGCGCTGGCTGCGGGAGTCGCCGCACATCGGCGTCACCGACACGACGTTCCGCGACGCGCACCAGTCGCTGCTCGCCACCCGCGTCCGCACGAAGGACCTCCTGGCGGTGGCGCCGGTCGTCGCGAACACGCTGCCCGAACTGCTGTCGCTGGAGTGCTGGGGCGGCGCGACCTACGACGTCGCACTGCGGTTCCTCGCCGAGGACCCGTGGGAGCGCCTCGCCGCGCTGCGCGAGGCCGTGCCGAACATCTGCCTCCAGATGCTCCTGCGCGGGCGCAACACCGTCGGGTACACGCCGTACCCGACCGAGGTGACGAACGCCTTCGTCGAAGAGGCCACGAAGACCGGCATCGACATCTTCCGGATCTTCGACGCGCTCAACGACGTCGAGCAGATGCGCCCGGCCATCGAAGCCGTGCGCGAGACCGGGTCCGCGGTCGCCGAGGTGGCGCTCTGCTACACCTCGGACCTGTCCGACCCGGGCGAGAAGCTCTACACGCTCGACTACTACCTCAAGCTGGCGGAGCAGATCGTCGGCGCCGGGGCGCACGTCCTGGCGATCAAGGACATGGCCGGGCTGCTGCGCGCGCCCGCGGCGACCAAGCTGGTCACCGCGCTGCGCAAGGAGTTCGACCTGCCGGTGCACATCCACACCCACGACACCGCGGGCGGCCAGCTGGCCACCTACCTCGCGGCGATCAACGCGGGCGCGGACGCCGTCGACGGCGCGGTGTCGTCGATGGCGGGCACGACGTCGCAGCCGTCGCTGTCGTCGATCGTGGCGGCCACCGATCACTCCGCGCGCACCACCGGGCTGGACCTGCGGGCGATCGGGGACCTGGAGCCGTACTGGGAGAGCGTGCGCAAGATCTACGCGCCGTTCGAGGCCGGGCTGGCGTCGCCGACCGGGCGCGTCTACGACCACGAGATCCCCGGCGGGCAGCTGTCGAACCTGCGCACGCAGGCCATCGCGCTCGGCCTCGGCGACCGGTTCGAGGACATCGAGGCGATGTACGCCGCCGCCGACAAGATCCTCGGCCACCTGGTGAAGGTGACGCCGTCGTCGAAGGTCGTCGGCGACCTCGCGCTGCACCTGGTCGGCGCGGGCGTCTCACCGGCCGACTTCGAGGCGGAGCCGAACAAGTTCGACATCCCGGACTCGGTGATCGGCTTCCTGCGCGGCGAGCTGGGCGACCCGCCCGGCGGGTGGCCGGAGCCGTTCCGCACCAAGGCCCTGGAGGGCCGCGCGGCGGCCAAGCCGGTCGCGGAACTGTCCGAAGAGGACCGTACGGCGCTTTCGGAGCACCCGCGCCGGACGCTCAACCGCCTGCTGTTCCCCGCGCCCACCAAGGAGTTCGAGGCGCACCGCGAGGCCTACGGCGACACGTCCGTGCTGCCCAGCAAGGACTTCTTCTACGGGCTGCGGCCGGGGGAGGAGTACGCGGTCGACCTCGAGCCGGGTGTGCGGCTGCTCATCGAGCTGGAGGCGATCGGCGAGGCCGACGAGCGCGGCGTCCGCACGGTGATGTCGACGCTCAACGGCCAGCTGCGGCCGATCCAGATCCGCGACCGCTCGATCGCCTCGGACATCCCGGCGACCGAGAAGGCGGAGAAGGGCAACCCGAAGCAGGTCGCGGCGCCGTTCGCCGGCGTCGTCACGCTGCAGGTCGCCGAGGGCGACACGGTCGAGGCCGGCGCGACGGTCGCGACGATTGAGGCCATGAAGATGGAGGCGTCGATCACCGCGTCCGCCGGCGGCAAGGTGGGCCGGCTGGCGATCACGAACGTCCAGCAGGTCGAGGGCGGCGATCTCCTCCTCGTCCTGGAATGACGCTGATCAACGCGGTCCCGCAGCGCCAAGGCGCCGTGGGACCGCGGGCGGCCGAGCTGCCGGACGGGTGCCTCGCGCTCGCGGAGCTGGCCGGGCACGTGCTCGGCCGGCCGGTGCACCACGTCCGGCAGACGCGTGAAGTATCCGAAGTGGACGCCGGGATCGCGTCACGGTCCGTGCTGACCGGGCCGAACCGCGCGGCGCAGCTGGCGGCCCTGGAGGCGCCGGGCGGCCCGGTCCTGACGGTCGGCGGCGACTGCGGGGTCGAGCTGGTCCCGATCGGCGTGGCCCGGTTCCGCCACGGGGCGGGCCTGGGTGTCGCGTGGTTCGACGCGCACGCGGACCTGAACACGGCCGAGTCGTCGCCGTCGGGGGCGTTCCACGGGATGGTGCTGCGGTCGCTGTTCGGCGAGGGCGACCCGGAGTTCGCGGCCGACCCGGCGTTGTGCCCGGGCAGCGTGGCCCTGCTCGGGACTCGGGTGTTCGACCCGGAGGAACGGGCGGCGGTCGACCGCGGCCTGGCCGGCACGTCACCGGATGCGTTGACGGGCGTGGAAAAGCTGTACGTGCACGTGGATCTCGACGTGCTGGACCCGGGCGAGTTCCCCGGTCTGAACTACCCGGAGCCGGCCGGCTGGACGATCGCCCGGCTGGTGTCCGAACTGGACGCCCTGGCGCGGTTCGAGGTCGTCGGCGCGGGGATCACCGAGTGCGTGGGAACTTCGCGCGAGGTCGAGGTCCTGGAACCCGTCCTGGCCGCGCTCGGCCGCCTGCTGGACAGCTGAAGGTCAAGGCGCGTCGAAAGCGGCGCGCACCGCGTTGAGGGCCGTCTCCAGATCGGCACCGAGGTCACGGGCCTGGGTGGCGTAGTCGGTCGCGGCGGACAACAGCAGGGCCGCGGGGGCCGGACGGCCGGGCGGGAGCGTCACGACCGTGCCGCGGGCGCGGGCCGTCGTCACCCAGCCCGCCGCCTCCAGCTCGCGGTACGCGCGCGCCACCGTGCCGGACGCCAGCCCGAGGTCCCTCGCCAGCTGGCGGATCGGCGGCAGGCGCGTCCCCTCCGCCAGCGCCCCCGTCGTCACCGCGCGGACCACCTGGTCGTGCACCTGCCGCCAGGGTGCCAGCCCGTTTTCGGTGTCGACGACGATCTTCACGCCGCTGCCGGGAGCCGTTTCAGCGGGGCCGTCACGGCCAGGAACGCGGCCACGCCCGCGATGACCACCAGGAACGACACCAGGTTGCCGCCGGGCCAGCCGATCGCCGTCACCGCGCCGATGCCCAGGCCGATCGCCACCCGCGCGCTGCGGCAGCGCAGCGCCAGGTCGGCCCGCGCCGCGCCGGCCGCCGGGCGGCGGACCGCCAGCACCGTGATCGCCGCGCAGAGCACCACCGTGCCCACCACGAACGCGAGGAGCTTCCACTGGGCCGTCACGGCGAGGTGCGCGACCGACCCGGCCGCCGCCAGGACACCGAGCACGAGCACCCAGGCCGGGGCGATCGCCGACAGCGTGCGCGGGGCCAGGTCGGCCTCGCGGCGCGGCGCGCGGGACGGCCGCTGGGCCAGCACTTCGGCGATCAGGCCGCCCAGCAGGAGGGTACCCACGACCGAGCCCACCCCGCCGCCGTCGAGCAGCGACGGGATCACCAGGAAGAGCCACGGGTACCAGAGCCGGCGCCGCTTCAGGTAGCGGACGGCCAGCGCGACCTCGGCCTCGTCCGGGTCGGGGACGCCCCAGCGCACGAGCAAGCGCTTTCCGTGCTTCTCGCCCGGCCAGAGCACGATCAGGATCGCCAGGCCGATCAGCCCGGCGAAGAGCGCAACCCCGAGCACGTTGTCCCACGGCATGCGGACCTCCTCGCTTGTATCAACCACACGATACAAGAGCGCCGGGTAACCGCAGCGCGGGGCGCTCGTTGCATGGTTCGGCCGTTCGTACGCAGGTGACCGTGCAGTCGGCGGGGCACTTGTCAGCGTTCCGCAGCCGGGTCCGGTGAACTTGTCACGAAGCTGACAAGAAATCGGTTTCCCTTCATCCGGGTGACACATTCGGCGCTAGCTTTTCGATGTGTCCGTTGTCACCCCGCTTCAGGTGCGGGGACCGGTCACCCGGGGTCTGCGGGGCGGAGCGAAGGAGCTGCGATGTCGGTGGAGCGCGGATTCGAACACGCTGCGCCACCGGCCGCACTACCCCGCAAGCTCGCCGACATCCTGCGGCCGGAGCTGGCCAGCCTCGCGGCCGAGATCGTCGACGAGATCCGCGCGACCATCGCCGCTTACGCGCGTCCGCTCGACGGCCCGTACGGCAAGTCGATCCGCGCCGGCGTCGAATACGCGATCACGTTGTTCGTCGCGCAGATCGCCGACCCGACGGTGTCGAAGGAGCAGTCCCACGAGGTCCACCACCGGCTGGGGCAGAACGAAATGCGGGAAGGCCGCAGCCTCGACACGCTGCAGTCGGCGTACCGCGTCGGCGCGCGCGTGTCGTGGCGGCGGATCATGCGCGTGGGGCGACGCAGCGGGCTCTCGTCGGCGGTGATGTCCCAGCTGGCCGACGCGATGCTGGCGTTCATGGACGAACTCGCCTCCGTCGCGCTCGACGGCTACCTGGAGGCGAAGGCGCGCACGGCGGGAGCGCTCGACACGTGGCGCCGCAAGCTGCTGCACCTGATCCTGGAGACGCCACCTGCGTCCCCCAAGGCGATCGCCGAGCTGGCCCAGCTGATCGGCTGGCCGGTGCCGACGGACGCGACCCCGGTGGCGGTCTGCCCGGCCGACGGCGTCGCCCCGGCCCGCCGCCACGCGGGCCTCGACGCCGACATCCTCGCCGAGCTGGACACGCCGGACCCGAAGCTGGTGGTCCCGGGCGAGCTCGGCGGCGCCCGCCTGGCGACGCTGCAGGTGGCCCTGCCGGACTGCCGGCTCTCGATCGGCCCGTGCGTCCCGCTGGCGTCGGTGGCGGATTCCCTGCGCTGGGCGCGCAACGCGCTGCACCTGGCCGAGCGCGGCGTCCTGGCCCCGCGCCCGGTGCTGCGCGCGGAGGAGCACCTGGCGACGCTGCTGGTCAACTCCGACACGGGCCTGATCGGCACGCTGCGGCACCGGCTGTTCGCGCCGCTGGCGGACATGACGGGCAAGCAGCAGGAGCGGCTCCTGGAGACGCTGCGGGCGTGGCTGGACAGCCAGGGCAACGTGGTGGAGATCGCGGAGCGCCTGGGGGTCCACCCCCAGACGGTCCGCTACCGCATGCGACAGCTGCAGGCGACGTTCGGCGACAGCCTCCGCGACCCGGCGGCGCGGTTCGAGATGGAGCTGGCTTTGCGTGCGGGTGCGGCTCCGCTGCCGTTGCAGTACCCGGTGAGCGAGCTGCTGCCCTCGCCGCGCGCCGGCGGCTCGCGTCCACAGTGGACGGGCCGCTAGCTCTAAAGCTGACAGAGGTTGTCGACAGTCTGGGATCCTGATCAAGGGAGGCTCATGACAGAAGAACCTGGTCAGGCGTGCGAACCGGCGCCTTGCCGTCCTGCGTCACGCTGAAGAGATCAGCGACAACCTCGCGGTGACCTGCCGCTACCACGACATCAGCCGCACCGTGTTCTGCCGGTGGAAACACCGGTACGAAGACGAAGGCCTCGACGGGCTGAAAGACCGCTCGGGCGCCCCGCTGCACTGCCCGACGATCACTCCTCCAGAGCCCGTCAGGTCACCGGGATCGCCGGGCTGAACGCCGTGTTCTGCGCGGGGTTCGTCACCTTGAGGGTGCACCGCATGGTCCACGGTGTCCATTCGCCGTTCGCCTTCTTGTGGTACTCCAGCGGGAAGGCCGCCGTCGTGGCCAGCGATACCGTCGCCGAGCCCGCCGTGCCCGCCGTCAGCGACGGCACCACCGAACTCGCGGACTGCGCGAACGGGACCTCGATGGCCCCGCCGGCGGGGTAGATCGTCTCCGGCACGGTCAGCCCGGTCGCCGACGGCCCGGACAGCGTCGCGCCAGCCGCCGTCAGGCCGAGGTTCGCGCTGCCGCGGAAGCCGTCGTAGCCGTACGCGGTCATGATGGCGTGCGGGCCCACGTCGAACCGCAGCACGCCACCCACACCGGCCGGGGTGACCGTCGTACCCGACGGGACGGAGTCCGGTGCGTCGAACCGCGCTTCGACGGTCGCCGGCTGCGGCGAGAGGCCGGGGAACAGCTCGCAGAAGTACACCAAGGCACCCGTCCGGTAGGTCAGGGTGGCGGCGTCCGCCTGGGCGGCCGTGGGCACCGCCAGCGCGGCGGCGCACGAAACGGTGGTGAGGATGCGCAGGAACATTTCGACTCCCCTTCGAAGTGTGTCCACAGTGGATCGATCACCGGCTCGCGCGGAACGCCTCCGCGGGGATCGGCGCGACCGGCGGGCAGTTGCGGTGGTCGGCCTCCACGCACAGCTGGATGATCGTCAGCCGCGCCGAGGCCTGGTTGCCCGGGCCCGAGTTCTGGCCCGTGAACAGCGAGCTCAGCTTCTCCGCCGCGCCGCAGTTCTTGAACGGGGGCAACGTGAAGCCGCGGTACTTCGGGTCCGCGTTCGCCGGGTCGGTGCCGATCAGGCCGCCGGTGAACGGGTCGTACTCGCCGATCATGTCGATCGGCATCGGCGTCGCCGAGACGCAGTCCGGGCCCGCGTCGAGCGGGACGCCGTTCACCTTGACGTCGCTCAGCCGCGACACCACGTCGAGGTGGTTGCGCAGGATCCCGTCGAACAGCGTGCCGAACGAGTGGATCATCCTGCCGCTTCGGTGGTCGACCGGCAGGAACTCGACCGTCGCGCTGATCGGCAGGAACCCGTAGCCGAGGTAGGACACCGTCACCGGCGCGAACGCCACCTCGCCGGTGATCTCGCTCCGGAGCGGGAACCCGTCGGGTGTGGTGATCCGGAACCAGACGCCGTTGACCAGCGCGGCCGGCTTGCTGTGGACCGTGGCGCCGGTCTTGGTGATCGTGGCCGTGTTGTCGATCTGGTTCGGCTGCAATGGCAGGACCAACGTGACGTTATCGTCGGCCGGTGGCACTTCGTCCAGCAGTTGGTGCTTCTGGGTGCCACCGGGCTGAGGCGCCGGCGTGGCTTTCTTGCCGGGCAGCGGTTTGCCGGACGGTGCGGCGGCGGCCGCCAGCACCGCGACCGAGCCGAAGGAGAGGTCCTGGCCGGTCTCGGCGGTGCACGGCACCTGCTCGGCGGGCCGGTCCGCCGGCGCGCCCGTCGGGCCCAGTGCGAGTTTCGGGGCGGTCAACCGGATCTTCAGCAGGCCGGCGGCGGACGGGGAGAACGCCGGGAGCGTCCCCTTGGCCGTCAAGAGCAGGTCGCCGTCGGCCGGGAGCGGCGTCGCGGGGATGGTCAGCGGGACGGCGAGGGTGTCCTTGACCTTCCCCTGCTCCAGCAGCAGCTGGAAGGTCAAGCCGCCTTCGAGCTTGGTGCCCGTGCCCAGCAGCTGCTGGGCGGCGGCGCGCGGCAGCGCGAACGACACGGCCAGGCCGTCGATCGTCGCGGGCTTGCCCACGGTCATCGAGGCGGGCAGCGTGGCCTCGGTCTTCACGTCGAGCTTCAGCGGCCCCACCGGATCGGCGAAGGGGCACGACGCCGCGACGGTCTTCGCGACCTCGCGCCCGCCCTTGCCGGCGTCCGCGGCGGCGGTGCCGGGCGCGGCCGAACCCGTCCCGGTGAACGCGCCGGTGGTGACCGACACCGCGCACACCAGCGCGAGCGCGCCGCGGGTCGCCGTCCGCCGGGTCAGCCGTCGGGCCATGCCGTGCTCCTGTCCGTGCCGCGGGGGAAACGAGCCGTAGGGATGGCCGGGGCCCCGGCCATCCCTACGGTGGTGCTAGTTCAGCGCTGTCACGTGATGACGAAGTTCGGCGAGAACGCGAGGTTCTGCGCCGGGCTCGTCGTCTTCGGCGTGCAGGTCATGTTCCAGTTCGCCCAGGTGTTGTTGGACGCCTTGTGGAACTGCAGGGCCGCGGTGATCGGCGTGCCGAGCGACAGGGTGTCGCTGCCCGCGGTCGCCGGGGCGGTGTAGGTCGGGATCGACGAGGTCGCCACTTGGCTGATGACCACCGTGATCGGGCCGCCGGCCGGGTAGATCGTCTGCGGGATGTTCAGGCCGCTCGCCGGGCCGGAAACCGTGCCGCGGGCGGCGGTCACCGGGACCGTCGCCGTGCCGCGGAGGCCGTCGTAGCCGACGGCGGTCAGCAGCGAGTGCACCGCGGCGGAGATCGTCGCGGTGCCGCCCACGTTGGTCGGCGTGACGGTGGTGCCGGCGGGGACGGAGTCCGGCCCGGTCAGCGACGCGGTGATGCCCACGTCCTGCTGCGGGATGCCCGGGAACGTGCACCGGTAGGTGGCGGCCGCGTTGTAGGCCGTGTCGGCCGACGCCACGCCGGTGAAGACCATGCCGAGCGCACTCACGGCCGCGGCCGTGGTGACTGCTTTGAGGGACAGGTTCCTGAGTCGGGTCATGACTGTCAATCTCCTTCGATCATCCAGTTGACGTCTCGGGCGGGCGTTGCCCACGCGCCCCGCGGACCGAAGCGGTACCGCGAATTCCCCCGGGTGTTTTCCCTGGTGCAGCCCGAACCCTCGCGAGGTGGCTGTGATAAATGAGGTTACTCGCCAGTCGGTTGCGCAACAAGGATGTCACGTGGTCGGTTTTCACCGGCCATTGCCCGGATGAGTTCTTGTCAACACCGGAGCAGTGCGGTGATGACCTTGGTGCGATTTTGACAAATACTCGACCGCGTTCCGATCGGTGGTTGTCCGCGTTACTATCGATACCACGCGCGCACCGTGACCGCGGGAATCGATTCAGCGAAAGAGGATGCCGTGGCCCCCCGTTTCCGCACCGCCCCTCGCCGGGCCTCCGTGCTGCTCGCCGCCACCCTGGCCGCCGTGCCGGTGGTGTCGGCCGCGTCCGCTTCCGCGCAGGCGCCGGGCACCGGCGGCGTCGTCGAATGGGGCTTCTCGAACTACATCATGGGCCCGCCGCCGGAGGCCTCCGAGGGGCTCAGCGCCGTCTCCATGGGCGGGATGGACGCCATGGGCCTGAAGGGCGGCCAGGTCCTGGTGTGGGGCGACAACAACTTCGGGCAGACCGAAGTCCCCGAGGCGGCGAGGTCGGGGGTGAGCGCGATCGCCGCGGGTTGGGGCCACGAGCTCGCGCTCAAGAACGGCAGCGTCCTGGCCTGGGGGAACGACTGGTACGGCCAGGCCGACGTGCCCGCCGACGCGAAGTCCGGCGTCACCGCCATCTCCACCAGCGCCATGCACAACCTCGCCCTCAAGGGCGGGCGCGTGCTCAGCTGGGGCCTGCGGTCGGACGTCCCGGCCGCCGCGACCTCCGGCGTCACCGCCGTTTCCGCCGGTGGCGACCACAGCCTGGCGCTCAAGAACGGCGGGGTGCTCGCCTGGGGCGCCGACGACCACGGCCAGACCGACGTGCCCGCCGACGCCAAGTCGGGTGTCACCGCGATTTCCGCCGGTCACCAGCACAGTCTCGCGCTCAAAGACGGCCGGGTCATCGCGTGGGGCCGCGACGACAACCACCAGGTCGACGTCCCCGAGGCGGCGCAGTCGGACGTCGTCGCGATCGAAGCCGGGTGGACCTTCAACTTCGCGCTCAAGAGCAACGGGGACTACGTCGCCTGGGGCTCCAACGACGTGACCGAAGGCGACCCGGTGAGCTGGGGGCTCTGCGGTCCGTTCCTCTCCCTCTCCGCCGGCGACCGGTTCACCGTCGCGATCAAAGAGGACCCCTCCGCACCCTGCTGACCAGCACGAAAGAGGGGCTTCCCGGCCGGGAAGCCCCTCTTCGCGTACCGGGTCAGCCCGCGTTCTTGGAAGCCAGGTCCAGGGAAATCGTGTTGCCCGGGCCGGACACCAGCGCGCCCAGGGCCAGGTCGGCGATGAAGCAGTTCTTGAAGTCCGGGATGGTGTACGTGCCGGTCACCGTGATCTTCGGGCCGAAGATGTCGACGTCCTTGGCGCTCAGGTCCAGGTCGAGCGGCTTGCTCGCCTTGCAGCTGCCCGGCACCGTCGGCAGCGGGATCACCGGGACCAGCACGCCCGCCCAGATGTCGTAGATCTCCATGTTCGCCTGGGCGTGCGTGGTCAGCGTGCCGTCGGCGATGGTGCCCGTGGCCGGGCCGGTCGGGGTGATCTTGACCTTCGCCTTGATCTTGAAGATGCCCGAGACCAGCGAGATGTTGGCCTGCGACGGCGGCAGCGTCAGGTCGGCGCGCAGGCCGACCGAGCCGGTCTGGTCGTCGATGATCAGGGCGCCGTCGAGGTTGCCCGGGCCCAGGCTCATCGCGCTGCCGGTCTTCTTGATGACGGTGCTGCCGGTGACCGTGTAGCCGACCGGGATCTCGACCACGTCGGCCGAGGCGGGAACGGCGGTGACAACGCTCATCGCGATGCCGGCGACCGCCGTGACCGCGGCCGCGCGCGCCCAATTCCGGCCGTTCTTCCGAGTGCGCGACAAAGTAGGCATGCCGACTCTCCTTCACATTGTGAAACAGCGGGGAAAACAGGGTCAGCGAGGGGTGATCCCGGTGATTTTCCAGGTGTTTCCCTCACGTTCCGCGACCACCGAAAGCTGGGCCGCGGCGGAACTGCTGGAATTGTTGTCGGCGCGGGTCGCCGATTGGTCGAGGAACACGAGCAGCCGGGCGCGGCCGTCGCGGATCTCCTGCACCGCGGAAGACGTCACCCGCGTCGTCAGCACCAGTTTCTGGGCCGGTGCTTTTTCCTTCACCTGCGCGAACAGCCGGTCGTAGGTGGAAAGGGCGTCCCCGCGCAGGACGTCCTTCGCGGCCTGCTCGGTGACGTCGGTCCGGTCGTAGGAGTAGGAGAAGATCCGGTTGAGCGCGAGGGTCACCGCCGAGGTGACCTCCGCGGTGGCCCCGACGTCGGTCAGGGCGTGGTTGGCCGCCGCCGGGGCGTCCGCCGCCGACCGCGCCGCCAGGGTGAACGCCACGCCGGTGCCGGCCAGCAGCACCGAGACGGCGACCAGCAGCGGCAGCAGGAACCGCCGGCGCCGCGGCTCCTCGACGACGACCTCTTCGACGGCCACCTCTTCGTCGGTGGTGGAGGTGCTCATCTCGCCCCCACCGGCAGCTCGTCGAGCGCGCTGAGCTTCCAGCCGCCCTCGGTCCGGGTCAGTCCCGCGGCGAACCGGTTGCGCTTGGTCGCCGGCGCGACGCCTTCCTTCTGCGCGGTGATCTCCACCGACGCGATCAGCTTCGCGGTGCCGGCGTGCTCGTCCAGCTCGCCGATCGCCGCGTCCAGCACCTTGCCGGTGGACACCGTCGCGTCCTGCGTGAGCGTCTTCTTCGTGGCGTCGTCGGTGTGGGCGAGCCGGTCGTGCAGCGGGCCGGTCGACGCGTCGAGCCACTGCGCGAGACCCTGGTCGAGCTGGTGGTAGTCGAGGGTGCACAGCCGCGCGACCAGCTCGCGGCCGGCGCTCAGCGCTTCGTCGCGCGCGGTGCCGTAGGTGAGCTCTTCGCTGTGCGCCGTGCGGTACCAGGTGAAACCCGACCAGCCCGCGAAGGCGGTGGTGACGACGAGTGCGAGCATCGCCGCCAGCAACGGCCACTTCACTTTCCGAGCCACAGCATCTCCTCGATCGTCGGGGACACCGTCAGGCCGTCCGGCGCGGTGAGCGGGGCGCCCGAGCCGGGCACCGCGGCGGCCGGCACCGGCAGGTGCCGCGCGTTCTGCGAGCCGCGCACCGACGTCGCGTCGCCCGGCGCGAGCGTGCAGGACGCGCCCGTGTCGAACGGCAGCGGCGAGGTGTCCGTGCTGGGCCGGAACTTCGTGCCCTCGTACCCGGCCCGGCAGGGGAGCGGGTCGTAGAAGGTCAGCGCCATGCCGAGGTTGGCGTCGCCGCCGTCGAACGCCGTCGACGTCGCCGCGACCGCCTTGGGCGTCGCGACCAGCAGCTGCTCCAGCTGGCCGGTGCGGGCCTGGAACACCTGCGCCGTCGTCAGCAGGTTGGCGAGCAGGATCGGCAGGCCTGGGTCGTTCTCCCGCAGCAGGTTCCCCAGCTCGGACGCGGCGGGCGGCGCGGTCGCGATCAGCCGCCGCAGGTCACCGTCCGAAGAGGACAGCTGCGCGGCGAACAGCTTGGCGTTGCCGGCGAACGAGCGCCATTCGGCCGACGAGTCCAGCTGCGTGCGCAGCACGGTCGAGCCGTCGTCGATCAGCTTGGTGGTCTGCGGCAGGTTGACCGACGCGTCCTTGGTGAACGACGTCGCGGTGTCCAGCAGGACCTGCAGGTCGGGGCCGGTGCCGCGCAGCGCGTCGTCCAGTTCGTCGACGACCGTGCGCAGGTCGCCGGTCGGCACCGACGCGGTCAGCGAGTCGAGGTCGCCGAGCAGGTGCTGCACCGGCATCGGCAGCGTCGTCTTCTCACGCGGGATGACCGAACCGCCGGCCAGGTACGGGCCGTCGGACGTCCGCGGCTGCAGGTCGACGTACTGCTCGCCGACCGCGGACCGGTTGGCCACCACGGCCTGGGCGTTCGACGGGATCGGCGGGGCCGAGCCGTCGATGACCAGGTCGGCCTCCATCCCGGACGGCGTCAGCCGCAGCTCGCCGATCCGCCCGACTGCGACCCCGCGGTAAGTCACCTCGCCGTTCGTGAAGATGCCGCCGCCTTCGGCCAGCTCGAGCTTCACGGTGTAGCCGCTGCCGCCGAAGAGCCGGTCGATCCCGGCGTAGTTCGCGCCGACGAACGCGACCGTGACGAGCGAGATCACCACGAACGCGACGACCTGGATCCGGACCCGGGTGGTCAGCATCACTGGCCTCCCGAGGGCAGCGGCAGGACCGGCAGGCCGGGCGGGGTGCCCTCGCCCGGCGGCGGGAGCGGTACCCCGGGCGCCGGGATGACCGACAGGTAGACGTTGAGGTAGTCGCCCTTGATCGCCGGGATGACCGCGTCGGTGTACGGGAAGGACGGCAGGATCTCCAGCGCCTTCGGCAGCGACGCCCCGGCGTCGGCGAGGCGGTGCAGGATCGGGGCGAGGGCCTGGAGGTCGGCGACGAGGTCGTCCTTGCTCTTGTGGATGACGTCGGTGGCGACGCCGGAGAGGTCGTCGAGCGACTGCAGCATCGCCACGAGCTGGGTGCGCTGGTCGGTCAGCGTGCGCAGGCCCGGCGTCAGGTCGGTCAGCGCGCCCGACACCTGCTTGTCGCGGCCGGCGAGCGTCGTGGCCAGCTGGTTGACGCCTTCGAGGGCCGCGGTGATGTCCTGGCGGTGCGCGTCGAGGTCGGTGGCGAGGGTGTTGACGCCGGAGAGGAACGAGCGGATCTGCGTCTCGTTGCCGGTCATCACCTTGGACAGCTCGCGGTTGATGGTCTGCAGCTGCCCGATGCCGCCGCCGTTGAGCAGCAGCGAAAGCGCGCCGAAGACCTCTTCGAACTCGGGGTTGCGGTTGGTGCGCGCCACCGGGATCACGGCGTTGTCGGCCAGCCGCGCGCTCACCTTCGTCTCCCCGTCCGGTGCGGCCAGTTCGACGAACTTCTCACCGAGCAGACTGGACTGCCGCAGCCGCGCGACCGCGTCGGCGGGCAGCACGACGTCGCCGTTGACCTCGACGACGGCCTCGGCGGTCCAGCCGTCAGCGCCGAGCCGGATGGTCTCGACGCGCCCGACCGGGACGTCGCCGACCTTCACCGCGGCCTGCGGCACCAGGTCGAGGACGTCGGCGAACTGGACGGTGACGTGGTACGGGTGGTCGCCGACGTCGGCGCCGCCGGGCAGCGGGAGGTCGTAGACGCCCTTGAACTCGCCCGAGCAGGCCGTCAGCACCAGGCAGCAGCCGGCTGCCAGCGCCGTTACGCGTCGCAGTGGTCTCATCGGCCGCCCGCCTCGTTCGTGTAGACGGACCCGGTCACCGGTAGCGGCAGGTAGTCGAGCAGGTCGGTGCGGCTCTGCAGGGCCCCGGTCGCCGGGTCGATCGTCTGGAGCAGGTTGTTCGCGGCCAGCGGCGCGGTCTCCAGGGTCTCGGCCAGCGACGCGCGCTGGTCGACGAGCGTCTGCGTGGTCACCGCCAGCTTGTCCACATTGGACTTGATGAGCGCGCGGTTGTCCTTGAGGAACCCCTGGATGTCGGCGAGCGCCCCGCCGAGCGAGCGCAGGGCCGACGCCAGCTCGTCGCGGTTGGCCGACAGCGTGCCGGACACCGACGAGAGCTGCTGGTTGACCTTCGTCACCTGCGCGTCGTTGTCGGCCAGCATGGACGTGAACCGCTGCAGCTCCCGGACGGTCGTGAACAGGTCGCCGGAGTTGCCGGCGAGCGTCCGGGCCAGCTCGGAGAGCTGCTTGACGGAGTCGTGGAACGCGGTTCCGTTGCCGCGCAGGTTGTTCGCGCCGGTGGTGAGCAGGTCCGACAGTGCGCCGTTCTTGTTGGCGCCGTCCGGGCCGAGCGCCTTGGTGAGCGTGTCGAGGCTGGCGTAGAGCTCGTCCAGCTCGACCGGGGTCGCGCTGCGGTCCACGCCGATGGTCGCGCCGTTCACCAGCCGCGGGCCACCGCGCGCGGGCTTGGAGAACTGGACGTACCGGTCGGCGACGACGCTGGGGGCGATGACGACGACGTCGGTGTCGGCGGCGATCGGCGCGGAGCCGTCGTAGGTCAGCGTCACCTCGACCTGCTCGCCGCGCGGGGTCACCGACTCGACCTGACCGATCCGGACGCCGAGCAGCCGGACGTCGGAGCCGCTGTACACGCCGACCGCGCGCGAGAACAGCACGGTGGCGCGGTCGAGGCCGGTACCGGAGAAGATCCACCACAGCCCGGCCACGACGACGAGCGCCGTCACGACCGCCGCGGCGAGGAACCGGTAGGTGCGGGTGGCGTTCACTTCGGGGCTCCGAACTGCTTCGGCGGCGTGCACGGGTCGCGGTTCTCCGGCAGCAGGCCGCAGAGGTAGGCGTCGATCCAGCGGCCGTTGCCGAGCGCGTTGTTCGCGAGCCGGAAGTACGGCCCGGCGGCGGCCAGGCTCCGCTCCAGGTTGCCGTTCTGGCGCGACAGCAGGTCGGTGACCGTGTTCAGCTGGCTCAACGCCGGTTTGAGCGCCGCGGTGTTGTCGGCGACCAGGCCGGAGAGCTGGGTGGCCAGGGCCTGCGCGCCGGTCAGCAGGTCGTGGATGGCCTGGCGGCGCCGGTCGAGCTCGCCCAGCAGCAGGTTGCCGTCGGAGAGCAGCTGCTCGAAGTCCTCGTTGGAGTTCGCCAGCGTCGTGGTGATCTTCTTGGCGTTGGCCAGCAGGTCGGCGAGCTGGTCGTCGCGGGAGGACACGGTCTTCGACAGCGCGGACAGGCCGTCGAGCGCGGTGCGCACGTGCGCCGGGGCGTTGCGGAAGGTGTCGCTGATCGCGGTGAAGCTGTCGGCGAGCTGCGTCGCGTCGATCGAGCCGGCGGTGTTCGCGAGGCCGTTGAACGCCTCGGTGACGTCGTAGGGCGTGACCGTCCGGGTGCGCGGGATCGCCTGGTCCGGGTCCTGCACGGCGTCCCCGGTCGGCTTGAGCGCGAGGAACTTGCGCCCCAGCAGCGTCTTGATCCGGATCTCCGCCGACGTCCGGTCGCCGACCCACGCGTTCTTGACGCGGAAGGTGACGAGCACGTGGTCGTCGGCCAGTGCGACGTCGCGCACCTCGCCGACCTTGATGCCGGCGACGCGGACCTCGTCGTCGGCCTGCAGCCCGGCCGCTTCCGAGAACTCGGCGCGGTAGGTGGTGCCGCCGCCGACGACCGGCAGGTTGTCGTAGTTGAACGTCACGGTCAGCAGCGCGGCGAGCACGACGCTCCCGGCGACGCCGAGGGTGAGCGGGTTGCGTTCCTTGAAGGACTTCACGAGCCGCACCTCTCCGCCGTGACCGGCGTCCCGCGCGGGGGCGTGGTCCGCAGGGTGGCGCTGCAGAGGTAGAAGTTCATCCACGAGCCGTAGGAGGCGATCCGGCCCAGCCCGTTCAGCTTCTCCGGCAGCGTGCTCAGCGTCTGTTCGAGACCGGGCAGGGTCTTCTCGTCGGCGAGGTTCTGCGTGACGCGGTCGAGCCCGGTGATGCTGTCCTTCAACGGCGTCCGCGCGTCCCCGAGCAGGCCCGCGGTGGCCGTGGAGAGGTCGCCGAGACCGCCGATGGCGTCGCCGATCGCGGTGCGGTCCGCGGCCAGGCCGGAGACGAGCTCCCGCAGCGTCGAGATCAGCGTCGTCAGGGCGGTTCCCTTGCTGTTCACCGTGCCGAGCACGTGGTTGAGGTTGGTGATGACGTCGCCGATCAGCTGGTCGCGGCTCGCCAGCGTCGAGGTCAGCGAGCCGGTGTGGGCGAGCAGCTCCTCGACCGTGCCGCCTTCGCCCTGCAGCACCTGGACGATCTCGCCGGAGAGCTGGTTGACGTCGGTGGGCGAGAGCGCCTGGAACAGCGGCTTGAAGCCGTTGAAGAGGTCGGTCAGGTCCAGCGCCGGCGTCGTGCGGTCCAGCGGGATTTCGCCGCCGACCGGCAGCGTGCCCTTCCCGCCCGCGCCGCGTTCGAGCGCGATGTAGCGCTGCCCGACCATGTTGCGGTACTTGATGACCGCGCCGACGTCGGCGGGCAGCTGCCGGCCTTCGTCGAGGGAGAACTTGACGTGCGCCAGGCTGTGGTCGGCGATCTCCAGCTCCTCGACCTGGCCGACCCGGACGCCGGAGATCCGGACGTCGTCGCCGACGTTCAGCGATGTCGCGTCGGTGAACGTGGCGCCGTAGAGGTCGGTCCGGCCGACGCCGGTGTTGGCGATGGACACGGCCAGCAGCACGGTCGCGGCCGTGGTGACCAGGATGAAGATGAGGCTCTTGACCAGCGGGGCGGCGAACTTCCTCACTTGAGCGTCACCTCCGTGCCGCGGTAGAGCGCGCCGACCAGCACGCTGCTCCAGTCCGCGACCTGCCCGGTCGGCACGCCCAGCTGCGGCGCCAGGATCGTGGCGAGCAGTTCGCGTTCCTGCGGGGAGTTCGCGACGCCGAGGTCGTCGCGCGTGCCGGTCACCAGCGGGTGCCGCGGCGCGCCGGGCGCGACCGCGGCGGTGCCGGTCGTCGGGGCGACGCCGCTGGGGTAGCAGCGCGGCCCGCCGCCGTCGGCCGGGTACATCGGGTCGTCCTTTCCGGGCACGTACTTGCCGCGTGCCTGGGTGACGGTGACCTGCGCGTGCATGCCGGGCTGGTTGGTGCCCTTGCCCAGGGCCTCGTCGACCGGCTCGCGCAGCGCGTCCATCGCCTTGATGGTGCAGGGGAAGCTGGGGGAGTAGCGCGCCGCGACCTCCAGCGCCGATCGGCTGTCGGCGGAGAGCGCGATGATGGTGTTCTTGTTGCGGTTCAGGAACTCCCGGACCTCACCGGCCGAACCGGACACTTCCTGGTAGACCGTCGCGAGGTCGGGTGCCTTGTCCCGCACGGTGTTCAGCGTGACGGCGGAGTCGGTGAGCGCGTCCAGGAGGTCGGGGGCGATGTCGCCGTAGAGCCGCGAAACCGAGGCGAGGTCCTGGACGTCCTTGGTGAACGCCGGCAGCTGCGGGTTGAAGTCCTTCAGGTAGTCCGCGGCGGTGGAAAGCGTTTCGCCGATCTGCTCGCCGCGACCCTGCAACGCTGTCGACACCGCGGTCAGCGTCGTCGCGAGCTTCTGCGGCTGGACGGCTTTGAGCAGCGGCAAGAGGTTGTCGAAGACGCGTTCCAGCTCGATCGCGTTCGCCGAGCGGTCCTGCTCGATCACGGAACCGGCGACCAGGTGCGGCGCGCGGACACCGTCCGGAATGGACAGCTGGACGTACCGCTCGCCGAAGAGCGTCTTCGGCACCAGCAGCGCGGAGACGTTGCCGGGCAGCATGTCCACCTTGTCCGGCTCCAGGGCAAGCGCTATCTCGGCACCCTGCGGCGTCGCCCGGACGCCGCGGATCTCGCCGACGAGCACCCCGCGGGCCTTGACCTGGCCACCGGCCTGGAGCTGGTTGCCGATCCGGCTCGCCTTGAGCGTCACCGGGACCGTGCTGACGAAGTCCTTGTCGTACACCTTGATCGAGAGCGTCACGAGCACGCCCAGCACCACCAGGAACAGCACGCCCGCGGTGCGGATCCCGGCCTTGCGGCGGGTTTCCCTTCTCATCCGGCCACCTGCACGGTGGTCGTCGCACCCCAGATCGCGAGGGACAGGAAGAAGTCGAGCACGCTGATCGCGACGATCGCGGTGCGCACCGCGCGCCCGACCGCCACGCCGACGCCGGCCGGGCCGCCGCTCGCGCGGAAGCCGTAGTAGCAGTGGGCCAGCACCACGACCACGCTGAACACCAGGACCTTCCCGAACGACCACAGCACGTCGCCGGGCGGGAGGAACAGCAGGAAGTAGTGGTCGTAGGTGCCCGCGGACTGGCCGAAGAACCACACGGTGATCTGCCGCGAGGCGAGGTAGCTCGACAGCAGCCCGATCGCGTAGAGCGGGATGACGGCGAGGAAGCCGGCGATCACCCGGGTCGTCACCAGGTAGGGGACGCTGGGGATGCCCATGACCTCGAGGGCGTCGATCTCCTCGGAGATCCGCATCGCGCCGAGCTGCGCGGTGAACCCGCAGCCGACGGTGGCGCTCAGCGCGAGCCCGCTCACCAGCGGGGCGATTTCGCGGGTGTTGAAGTAGGCGGAGACGAACCCGGCGAACGCCGACGTCCCGACCTGGTTGAGGGCGGAGTAGCCCTGCAGGCCGACGACCGTGCCGGTGGCGACGGTCATCCCGATCATCACGCCGATCGTGCCGCCGATGACGGCGAGCGCGCCGCTGCCGAAGCTGACTTCGGCCAGCAGGCGGACGATCTCGCGCAGGTAGCGGCGGAGTGCTCGCGGGATCCAGGCGATCGCGCGGAGGAAGAAGAGGATCTGGTCGCCGAGGGTGTCGAGGAAGCCGAAGCGGCGGTCGACGGCTTCGCGCACGCGCGTCGTCCTCGGGAGGTCCGTGGTCGTCACGATCAGCTCCCCTTGGGCGGCACGAGTTGCAGGTAGACGGTGGTGAGCACCAGGTTCAGCACGAACAGCAGCAGGAACGTGATGACCACGGACTGGTTGACGGCGTCGCCGACGCCCTTCGGCCCGCCCTTGGGGTTCAGCCCGCGGTAGGAGGCCACGACCCCGGCGACGAACCCGAAGATGACCGCCTTGATCTCGCTGATCCACAGGTCGGGCAGCTGGGCCAGCGCGGAGAAGCTCGCGAGATACGCACCCGGCGTCCCGTGCTGCATGATCACGTTGAAGAAGTAGCCGCCGAGCACGCCGACGACGCTGACCATGCCGTTGAGGAAGACGGCGACCCCCATCGCGGCGAGCACCCGCGGCACGATCAGCCGCTGGACGGGCGAGACGCCGAGGACCTCCATGGCGTCGATCTCTTCGCGGATCGTGCGCGACCCGAGGTCGGCGCACATCGCGCTGCCGCCCGCGCCGGCGATGAGCAGCGCGGTGACGATCGGGCTGGCCTGCTGGATGATGGCGAGGACGCTGGCGGCGCCGGTGAACGACTGCGCGCCGATCTGCGTGGTCAGCGACCCGATGTGCAGCGCGATGACCGCGCCGAACGGGATGGAGACCAGGGCGGTCGGCAGGATCGAGACGCTCGCGATGAACCAGAACTGCTGGATCAGCTCACGCAGCTGGAACGGGCGCCGGAACGTCAGCCGGACGACGTCCAGACCGAGCCCGTAGAGCCGCCCGGTCTGCCGCAGCGCGGCGGCCCCGGGGAACGACGCCGTCGTCGTCCGTTCGGCCATTCGTGTGCCTCCCCAGCGGTTTCGGCGGCACGCCGAATGCACCCGAGATGAGCAAGGGGAAATGGTCCGAACGGGGTAACAATGGTCGGCCATTCACGGTCTCGGGGATCACCGTGCCGTTTCCTACTGGTCGGTACGCTAACGACGGCCCTGCTGGGAGACAAGAACTTGAGCGGGATCACGCGGTCACGGGCTGGTAACCGCGCATTTCTTGTCCGGCACTGACAAACGGACCGGATCTTGTTGTCAAAGAAGGAAAAGAAAATACCGACCCGGCTGTCGGAAGTGGGGGAAGGGCACCTTTGTAACACCGGACGCGCGGAAGGGCACCTCCATCGCCTCCCGCGGGACGAAGGTGCCCTTCGGTGCGTCTTTCAGGACTTGAGGCCGGCCAGCAGCTCGTAGGACCGGACCCGGTCGGCGTGCCCGTGAACCATGGTCGTGACCATCAGCTCGTTCGCGTCCGTGTCGGCGAGCAGCTGCTCCAGTCCCTTGTGGACCGTCTCCGGCGAGCCGATGATGCTCGAGCCGAAGCGGTCGGCCAGGAACGCGCGGTCGATCTCCGTGTACGGGTACTCGGCCGCCTCCTCCGGCGTCGGCAGCGCGATCGGGCGGCCCCGGCGCAGGCTCAGGAACGTCAGCCCGGACGGGCCGGCCAGGAACTGCGCGCGCTCGTCCGTCTCGGCCGCGACGACCGACACCCCGAGCATCACGTACGGCTCCTCGAGCACGCCCGGCCGGAAGTTCTCGCGGTACAGCTGCACCGCCGGGATCGTGTTCTCGGCCGCGAAGTGGTGGGCGAACGAGAACGGCAGCCCGAGCCGCCCGGCGAGCTGCGCGCTGAAGCCGCTCGAGCCGAGCAGCCACACCGGCGGCTGGTTGCCCTCGGCGACCACCGCGTTGACGCCGCGGGCCTCCGAATGGGTGAAGTAGCCGATCAGCTCCTGCAGGTGCTCCGGGAAGTTGTCCGCGGACAGCCCGCCGGGGCCGCGCAGCGCCAGCGCCGTCCGCTGGTCGGTGCCCGGCGCGCGGCCGATGCCGAGGTCGATGCGGCCCGGGTGGAACGCCTCGAGGGTGCCGAACTGCTCGGCGACGACCAGCGGCGCGTGGTTGGGCAGCATGATCCCGCCCGAGCCGACGCGGATCCGCTCGGTCGCGTCGGCGACGTGCCCGATCAGCACGGCCGTGGCCGAGCTGGCGATGCCGGGCATGTTGTGGTGCTCGGCGAGCCAGTAGCGGGTGAAGCCCAGCCGTTCCGCGTGCCGGGCGAGGTCCAGGGTGTTGCGCAGCGTCTCGCCGACGGTGTTCCCCTCCGAGACGGGGGACAGGTCGAGCACGGACAGCGGCACGTCAGGCAGTGAGCTCACAACCGGGTCCAACGCCCCGGTGCCGCGATTGCTTCCCGGCTCCTCCGCGGTGACGGCTGTGACGGCCTTCACGCGCCGGCCGGGTTTCCCCGAACGGGCCCGGTCCGGCGTGGGAGCCGATACCGTGGGACGGAAACCGGAACAGGGAGGACGGGGTGCCGCGTCCGGAGCGACCCTTGGATCCCGGGGACGACCCGCTGACCGGATTCGCCGCCGATCTTCGGCGGTTGCGGGAAAGCGCCGGGAATCCGACGTACCGCGAGCTCGGCCGGCGCGCGCACTATTCGGCCGGGACGCTTTCGGAGGCCGCCGGCGGGCGGAAGCTCCCCAGCCTGGCCGTGACCCTCGCCTACGTCCGGGCCTGCGGCGGGGTGCCCGGTGAATGGGAAGAGCGCTGGCACGCCGTCGCCGACGGCACGCGGCCGGACGAGGCCGCCGCGCCCGAGCCGGAAACCGGGGAAAAGCCGCCGTACGTCGGGCTGGCCGCATTCACCCCCGCCGATGCGAGCCGGTTCTTCGGCCGCGAACGGCTGGTCGAAAAGCTCGTCGCCCGGCTTTCGGGACAGCGTTTTCTCGCCGTTCTCGGCGCCTCCGGTTCCGGGAAGTCGTCGCTGCTGCGGGCGGGTCTGCTGCCGTCGGTGAAGGACCCGGTCGTCCTGCTCACCCCGGGCGCCCGGCCACTGCAGGAGTGCGCCGTGAAGTTCGCCGCCGCGCTCGGCCTCGCGCCCGGCGCGCTGCTCGACGACTTCGCCGCGCACCCGCGCAACCTCGGCCTCGCCGCCCGGCAGCTCGCCGAAGTGGACGACACCGACGTCGTCCTGGTCGTGGACCAGTTCGAAGAGGTCTTCACGCTCTGCCAGGACGAGCGCGAACGCGCGCGGTTCCTCGACGCGCTCGTCACCGCGACCACCGAGCCCGGCAGCCGGACCCGGGTCGTCCTCGGCATTCGCACCGACTTCTACACCCACTGCGCGCGGCACGCGGACCTCGCCGAAGCCATGCAGGACGCGCAGGTCCTCGTCGGCCCGATGACGACCGAGGAGCTCCGGCAGGCGATCTCGCGGCCCGCCGTCGACGCCGGGTACCGCGTCGAAACGGCGCTCGTCTCGCAGCTCGTCGCGGACGCCACCGGCCGGCCGGGCGTGCTGCCGCTGCTCTCGCACGCCCTCCTCGAAACGTGGCGACGCCGGCGCGGCACCACGCTCACCCTGGCCGGGTACGAGTCCACCGGCGGCATCGAGCGGGCCATCGCGCAGACGTCGGAAAGCACTTTCGCGCGGTTCTCGCCGCGCCAGCAGCGGCTGGCCCGGCAGGTCTTCCTCCGGATGACCGCGCTCGGCGAAGGCACCGAAGACACCAAGCGCCGGATCGGCCGCGGCGAGCTCGACACCGACGACGAAGACACCGCTGTCGTGCTCGACGGCCTCGCCGCCGCGCGCCTGGTCACCCTCGACGACACCGGCATCGAGATCACGCACGAGGCCCTCATCCGCGGCTGGCCGCGGCTGCGCGAATGGCTCACCGAAGACCGCGAAGGCCTGCGCGTGCACCGCCAGCTCACCGAGGCGACCGACGCCTGGGAGGCCGTCGGCGAGGACTCCGGCTGGCTGCACCGCGGCACCCGGCTGGCCGTCGCGCGGGAGTGGGCCGCGCGCCAGGACACCGCGCTTTCCCAGCGGGAACGGCGGTTCCTCGACGCCAGCCTCGCCGCCGAGCACGCCGAAAAGGAGCGCGACCGCCGGCGCACCCGGCGGTTGCGGCAGCTCGTCGCGCTGCTCGCCGTGCTGCTGGTGTTCGCGGTCGCGGCCACCGCGTTCGCCGTGCACGCGCAGAGCACGGCGACCGACCAGCGCAACAGCGCGCTCGCGCAGAAGGTCGCCGGGCAGGCGCTGGCCATGCGCGCCACCAACCCCGCGCTGGCCGCGCAGCTCGCGCTCGCCGCGTACCGCCTCGACCCGAGCGCCGAAGCGCGCAGCAGCGTGCTCGGGGTGTTCGCGACGCCGTATTCGACCCGCGTCACCGGGCACACCGGCCGGGTCAACACCGTCGCGCTGCGCCCGGACGGCCGCGTCCTCGCGACCGCGAGCTGGGACGGCACCGCCCGCCTGTGGGACGTCCACGACCCGCACCACCCGGTGCCGCTGGGCGTGCTGACCGGCCACACCGGCAACGTCAACAACGTCGCCTTCAGCGCCGACGGCCGGACCGTCGCCACCGCCGGGTTCGACGGCACCGCCCGGGTCTGGGACGTCGGCGACCCGGCTCGGCCGGGTCCGGGGATGATCGTCGAGCAGCACGAAGGCAAGTCCTACGCGGTCGCCTTCAGCCCGGTCGCGCCGCTGCTGGTGACCGGCGACGTCACCGGCGCGCTCCGGCTGTACGACACCTCCGACCCGCGCCACCCGCGGCCGGCGGGGGAGCTGACCGGGCACACGTCCTACGTCAACAACCTCGCGTTCAGCCCGGACGGGCGGCTGCTCGCCTCGGCGTCCGCCGACAAGACCGCCCGCCTGTGGGACGTCGCCGGGGGGCGCCCGCTCGGCGTCGCGACCGGGCACACCGACGTCGTGCACTCGGTCGCCTTCAGCCGCGACGGGCACACCCTCGCCACGGCGAGCGCCGACCAGACCGCGCGCCTGTGGGACGTCACCGATCCCGCCGCGCCGGCGCAGCTGGCGTCGCTCGGCGCGCACAAGGCGATCGTCCGGTCGGTCGCGTTCGGTCCCGACGGGGACACCCTGGCCACGACCGGCTTCGACCGGACCGCGCGGCTGTGGGACGTCGCCGATCCGCGGCAGCCGCGGGAGCTGCAGTCGCTGCCCGGGCACATCGGCGCCGTCGGGTCGGTGGTGTTCAGCCGCGACGGGCGCACGCTCGCCACGGCCAGCGACGACCAGTCCGCCCGGCTCTGGGACCTGCCCGGCCCGGCCCTGCCCGCCCACACGGCGCGGGCGTGCCACGAAGCGTTCGGCCGCGGGGTGCTCGCGACCGGCGGCTACGACCAGGTGGTGCGGCTGCACGACCTCGCCGACCCGGGCGCGCCCCGGACGGTCGCCACGATCGGCGGCTTCGGCGACGCGGTCTGCGGCGTCGCGATCAGCCCGGACGGCCGCACGCTGGCCACCGGCAGCTGGGACCACACGATGGCGCTGCGGGACATCACCGACCCGGCCCACCCCGGGCCGCCGACGGTGTTCTCCCGGCCGCACGACGAGATCGACGCGGTCGCGTTCAGCCCGGACGGCAAGGTTCTCGCGACGGCGGGCGACGGCCACACCGTCCGGCTCTGGGACCTCGCCGACCGCCTGCACCCGGTCGAGATCGCGAAGCTGCAGGGGCACGACGACGACGTCCACACGCTCGCCTTCAGTCCCGACGGCCGGACATTGGCCAGCGGCAGCTGGGACCACACCGCGCGGCTCTGGGACGTCTCGGCGCCCCGGGCCCCGCGGCCGCTGGCCAAGCTCGAAGGGCACACCGACACGATCTTCTCGGTCGCGTTCAGCCCGGACGGCCGCACGCTGGCGACGGCGGGCGCCGACCGCGTCGTGCGCCTGTGGTCGGTCGCGGACCCCGCCGCCGCGCGGGTGTCGGCGGTCCTCGCCGGGCACACCGACATCGTCATGGGGGTGTCCTTCAGCGGCGACGGCCGGGTGCTGGCGTCCGGCAGCTACGACCGCACGATCCGGCTGTGGGACGTCGCCCGCGCCGAGCCGTACGCGACGCTGCCTGAGGAAGCGGACCGGGTCTACGCCGTCCAGTTCGCCCCGGACGGCCACACGCTGGCGGGCGCGGTCGCGGACGGGAAGGTACGGTTCTCGGAGTCCGATCCTGACCGGGCGGCCGACCGGATCTGTGCCGTCGCGGCGCCCCGGATCACCGAAGCGGAGTGGTCGGCGAGCCTGCCGGGCATCGACTACGCCCTGCCGTGTTCATAACGAGTTGTTCGGCGTTGTTGTTCGGTGCCGGCGCGCGGACACCGAACAACTTTTGTCCACTAGACATGCCCTCGGACGGCGTCCGTCCGCGAGACGTTTCTTCACCGGGGGTCTGAAGGGCTCCTTCAAGGGCGGGAGCCCCCGCATCCCGCCCTCGGAGGAGCCCTTCAGCGTGTCAGGCGGCCGGGATCCAGTCGGGGTTCGAGGCCAGCACGATCAGCTGCTGCGTCGCGCGGGTCAGGGCCACGTACAGCACCCGCCGGCCGGTCGTCGACTCGACGATCAAGTCGTTCGGCTCCACGAGCACCACCGCGTCGTACTCCAAGCCCTTCGAGTCCAGGCTGCCGACGACCTTGAGCCGCTCGTCCACCTGGCCCGAGACCCAGCCCGCGACCTCCGGCACCCGGTCCATCGCCGTGATGACGCCGACCGTGCCCTCGACCGCGCCGAGCAGCTCCTTCACCGCCGCCTGCGTCGCGGCCGCCAGGCCGGCCGCCTCGACCGGGCGGACCTCCGGCTCGACGCCCGTCTTGCGCACCGCCACCGGCAGCTCGCCCGCCTCCGCGTGGCCCGCGACCACCTTCGCCGCGAGGTCGAAGATCTCCGCCGAGTTCCGGTAGTTCGTCCGCAGCGTGAACCGCCGCCGGGCCGTCTTCACGCCGAACGCCTGGTCGCGCGCCTGGGCCGCCTCCGCCGGGTCCGGCCACGAGCTCTGCACGGGGTCGCCGACGACCGTCCAGCTCGCGTACTTGCCGCGCCGCCCGACCATCCGCCACTGCATCGGCGACAGGTCCTGCGACTCGTCGACGACGACGTGCGAGTACTCGTCGTAGTGCTCCGGCCGCGTCGGCGCCCCGCCCGAGCGCTCCGGCTCCGCCTCGATCATCTGGCGGCGCTTGCGCTTCGGCGGCGGCCCGATCAGCACGCGCAGCTCGTCGAGCAGCGCGACGTCCGCGATCGACCAGCCCCGCGAGCGGTCCGCCAGGTCCGCCGCCAGCAGCGAGATCTCCTGCCGGTTCAGGACGCCCTTCGCCACCGACGCCAGCCGCTTCTCCTCGCCGAGCCACTTGAGGATCTGCGCCGGGTACAGCACCGGCCACCACACGACCAGGAACCGGTGGAAGTCGATCCGCTCGCCGAGGTCGGTGATCAGCTCGGCGCGGTCGAGCTGCTTGCCGTCGGCCTTCGCGTACTCCTCGGCCTTCGCCGCCAGCGCGTCGAGCAGCATCTCCGCCGCCCGGATCCGCGACCGGTTCGGCGGCGCGCCCTGCGTGTGGGCCTTGCGGCGCACCTTCTCCAGCTCGCGCGCGTTCAGCTTCAGGACTTCGCCGCGGTAGACGATCCGCATCTCCTCCGGCGCCTCCGGCGGGGTGTCCCGCAGGGCCCGCAGCAGGATCTTGCGCATCCGCAGCGACCCCTTGATGGCGGCCAGCGGCGCCGCGTCCTGCCGGGTCGCCTCCAGGCCGTCGAGGACCTCGCCGAGCGCGCGCAGCTCGACGTTCGTCTCCCCCATCGAGGGGAGGACGCGCGAGATGTAGCTGGTGAACACGCCCGACGGCCCGATCACGAGCACTCCGGCCCCGCCGAGCTGACGGCGGTAGCGGTAGAGGAGGTAGGCCGCGCGGTGCAGGGCGACGGCGGTCTTGCCGGTGCCCGGCCCGCCGGTGATCTCGGTGACCCCGCGCCACGGCGCCCGGATGACCTCGTCCTGCTCCTTCTGGATGGTCGCGACGATGTCGCGCATCTTCTCGCCGCGCGAGCGCCCCAGCGCGGCCATCAGCGCGCCTTCGCCGACGATCTGCATGTCTTCGGGGACGGCGTCGGCGATCAGGACGTCGTCGTCGACGTCGAGGACGTTCTGGCCCGAGCAGCGGATCACGCGCCGCCGTACGACGTCCATCGGCTCTTCGGCGGTGGCCTGGTAGAACGCGGCCGCGGCCGGCGCGCGCCAGTCCGTGACGAGGTTGTCGAACTCGGCGTCGCGGATGCCGAGCCGGCCGACGTAGGTGCGTTCCCCTTCGCGGTCGTCGAGCCGGCCGAAGACGAGCCCCTCGTACTCGGCGTCGAGCGACTGGAGCGTCTGGTTCGCGTGGTAGACCATCATGTCGCGCTCGAACAGCATCGACGCCTGCTCGAAGATCGCCTCGCGCTGCGCGCCCTGGCCGATCTCGTAGCCCTTGGTGCGCATCGCCTCGGCTTGGGCGCGCAGTTCGTCCAGACGGGTGTACACGCGATCGACGTGGGCTTGTTCGATGGCGATCTCGGCCCGTCTGACCCGAGGTTCCGACACGCATGGCTCCTTGACAGCTCTGGATCGCCTCCGAGGGCGAAGAACGACTCTACGCGTTGGCTCCGGCGGGCACACCGATGTCCCGGCCATCAGTGCGCCGTGTCATCCCCGCACAATCAGGGGGTGACCAGGATCGTGGCCGGGACGGCGGGCGGGCGGCGGCTGAAGGTGCCGCCGAAGGGCACCCGGCCGACGTCGGAGCGCGTGCGGGAAGCCCTGTTCAACGCCCTGGAGACGGCGGGCGAGGTGGCCGGCGCCCACGTCCTCGACCTCTACGCGGGCTCCGGCGCGCTCGGCCTCGAAGCGCTCTCCCGCGGCGCGGCGGACGCGCTGTTCGTGGAGGCCGACCGGCGCGCGGTGGAGGTCCTGCGCGGCAACGTCGCGGCACTCGGCCTGGGCGGCGCCGTCCGCGCCGGGCAGGTCGAGGCGGTCGTCGCGGCGCCCGCGCCCTCTCCGTTCGACCTGGTGCTGGCGGACCCGCCGTACGCCGTCGACGCGGCCGCGCTGGGCAAGGTGCTGACGGCGCTGGCGGCGGGCGGCTGGCTGGGGCCGTCGGCGCTGGTGGTGATCGAACGCGCGGCCCGCGACGGCGCGCCCGCGTGGCCCGCGGGCTTCGAACCCACGCGTGAGAAGAAGTACGGCGACACGGCGGTCTTCTGGGCCGAATACACGCCTGTGGCGTGAGCCACGCGGCGGAAACCGGGTGCGGCACGGTAGCGTCCGCGCCATGCGGCGTGCGGTCTGTCCCGGTTCCTACGATCCGGCCACCAACGGCCACCTCGACATCATCGAACGGGCCAGCGTGCTGTTCGACGAGGTCGTCGTCGCGGTGGGGGTGAACAAGAGCAAGAAAGGCCTCTTCGAGGTCGAAGAGCGCCTGGACATGCTGCGCGAGATCACCTCGAAGCTGCCGAACGTGCGCGTCGACTCGTGGGAGGGCCTGCTGGTCGACTACTGCCGCGAGAACGACATCGCGGCGGTCGCCAAGGGCCTGCGGTCGGTCAGCGACTTCGACTACGAGCTGCAGATGGCCCAGATGAACCGCGAGCTGACCGGCGTCGAGACACTGCTGATGGCGAACAACCCGGCGTACGGGTTCGTGTCCAGCTCGCTGGTGAAGGAGGTCGCGGCCCTCGGCGGCGACATCGAGCACCTGGTCCCGGCGGTGGTCTACGAGCGGCTCTCGGAGAAGTTCCCGAAGCTCGGCCGCTGATCGGCCCCCTACGTTCGTCGGGACTTGCGGCCGCTGCCGCGCGAGTTCACATTCTCGCCTTCTGGTGATCATCCGATCGGATTACGGTCCGAAAATGACCAACAACCGATCACGCCTGGTCGCGATCCTTTTCGCGCTCCTGGCCACGTTGTCCATGGGGGTCACCGCCGCCGAAGCGGTGACGAACTCACGCGCGGTCGCCGCGCAGAACGCGTGCGGCAACCTGTCCGGGTTCTCGCACACGACGCTCTCGGCCCTGCCCGCCGAGGCGACGACGACGTACAACCTGATCCAGAAGGGCGGCCCCTTCCCGTACCCGCGGAACGACGGCGTCGTCTTCGACAACCGCGAAGGCGTCCTCCCGTCCTGCGCGTCGGGCTACTACCACGAGTACACGGTCCCGACACCCGGCGCGAGCAACCGCGGCACGCGGCGCATCATCACCGGCTCGGGCGGCGAGTACTTCTACACCGGCGACCACTACGCGACGTTCAAGGTCATCGACGTCTCCGGCGGCGGCACGACGCACGCCTGCGGCGACCTGTCCGGCCTGGCCAAGATCGGCTACTCGCAGCTCTCGTCGGCCGCGAAGACCGTGGTGAACAACGTCCGCGGCGGCGCCTCCACCGGCACGACGTACGAGAACCGCGAAGGCGTGCTCCCGGCCTGCGCGTCGGGCTACTACCAGCTCTTCGCCGTCGGCACGAACGACCGCGTGATCTCCGGCAAGGCGGGCGAGCTCGCCTACACGCCCGACCACTACGCCACTTTCAAGCGGATCGACCTGAATTCCTGAGCTCCCGTGCAACGCGCCGCGCCCCCTCGTCCGTGAGTACCGGGGGAACATCGGACGGGGAGGCGCGATGCGGCCTGGGGACGAGGCGGGGTTCCGGGAGTTCGCCAGGGAACGGGCGCTGCCGCTGCGGCGGACGGCGTTCCTCCTGTGCGGCGACTGGCACCTGGCCGAAGACCTCGTCCAGGTCGCGCTCGTCCTCCGCGCCCTCGCCGGGGTTCCGCCGAAGCAGCGCGCCGCCGTCGTGCTCCGCTACTGCGCCGACCTCCCGGTCGCCGAGGTCGCGAAGGCACTGCGCTGCTCCGAAGGAACCGTCCGGAGCCAGACCGCGCGCGGGCTCGAAGCCCTGCGCGCGGAGCTGAAGCGGCTCGAGGCCGCCGAGAGGAGCGCGTGATGACCGACCTGGAGACGCGGCTGCGCGAGGTGTCGTTCGCCGAGCCGCCCCTGGGGTTCGACCCCGACGACGTAGTGACGAAGGCGGCGAAGCGGCAGCGCACCCGCCGCGCGACCGTGGCGACCGTGGTCGTGACGCTGGGGATCGCCGGCGCGGCGGTGGTGGCGCTGCGGCCGTCGCCCCCGCCGCCCGCGCCCCCGGCGACGACCTACCTGCCGCCCGAGATCGTCGTGAAGCCGCCGCAGCAGCCGCAGACCCCGCTGGAGCGGCGGAACATGGCCCACCTGAAGGAAGTGCTGCCCGGCGTGATCCCCGGCGCGCGCAAGATCGTCATCGACAGCTTCTACAGCATGGGTGGTGAGCTGCACGCCGACGAGATGAGCACGAGCATCTCCTTCGTCGACCACGAGGGGAAGGGACACGCCTTCACCCTCGCGATCCTGGGGAAGCTCACGGTGGCGCGGAACACGCGGCCGGTGGCGGAGGCGTGCCCGCCGGGCGGCCGGATGCGCTGCGACAAGATCTCCCAGCCGGACGGCAGCACGGTCGTGATCTCGGAAGTCTCCGAAGGAGGACTGCCGGGCGGGCCGCCGTCCACCACGGTGGCCGGGCGCGCGGCCGCCCACTACCGCGTCGACGGGACCTCCGTCGACGTCAGCGACCTCGGGCGGGTCCCCCCGATGACGGCGGCCGAGCTGGGCATCCCCGCTCCGCCGATCGACGCCCCCGCTGGGGACGGGCTCGTGCTCGACGACCGGCAGCTGATCGCGCTCGTCACCGATCCGGGCTTCGTCGCCCAGTAGGGGGACGCCGGCACCGGGTGTGGTCCAGGGGGACACGCCCGGTGCCGGTGGCGTTCACCGGTTCCGCGCGGAAAACGGGCAGACTGATGTCAGCGACAGGGGATTGGAGTTGCCGTGTACCGGGTTTTCGAGGCGCTCGACGAGCTCGTCACCATCGTCGAGGAGGCGCGCGGCGTCCCGATGACGTCCAGCTGCGTGGTGCCCCGCGGCGACGTGCTCGAACTCCTCGACGACGTCCGCGACGCGCTGCCCGCGGAGGTCGACGACGCGCAGGACGTCCTCGACAAGCGCGACGACCTGATCCACGCCGCCCGCAAGGAGGCGGGGGAGACGGTCGCGGGGGCGAACGCCGAGGCCGAGCGCGCGATCGCGGAGGCGACGGACGAGGCGGAGCGCATCCTGGCCGACGCGCGGGCGCGGGCCGAGCAGATGCTCGCCGACGCGCACGACCAGGCCGACCGCGCGGTGGCGGCGGGCCAGGCGGAGTACCAGAACCTCACGGACCGCTCCCGGGCGGAGTCCGAGCGCATGATCCAGGCCGGCCGCGACGCGTACGACCGGGCGATCGAAGACGGCCGTGCCGAGCAGGGCCGGCTGGTCGCGCAGACCGAGGTCGTCCAGGCGGCGCACGCGGAGTCGGCACGCATCGTCGACGAGGCGCACGCGGAGGCCGACCGCCAGCGGGCGGACTGCGACGCGTACGTGGACGGGAAGCTGGCGGAGTTCTCGGAGCTGCTGGCGACGACCCTGCGAACGGTCGACTCGGGGCGCAACCACTTGAGGTCGCCGGCGAACCTGCCGAGTTCGGGCGGGCGCCCGACGCTGTACGACTACCAGGTGTGACGAGCCTCTCAGCCGCGCGGCCGGCCTCCGTCTGACGCGGGGGCCTGCCGACCAGCGGGGTGCCAGCTCGAAAGAGGTGGCACCCGGTGCGTACCCTGGACTGGATGTCCGAGAACAAGACCCCCCAGCTCGACGACCGCAGCCCGTGGGTGATCGACACCCGTGAGCTCGGCCGTCACGCCGGTCTCAGCCGCGCCCTCACGCGCAGCGTGCCGGTGGAGACGCCGCTCGGCGTCCCCGATGTCATCACCATCGAAGCCGGCTCCGAGCTGGAACTCGACCTGCTGCTCGAGTCCGTCGTCGAAGGCGTGCTGGTCAGCGGCACCGCCAAGGCGATCGCGAAGGGCACCTGCGCCCGGTGCCTCGACCCCATCACCGAAGAGGTCGAGGTCGAGGTCCAGGAGCTGTTCGCCTACCCGGGGTCGGCCACGGAGGAGACCACCGACGAGGACGAGATCCCCCGGCTGGTCGACGACCGGATCGACCTCGAGCCCACCGTGCGCGACGCGATCGTGCTGGCCCTCCCGCTGGCGCCGCTGTGCACCGAAGACTGCGCCGGGCTCTGCATCGACTGCGGCGTCAAGTGGGCCGATCTCGAGCCCGGACACGGGCATGAGAAGATAGACCCTCGGTGGGCCGCACTGGTCGAGCGTTTCGACGAGAATGCGGGCGAAAAGCCTGGGCCCAGCTGAAGAAGCAAACCTGACGAGCGCCCCAGCTCGATCCGGTGAGAAAGTTCGCTCGCACGACCGCGAGCAGACCGTCTTAAGGAGATCTACTCGTGGCCGTCCCGAAGCGGAAGATGTCGCGATCCAACACGCGCTCCCGCCGCAGCCAGTGGAAGGCGGCTCCGGTGCAGCTGGTGCCCTGCTCCAACCGCGCCTGCAAGCAGCCGAAGCTCCAGCACATCGCGTGCCCGTCGTGCGGCCAGCACAACGGCCGCCAGGTCGTCGAGCCCGCCTGATCGGGTAGCCGACATGGGGGGCAAGACGCCCGGGGGACCACCCGCCGATCCGGCGCCGTTGCTCGAAGCGCTCGGGGTCACACTCGACCCCGAGCTGCTCCGGCTGTCGCTGACCCACCGTTCGTACGCGTACGAAAACGGGGGTCTGCCGCCGAACGAGCGGCTCGAGTTCCTCGGTGACGCGGTGCTCGGCCTGGTCGTCACCGACCACCTCTACACCACGCACCCCGACCTGCCCGAAGGTCAGCTCGCGAAGCTCCGCGCCAGCGTCGTCAACATGCACGCGCTGGCGCGGGTCGCCCGCGGGCTGGGCGAGGGCGGGCTCGGGGCGCACCTGCTGCTCGGCAAGGGCGAAGAGCTCACCGGCGGCCGGGACAAGGCGAGCATCCTCGCGGACGGCCTCGAAGCCGTCATCGGTGCCGTCTACCTCGAACACGGCATCGAGATCGCGCGCAAGCTCGTGCACCACCTCTTCGACGGCCTGCTCGCCGAAGCGCCGCTGCGCGGTGCCGGCCTCGACTGGAAGACGAGCCTGCAGGAGCTGACGGCGTCGGCCGGTCTCGGCGTGCCCGAGTACAAGGTCGAGGACACCGGGCCGGACCACCGCAAGGAGTTCACGGCCACGGTGCTCGTCGCCGGCCGTCCCCTCGGGCACGGCACCGGCTCGACGAAGAAGGAAGCCGAGCAGAAGGCCGCCGAGACGGCGTGGCGCTCGCTGTCCGCCGAACTCGAGGCCGAGAAGAAGGACGACACGGAGTCCTGATCACCGGGAACCTCCGTTGACGATTTCCCGAACCGCTCAGTAGCGTGTGGCGATCCGCCGCGCTCGTACCTGACTGAGAGGTTGGCGGAATGCGTCTGTTCTTCATCCCCTTGATCGCGGCGGCGCTGCTCGTCGTGCCCGGACCGGCGGCTTCGGCCGCGCAGGTCCGCGTCACGTCGCTTTCGGCGCTGCAGTCCGCGATGGACAAGGCGAACCCCGGCGACACGATCGTGCTCGCCGACGGCTCCTACTCCGCGGGCTCGACGCTGTCGATCAATCGGTCCGGCACGTCCACCGCGCCGGTGACCGTCGCCGCCGAGCACACCGGCCAGGCGACGATCACCGGCTCGAAGACGTTCGCCTTCGCGAGCGGCGTCTCGAACGTCGTGCTGCAGGGGTTCAAGTTCCGGGGCAGCGCCAAGCTGAGCGTCCCGGCCGGCGCGTCGGGCAACCGCCTGACCCGCAACGACTTCCAGCTCACCACCGACGGCAACTGGGTCACGGTCAGCGGAGACGACACCGTCGTCGACCGCAACGTCTTCCAGAACCGCACCACCCAGGGCGTGTTCCTGCAGATCCTCGGGCCGTCCGGCGCGATGGCCAAGCGCGTCCACGTGCACCACAACTACTTCTACAACCACCAGTTCAGCGGTTCGAACGGTGGTGAGTCGATCAGGCTGGGCCTCAGCGACCACCAGTCGTACCCGGCCAACGCGCTGATCGAGAACAACCTGTTCGAGAAAGCGGACGGCGACAGCGAGGCGATCTCGGTCAAGTCGTCGGACAACGTGGTGCGCTACAACACGATCCGCGACAGCCGGGGCTACATCGTGCTGCGCCACGGCAACCGCAGCACCGTCGAAGGCAACTTGCTCTTCGGTTCGGGGATCCGGTTCCACGGAAACGACCACAAGATCGTCAACAACTACGTGGCGAACTCCGGCGGCCGCGCGATCGTGTTCGGGTCCGGCGACGAGGCCGACAGCGGGCCGACGAGCAAGCTGCACGACCGTCCGGACCGCGTAACGGTCGCGTACAACACCGTGCTGGGCAGCAGCAGCGTGATCGACGGCGACGGCGGCGCCTTCAAGCCGAAGGACTGCGTGGTCGCGGACAACATCGTCAAGGGGACGGCGGGGACGCTCGTGACGCTGCCGAGCGGGTCGACGGTCAAGTACGAAGGCAACATCACGACCGGCGGCACCGCGGGGATCCCGTCCCGGTCGGTGGATCCGAAGCTGGTCAAGGACGCGGCCGGGCTGTACCGGCTGGCTTCCGGCAGCCCGGCGATCGACGCCGGCGTGGGTTCGTACCCGTTCGCCGCGAAGGACTTCGACCTGCAGACCCGCAGCGGTGCCTACGACGTCGGCGCGGACGAGTACTTCGCGTCGGGCACGACCCGTGTCCCCCTGACGAAGGCCGACGTCGGACCCACCGCGCCGTAAATTGTCAGACCTCCCGGGCACAATGGCCGCATGCCCGAACTCCCCGAGGTCGAAGTCGTCCGCTTGGGCCTGCAGGCGCACGTCGCGGGCCGGACCATCCGCGAGGCGGAGGTCCTGCACCCGCGCGCCATCCGCCGGCACGCGCTGGGCGCGGAGGACTTCACGAAGCGGCTGGTCGGCACCCGCGTCGAAGCGGCGCGGCGCCGCGGCAAGTACCTGTGGCTGGAACTGTCCGACAAGGAGGCGTTGCTGGCGCACCTCGGGATGAGCGGGCAGATGCTCGTCCAGCCCGAGGGCGCGCCGGACGAGAAGCACCTGCGCGTCCGGCTGCGCTTCGCCGACGACGGCCCGGAGCTGCGGTTCGTCGACCAGCGGACGTTCGGCGGCCTCGCGCTCGACGACCTCAGTGACATCGGCAGCGACGTGCTGCTCCCGGACACGATCGCGCACATCGCCCGCGACCCGATGGACCCGGCGTTCGACCTCGACGCGGCGGTGCGCGCGCTGCGATCGCGGCGCACGGAGGTCAAGCGCGCGCTGCTGGACCAGACGCTGGTGTCGGGCATCGGCAACATCTACGCGGACGAGGCGTTGTGGCGCGCCCGCTTGCACTGGGCCAGGCCGACGGAGAAATTGACGCTCGCGAAGGGGCGCGAGCTGCTGTCGGCGGCGTCGGACGTCATGAACGCGGCGCTGGGCGCGGGCGGCACGTCGTTCGACGCGTTGTACGTGAACGTCAACGGGCAATCGGGGTACTTCGACCGTTCGCTCGACGCGTACGGCCAGGAAGGGATGCCCTGCCACCGCTGCGGCACGGCGATCCGGCGGGAGCCGTTCATGAACCGGTCGTCGTTCTCCTGCCCGCGATGCCAACCCCGGCCGCGCGCCAACTTGCGTTGATAAATGGTGTTCAGCTTTCAGCTAGGATGAATGTGCCTGGCAGCTGAGGGAGTGCATCGTGGTCAAGGAGCCCGGAAAGTCGACGCTGGCCGACAAGATCGACCGGCTGTTCCACGTGGTCCGCAGGCCCGATCGGGAGCCGTACAGCAACGAAGAGGTCGCGAAGGCGTGCCGCGAGGCAACGGGCGAGAGCTTCTCGACGACGTACTTGTGGCAGCTGCGCACGGGCCGCCGCGACAACCCGACGAAGCGGCACTTGGAGGCACTGGCCCAGTTCTTCGGAGTCCCTCCGGCATACTTCTTCGACGACGAGCAGAGCACGAAGATCGCGGAAGAGCTGGCCCTGCTGGGAGCACTGCGCGACGCGGGGGTCCGGGACCTGGCACTGCGAGCGGTGACGCTGTCCTCGGACGGCTTGGACACGATCAGCGACATGATCGACGCGATCGCCCGAAGGGAGGCGGGTCGCGGCGCACCGAAGAGGGAGGGCTGAGGTGACGGCTCCGCTGGCTGCCGGCCCGAGCCGGGAGCCGAGGGTGGCGGTCGCCGCGGCCGAACGGCCGGGCGCTCGGGTGGGTTGCCGGTCGGGCGTGGCCGCGGGCCACCGGGCGAGCGCGGATTTCCGTCACCGGCTCGGCGTTCGCGTCGGCTGCCGGCCAGGCGCCGCCCCGAAATCTGCGCCGCCGATCTCCCTTCCCTCGCGTATCCCCGTCGCTGCCCCGGCGTTGAACCGGCCGAGGCCGTGGGGGCGCGGCATGAGGGAGGGCTGACGTGGCGCAACCATCGCGGCGCGCGGGGCGGGCTCTGTGGAAGCGGGCTCGGGAAGTCGCCGACTCCGTCACCTTGCCCGAGCCCTTCGATGCCGAGACCTTCGTCGCGAGCCTCGCCGCGACGCGGAAGCGGCCCATCGAGCTCATGCCCGTCAGCGCCCCCGAAGGCGCTCCCTGCGGGCTGCTCATGAGCACCGAACGCGCCGACTACATCCTCTACCCGACCAACACCACCGCCCTGCACCGGCGGCACATCCTGCTCCACGAGGTCGGCCACCTGCTGTGCGGCCACACCGGCGCCGACGGCGGCGCGGACGGTGTCGCCATCGACGCCGCCGCCGGGCGGCAGCTCATGCCGAACCTCTCGCCCGAACTCGTCCGGCGCGTGCTCGGCCGCACCACCTACACCGAGGTCGAAGAGCGCGAAGCCGAGCTCGTCGCGAGCCTGCTCGCCCAACGCGCCGTGCGCCCCGAAGAGCCGCGCGAGCTCGCGCCCGACGTCCCGGACGGCCTGCGGCGCTTCGACTCCCTCTTCGGCGGCCGGTCCCGCCGCCGGACGCCGTGATCGAGACCCTGGCTTACCACCTCTGCGTGGTGGGGTTCGCCGGGTTCGGGTACAAGCTCGTCGAGGCGCGCCGCAGCCAGCCGGTGCGCACCATGTGGCTCCTCGCCGGCTTCGGCATCTGCATCGCCACCGGCATCCTCGTGCTGAGCCCCGCGATGGCCGCCCTCGCCGGCCCCGGCCCAGTCACCGAATGGGTGCTGAGCCTGGCCGGGGACGAGCTCAAGCTGGGCGCCATCGGGTTCGCCGTCGCGTTCACGCAGTCGGTGTGGCGCGGCGAAGGCGCCCGGCTCGCGCCGCACGCGCTGTTCACCGGCGCGACCATGGTGCTGCTCGCGGTCTGCTTCACCCTCTCGAAGCCGCGACGCGTCGGCGACGACACGGTCTTCTCGTCCGCGGACCTGCCGTTCGCCCTCGCCGACAAGATCGTCTTCCTCGTCTACAGCCTGATCAGCCTCGGCCTGCTGATCGCGGTGTTCGCCCGCAGCGCGTGGCACGCCGAGCCGGGGCCGCTGCGCACCGGGCTCTGGCTGCTGGTGGTCGGCGTGGTGGCCGCGTTCGCGTGGACGTTCTGGGACGTCGACGACGTCCGCCGGCTCGCCGAGACCGCGCGGATCGGCGCGCGCGAAGACCTGCCGTCGTCGGTGCTCGCCGCGACGACGATCGGGTTCGTCACCGCCGGCGCGACGCTCTCCGCGTGGTCGCCCGCGGTGTCGTCGGTGCTCGGCCGGGTGCGGGCGTACCGCGCGTACCGCCGCATCGAGCCACTGTGGACGGCCCTGCGCGCGGCCGTACCCGGCATCGCGCTCGACCGGGGCCGCGGGCTGGCGGGCGGCGCCGAATTCGCGTTGTACCGCAGGGTGATCGAGATCCGCGACGGCCACCTGGCGCTCCGCGCGCACTTCGACCCGGACCTCCCGGCCCGCGTGGAGACGGCGGCCCGCCGCGCGGGAGTTCGCGACGCCGATCTGGCGCCGACGGTCGAAGCGGTGGTCCTGGCCGCCGCGATCGAGGCGGGCCGCGAGGGACGCCGCTTCGAGCCGGCACGCGGCGAGCCCGGCGACCCGACGGAAGCCGACGCGGACGTCGAAGCCGAAGCGGCGTGGCTGGTGCGGGTGAGCCGGGCCTGGCAGCGCGGCGCGGTGGTGGACCGGGTGCGGGCTAACGCGGGTAGCGCGCCCCGTTGACCGTGACCCGCAGCGTGTAGACCGAGCTCGACGCCGTGATGAACAGCTCGTTCCCCCTCGCCCCGCCGAACGTGAAGTTGGCGCAGATCTCCGGCACCCGCAGCTTGCCGATCAGCGTCCCGTCCGCGGCGAAGCAGTGCAGGCCGTCGTGGGCCGCCGCCCAGACCTGGCCTTCGCTGTCCACGCGGACGCCGTCGAACACGCCGTTGTCGCACGTCCCGAAGATCTCGCCGCCCGAGAGCCTCCCGTTCACGCCGACCGAAAACACCCGGATGTGGCTCGGCTGCTGCCGGGTGTCCACTATGTACAGCAGCGACTCGTCGGCCGAGAACGCCAGCCCGTTCGGCCGCGAAAAGTCGTCCGCGACGATCCGCACCGCACCCGACGGGTCGATGCGGTACACGTGGCACGCGCCGATCTCGCTCTCCGCCTTGTACCCCTCGTAGTCGCTGTCGATGCCGTAGCTCGGGTCGGTGAACCAGATGGACCCGTCGGAGTGCTCCACGACGTCGTTCGGGCTGTTGAACCGCTTGCCCTCGAACTCGGCGGCCAGCACGGTGATCGAGCCGTCGTGCTCGGTCCGCGTGACGCGGCGAGTGCCCTGCTCGCAGCTGATCAGCCGTCCGTGGCGGTCGACAGTGTGCCCGTTCGAGTACTGCGACGGCTGCCGGAAGACACCTACCTGCCCGGTCGTCTCGTCCCAGCGCAGCGTGCGGTCGTTCGGGATGTCGCTGAAGACGAGGTAGCGCCCGGCCGGGAAGTACGCCGGCCCCTCGGTCCAGCGGCAGCCGGTGTGCAGGCGCTGCATCCACTCGTCACCGTTGACGCGCGCGAAGCGCTCGTCAAGCACCTCGAAGTCGGTTTTGACCAGGTCCATCCGCTCACCCCTAATGAGATTCTGCGACCAGCATGGATTGCCGAACCTGATATGGTCAAGTAGTGGACGACGTGGATCGCATGCTGCTCGCCGAACTCCAGCAGGACGCGACGCAGGCCTACACCGTGCTCGGCAAGGCCGTCGGCCTCTCGGCCGGAGCGGCCCACGAGCGCGTCCGGAAGCTGCGCGAGCAGGGCGTGATCCGCCGGACCACCGTGGACGTCGACCCGGCCGCGGTCGGCCGCGGCGTCGCGGCGTACGTCCTCGTCGAGGCGAACGCCTGGATGGGGGACGAGCCGGTGCGCGCGGCACTCGAGGCGCTGCCCGAAGTGGTCGAGGCGCACGTCATCGCCGGGCCGGCGGCACTGCTGGTCAAGGTGCGCACGTCGACGACCGAGCAGCTCCAGGCGTCACTGCGCCGGCTCTTCGCGATCGACGGCGTCACCGGTACGCAGACCATCGTGATCCTCGAATCCTTCTTCGAACGCCCGGTGGATCCCACCGCCTGACCGCACCCGGCACGCCCGTACGGCACTCCGCCGTGCGCACTACTGCGCAATGCGTGGTACCTTTCCATGCGTAAGACTGGAGGGTGCAGTGGAGATCAGTCAGCTGCTCAAAGGGGTGCTCGATCTCGCCGTGCTCGCGGTGCTCCGCGAGGAAGACGGCTATGGGTACGACGTCCTGCGAAGACTCAGGAGCGCCGGCCTGGACGAGGTGGGGGACGCGTCGGTGTACGGGACGTTGCGCAGGCTCTACAAGGCCGGCCTGCTCACTTCGTACGTGGTGCCCAGCGAAGAGGGCCCGCACCGCAAGTACTACAGCCTGAACGAGCCGGGCCGCGAACGCCTCGCCGAGTCGGGCAAGACCTGGCAGAGCTTCGCATCGACGATGAACGTGCTTTTGGGAGAGGCAGCATGAGCGACAAGCCGACCGCCGTGCGGGTGTATCTGGCGCGGGTCCGCACCGCGCTCGCCGACCTGCCCGCGAGCGAGATCGAAGAAATCCTCGAGGACGTCCGCCCGCACCTGGCGGAGCTCGAAGCCGAGCTGGGGGAGGGCGCCCGCGTCGAGGCCCTGATCGAACGGCTCGGCACGCCGGAAAGCTACGCCGCCGAGCTGCGCGCGTCCGGCGGGTACCCGCCGGCGGCCGAAGGGGCGACGCAGGTGCTCACCACCGCGAAGGCGCCGAGCCTCGCGAAACCGCGGATCGCGTTCTGGGGCCTGGTGCTCTGCGCCGTGGCGCTCGCGCTGTTCGCGTTCGGCGCCGCCGTCCGGGTCGACCCCAGCGGGCTGCTGGGCGCCGTGCTCTTCCTGCCCGTGTTCCTCGTCAGCCTCTTCCTGCTGCTGCGCGGCGGGGTCGAGCCGGTGCTGGCGCTGCCGGAGGTCGTGTGGCTGCGGCAGATCCTCGCCAAGGGGCGCGAGCAGGAGGACTCCGGGAAGGCGATGAGCTACCTCGCGTCGCTCAAGCCGGCGTGGTGGATCCTGTGCGCCGTCGTGCTGATCGCCTTCGGGCTGCTGCTGATGCTGCGGTCCCGCGGCGCGGTGCTGCTGCTGCCGTTCCTGATCCTCGCGGGTGTCGCGGCGGTGTGGGCGGGTCCGCGCGTGCGCGGTGACCGGCGGCTGCTGTGGCTCGCCGTGCCGATCTCGGCGTTCGTCATCGGCGGCATCCTGGGCGGCTTCGGCGCGGCGGTCGACCTCATCTCGCACCGGAACTCCTACGCGAGCTCGCCGTCGTACTACCCGTCGTCCGACCGGTACGGCAACGAGCAGCTGACCTACGGCGGCGCCGAGGTCGAGAACGTCTACGCCTTCGACGCCGACGGCAAGCCGCTGACCGAGGTCTACCTCTACGACGAACAGGGCCGGCCGCTCACGCTGACCCGCTACGGCTGCGAGCGCTCGAGCGGGACCAAGGAGAAGATCGGGGCGGACAACCGGTTCCCGCGGCCGAAGATCGAGCAGGGCGTCACCGACGACCAGGGCAACTACAACGGCTACAACGGGTACCGCTCGGCCTGCCGCGAGGACGCGGGCGTGCCGTTCAGCGCGGCGATCCCCAAGGTGACGGTCCCGCCTTCCCCGTCCAGCGCACCGACGTCTTCGTCCGCGCCGGCCAGGCCGACGCCGACGAAGTAGCGGGGGAACGAACGCCGGGAGCCGGGTCGGGGCCGCTCCCGGCGTTCACCCGATGCCAACGTGCGCGAAACGTCCCGCGAACGCGGGCGTGCTGAGCTGGACCGGTGCCACTCACGGAGGTCGGGGCGGACACCTTCGCCCCGCGCACACGGGTCGTCCACGGGTACGAGCGCGCCTACCGGATCGCCGGGAGCGGACCCGCTCTGCTGTTCCTGCACGGCATCGGCGACGACTCGGCGACCTGGCTGGACCTGCTCGCGTCGCTGTCGGCCGACCACACGGTGATCGCGCCCGACCTGCTCGGCCACGGCGCCTCGGCCAAGCCGCGTGCCGACTACTCCGTCGCCGCCTACGCGTGCGGCATGCGCGACCTGCTGACCACGCTCGACGTCGACCGGGTGACGGTCGTCGGGCACTCGCTCGGCGGCGGGGTCGCGATGCAGTTCGCCTACCAGTTCCCGGAACGCTGCGAACGCCTCGTCCTGGTCGGCTCGGGCGGGGTCGGGGCGAGCGTGCACCCGCTGCTGCGGCTGGCCGCCGCACCGGGCGCGGGACTGGTGCTGCCGCTGCTGGGCAGCCGGCCGGTGCTGCCGGTGCTGCGCGGGTTCGCCGAGCTGCTGCGGGTGTCGGAGGGCCTGGGGCTCGGCCCGGACCTCGACTACGTGCTGACCCGCTACGTCCGCCTGCTCGAGCCGAGCACGCGCTCGGCGTTCCTGCGCACGCTGCGCTCGGTCGTCGACTGGCGCGGCCAGGTCGTCAACATGCTGGACCGCTGCTACCTGACCGAGGGGATCCCGACGCTGCTGGTGTGGGGCACGGAGGACCGGGTCGTGCCGAGCGGCCACGCGCGGCGCGCGCACCGGGCGATGCCGGGCAGCAGGCTGGTGCTGTTCGAGGGAGCCGGGCACTTCCCGCACCGGTCCGACCCGGAGCGGTTCCTGCGGATCCTGCGCGAGTTCCTGGCGCAGACGCCGCCGGCCGAGTACGACCGGGCGCGCTGGGGTGAGCTGCTGCGCTCGGGCCGCCCGGCGGGGACTCCGGATCCGACGGGGACTCCGGACGCTCCCGCGGTGGCCTCGGGGAGCTGAGCAGCCCCCGTTTTCCACGCTACCGGCGGGCACCGACAGTTCCGGGACAGCCGGCGGAGTTGTCCCCAGGTACAACGAAGGCCACCTCCCGGGGGAGGTGGCCTTCGCTCTTCAGTGCGTCAGTACGTCAGTGGCCGAAAGCGCTGCGGGCCGCGAGGTCCGCCAGCAGGGCGCGGCCCTTCTCGGCGTTGCGGGGCTGCGACAGCACGTCGTACCGGCGGGCGACCAGCTGGCTCTGCGAGACGAACCCGCGCTTGTTGCGGTTCACGGCGTAGCCGAGCGCCCCGAAGAGCAGGTTGAAGCCGAGGCCGGCGACGAGGCCGAGCACGATCGGCACCAGCCCGGCACCCGGGTTCAGCAAGCTGAGGACCAGGCCGAGGAACAGACCGAACATGGCGCCGGACGTCGCCGCGCTGCCGAGGACCTTGCCCCAGGACAGCTTGCCGGCGATGCGCTCGACGAGCAGCGGCTCCACGCCCACGATCGTGACGTCGGTCACCGGGAAGTCCGCGCCCGCGAGGTGGTCGACCGCGCGCTGCGCCTGCTCGTAGGACTCATAGGAACCGATCGGCCAGCCGGTGGGCAGGGTGGGCAGCTGCGGCCGCGCCTGCTGCTGTCCGATCGTGCTCTGCTGCGTGAATGCTGTGGTCATCGATCTCACCTCTCCTGCCCGGTTCAACGCCGGAGTACCCGGGATTCCTCCCGGTGAGGCGAATTCACAGACTCTTCTCAGCCGGGCAAACCGCACATACCGGTGGCGGGCGTCCGAGGCCCGCCGTACCAGTCTGGCACCCTCAGTCAATGGGTCAACAAAATACCTTTGTTCCGGTTGACCGCGCGGCCGTGACCGGGTAGGAAGAAGCCGCAAAGGATTCGCATCAAACCTTTGGGGCGGCTGATGGCACGCAGGCGAGGCATGCTCACGCTCGACGACCTCCGGGCGCGCGTGGACGCGGGCACGATCGACACCGTGCTCGTCGCGATCACGGACATGCAGGGCAGGCTCCAGGGCAAGCGCTGCTCGGCGGAGTACTTCCTGGACGAGGTCGTCGGCCACGCGACCGAGGCCTGCAACTACCTCCTGGCCGTGGACGTCGACATGAACACCGTCGACGGCTACGCGCTCTCGTCCTGGGACAGCGGCTACGGCGACTTCGTGCTGCGTCCCGATCTCGAGACCCTGCGCGAAATCCCGTGGCACGAAGGCACCGCGCTGGTCCTCGCCGACGTCGAGCGCGTCGAAGGCGGCCCCGTCCCGATGTCGCCGCGGCAGATCCTGCGCCGGCAGCTCGAGCGGCTCGCCGAGCGCGGGCTCGCCGCCTACGTCGGGACCGAGCTCGAGTTCATCGTCTTCGACGACACCTACGAAGCAGCCTGGGACAAGCGCTACCACGGCCTCAAGCCCGCCAACCAGTACAACGTCGACTACTCGATGCTCGGCACCGCGCGCCTCGAGCCGCTGCTGCGCCGCATCCGCAACGACATGGCCGGCGCCGGGCTCTACCCCGAGTCCGCCAAGGGCGAGTGCAACCCGGGTCAGCAGGAGATCGCCTTCCGCTACACCGATGCCCTGAGCACCTGCGACAACCACAGCGTCTACAAGAACGGTGCCAAGGAGATCGCCGCGCAGGAGGGCAAGAGCCTCACCTTCATGGCGAAGTACAACGAACGCGAAGGCAACTCCTGCCACATCCACATCAGCCTGCGCTCCACCGAAGGCCGCGCCGTCCTGGCCGGGGACCACGAGCACGGCTTCTCGACGCTGATGGAGCAGTTCCTCGCCGGCCAGCTCGCCGGGCTGCACGAGCTGACCTACTTCCTGGCGCCGAACGTCAACTCCTACAAGCGGTTCGTGCCCGGCAGCTTCGCGCCGACCGCGATCGCCTGGGGCACCGACAACCGGACGTGCGCGCTGCGCGTCGTCGGGCACGGCGAGTCGCTGCGCGTCGAAAACCGCGTGCCGGGCGGGGACGTCAACCCGTACCTCGCCGTCGCCGCGCTCATCGCCGCCGGCCTGCACGGCATCGAGAACGAGCTGGAGCTGGAAGAACCCTTCACCGGCAACGCCTACCACTCCGACCGCCGCACCGTGCCGACGACGCTGCCCGAGGCCGCCGCGGCCCTCGCGCAGAGCGCCCTGGCGCGCGAAGCCTTCGGCGACGACGTCGTCGACCACTACCTGAACGCGGCGAAGATCGAGATCGACGCCTACAACGCCGCCGTCACCGACTGGGAGCTGATCCGTGGCTTCGAGCGCCTCTAAACCGGTCATCGGCCTCACCAGCTACCTGGAACCCGCGAAGTTCCTGGTCTGGGAGACCGAAGCCGTGCTGCTGCACCGGGTCTACGTCGACTGCGTCGTCGCGGCCGGCGGCATCCCGGTGCTGCTCCCGCCGGTGTCCGACGCGTACGAGCGGCTCGTGTCCACAGTGGACGGCCTGGTGCTCACCGGCGGCGCCGACGTCGAACCGGAGCGCTACGGCCAGCAGCCGCACCCCGCGACCTACACCCGGCCGGAGCGGGACGCGTTCGAGTTCGGCCTGTTCGCGGCGGCGCGCGCGGCGGGGAAGCCCGTGCTCGGCGTGTGCCGCGGCCTGCAGGTGATGAGCGTCGCGCTCGGCGGAACGCTGGTCCAGCACCTGCCGGAGGCGACGGAGTCCACCGAGCACCAGCCCGCGCCGGCGACGTTCGGCCGGGGCACCGTCACGCTGGCCGAAGGCAGCCGCGCGGCGGCGATCCTGGGGTCCGAGACCAAGACGCTCTGCTACCACCACCAGGCCGTCGACCGGCTCGGCGCCGGCCTGGAACCGGTCGGCTGGGCCGCCGACGGCACCATCGAAGCCGCCGAAGTGCCCGGTGAGTTCACCCTGGGCGTCCAGTGGCACCCCGAGCAGGACAGCGACGACGTGCGGCTCTTCGCGGCCTTCGTCGACGCGACCGAGGAGAGGGCATGACCAGCACGTTCGACGTCCTGAACCCCGCCACCGAGCAGGTGGTGCGGACGGTTCCGCTGACCAGCGCCGCGGAGACCGACGCGGCGATCGCCCGCGCGCGGGCGGCGTTCCCGGCGTGGCGCGACGTCACCCCCGGCGACCGCGCGCGGCTGCTGCGCCGCTTCGCCGACGCCGTCGAGGCCGACATCGAGCACCTCGCGCGGCTGGAGGTCGAGAACTCCGGGCACACGATCGGCAACGCCCGCTGGGAGGCGGGCAACGTCCGGGACGTCCTCAACTACTACTCCGCGGCGCCGGAACGCCTGATCGGCAAGCAGATCCCGGTGCCGGGCGGCGTCAACGTCACGTTCCAGGAGCCCCTGGGCGTGGTCGGCGTGATCGTGCCGTGGAATTTCCCGATGCCGATCGCCGGCTGGGGCTTCGCGCCCGCGCTCGCGGCCGGCAACACCGTCGTCCTCAAGCCCGCCGAGCTGACGCCGCTGACCGCGGTCCGGCTGGCCGAGCTGGCGCGCGAGGCGGGCATCCCGGAGGACGTCTTCCAGGTGCTGCCGGGCAAAGGATCTGTTGTCGGCCAACGGTTCGTGGACCACCCGGACGTGCGCAAGGTCGTCTTCACCGGCTCCACTGAGGTCGGCAAGCAGATCATGGCCGGCTGCGCGGCGCAGGTGAAGCGCGTGACGCTGGAGCTGGGCGGCAAGAACGCGAACATCGTCTTCGCCGACTCCGACCTGGAGAAGGCCGCGGCGACCGCGCCCTACGGCGTCTTCGACAACGCGGGCCAGGACTGCTGCGCGCGGTCGCTGATCCTGGTGCAGGCGAGCGCGTACGACCGCTTCATGGAGCTCCTGGAGCCCGCGGTGCACGGCGTCGTCGTCGGCGACCCCGGCGACGAGAAGACCGAGATGGGGCCGCTGATCTCGGCTTCGCACCGGGAAAAGGTGGCGTCGTACGTGCCGGACGACGCGCCCGTCGCGTTCCGCGGCAGTGCTCCCACCGGCCCCGGCTACTGGTTCCCGCCGACCGTCCTCACCCCGCCCGACCTGCGGCACCCCGCCGTGGCGGAGGAGGTGTTCGGCCCGGTCGTCGCCGTCGTGCCGTTCGCGGAGGAGGCCGACGCGGTCCGGATGGCCAACGCGACCGAGTACGGCCTGTCCGGGTCGATCTGGACCCGCGACGCCGGCCGCGCGTTCCGCGTGGCCCGCGGCGTCGAAGCCGGCAACCTGTCGGTGAACTCGCACTCTTCGGTGCGCTACTGGACGCCGTTCGGCGGCTTCAAGCAGTCCGGCCTCGGCCGCGAGCTGGGCCCCGACGCCGCGGCGGCGTTCACCGAAACCAAGAACGTCTTTCTCAGCACGGAGGAGTAATGGTCCAGCGTTTCGAAGGCCGCGTCGCGGTGATCACCGGCGGCGCGAGCGGCATCGGGCTCGCCTCGGCCCGCCGCCTGGCGAGCGAAGGCGCGAAGGTCGTCATCGGCGACCTGACGCCGGATTCGGGCAAAGCCGCGGCCGACGAGATCGGCGGCGCGTTCATCCAGACCGACGTGACCGACGCCGAGCAGGTCGAGAACCTGTTCCACAGCACGGTCGAGCAGTTCGGCTCGGTCGACGTCGCGTTCAACAACGCGGGCATTTCGCCGCCCGAGGACGACTCCATCCTGACCACCGGCATCGAGGCGTGGGAGCGGGTGCAGCGGGTCAACCTGACGTCGGTGTACCACTGCTGCAAGGCCGTGCTGCCGCACATGCAGCGCCAGGGGCGCGGGTCGATCATCAACACGGCGTCGTTCGTGGCGGTGATGGGCGCGGCGACGTCGCAGATCTCGTACACGGCGTCCAAGGGCGGCGTGCTGGCGATGAGCCGCGAGCTGGGCGTGCAGTTCGCGCGGGAGAACATCCGCGTCAACGCGCTGTGCCCGGGGCCGGTGAACACGCCGCTGCTGAAGGAGCTGTTCGCGAAGGACCCGGAACGCGCGGCGCGGCGGCTGGTGCACGTGCCGGTCGGCCGGTTCGCCGAGCCGGAGGAGATCGCGGCGGCGGTGGCGTTCCTGGCCAGCGACGACGCCAGCTTCATCACGGCGTCCCAGTTCCTGGTCGACGGCGGCATCTCCGGCGCGTACGTCACCCCGATCTAACGGCGCGTCGGTTTCTTGACGCCGTAGACCTCCCGGAGGTAGGTCCAGGCGGCGTTGAGCTTCTTGCGCTCTTCCGACACGAGCTTTTCCCGGCGCCGCAGCACGCGGACGGCGATTTCGGAGGCGAGGAAGGCACCGGCGGCGAAGGTGAGCACGCCGACGATGAGCGTGAGGGCGATGATGGTGGTGGTCATGCTCACAGCGTCGGGCGCGGGTGGGCGATTCGTCCCTGCGCAAAGCTAGCGGGTTTCGTTAGCTTTGTGAGGTGACGCACTGGCGCGCCGACGAGTGGGCGGAAGCGGTCCGGACGGGGATCCGCTCGCGGGGCCTCTCCCTGGACGAGGCCGCGCGACGCGTCGGCGTCCCCACCTCCACCCTGCGCAGCTGGATCGAGCACCGGCACGCGCCCAAGGTCACCGTCTTCGACCACTGGGCCCAGCTCGCCGAGGTCACCGGGCTGACCGAAGCCGAGCTGCTGCGTGTCGCCGGCGTGCTGCCCGACTCCCTCGCCAGCCCGGTGCACGTCGCCCAGGCCGCGAAGGCGCTGCGCGAGGGCATCGACCAGGCCGGGCAGTTCCTCCGGCAGGCCACCGCGCTCGTCTACTCCTCGCCCGGCACCCAGGTCGCCAACGCCATCGCCGCGTCACCGATCGACTGGGAGATGCGGATCCGCTCGGCCACGCGCGGTGACGAAGTCCGCGTCACCTACCACCACTACGTCGGGATCGTGGCGCCGCGGGACTTCCCGCACGACGACGCCGAGGTGCGCCGGATCATCGAGCACGACATCCTCGGCGAGCTGTGGCGGCCGCTCGGGCTCTACTGGCGGGTCGCCGAGGTGCACGACTGGCACGAGCCGCCGCGGCTGGTCATCCAGGTGCCCGAACAGGAGGCGACGCGCCCGCCCGCGCCGTCACCCGTGGTCGCCGCGCCGCCCGTCGTGGTGCTGTCGCCGATCTGGGGGTACGGCGAGCTGCTGGCGTCGCTGGTCGCCGACGGGCTCGGGTTCGGCAACGTCGACTTCCGCTACTTCGGCCTCCCGGACGCGATGGCCGACCGCGTCCGGATCACCGCCCGCGAGCTGGCAGAACCCGCGCCGCGGCTGGTGCACTCGGTGCCGCCGATCATGCTGCTGCACGGGCTGGCCGTGCCGGACCTGACCGGGCGGCTCCCGGTCGTCGTCCGCTACGGCCCCCGCATGCGCGAGCGGGCAGCGCGGATCTACCGCGAGCCGCTGCTCGAAGCGGGCTTCGACGACCCGCTGGCCGGCGCGCGGGCGATCGAGGAAGCGATCTCGGCCCCGCCCGGCTGCGCGTACTTCGAAGTCACGCTCGCCGACGAGGACGTCTTCGACGGCGACCGCCCCTCGCTGGACCGGCTCAACGACTCGGTGGCCTGGTTCGCCGAGCAGATCGTCGAGCAGGTGCTGCTGGGCGCCGGGCACCCGCCGGTGCCGGTGGGCGGGCCGCTGAAACGCCTGGTCCTGCCCTCGGGCCGGGTCCGGCGGCCCCCGGCGCTGGCCGGGGGCGTCGTGCGGCGGGTCGCGGATCGAGCCGCGCTCGAAGGGTGATGTGGCGTTGCCCGGGTGAAGTAGACGGACCTCGAACCCGGCAGGTACCGTGACCGTCACAACTGCAGATCGGGCCGTAGAGCCGAGGCGGGAGAGCCCCCACGAAACCGGTGGGGCACCGAAGGAGCAAACTCCCCAGAATCTCTCAGGTACCTGTTACCGCTTCGCGCGAGGCCACTCTGGAAAGCAGGCGCACCCGCGCCTCACCCAAGGTGAAAGCCGTGTCTCACACGGTGAAACTCTCAGGTGCCATGACAGAGGGGGAGTTCCCAGCGCACCCGTGTGCCCGGCCCGAGGAGCTCCCCATCACTTCAACGCAGTTCGACGCCCGCCACATCGGCCCGTCCGAGGCCGAACGCGCGAAGATGCTGGCCGAATGCGGCTACGGCAGCCTGGACGCCCTCGTCGGCGCCGCCGTCCCGAGCGCCATCCGCGCCACGCGTGAGCTGGTCCTCCCGCCCGCCGCGTCCGAAGAGGACGCCACCGCGGAGCTGCGCGCCCTCGCCGCGCGCAACCGGCCGATGACGCAGATGATCGGCCTCGGCTACTCCGACACCGTCACCCCCGGCGTGATCCGCCGCAACGTCCTCGAGAACCCGGCCTGGTACACCGCGTACACGCCCTACCAGCCGGAAATCTCCCAGGGCCGCCTCGAAGCGCTCCTCAACTTCCAGACGATGGTCGCCGATCTGACCGGCCTGGCCACCGCGAACGCGTCCCTGCTGGACGAGTCGACCGCCGTCGCCGAAGCCGTCACGCTCATGCGCCGCGCGTCCAAGTCGAAGTCCAACAAGGTCGTCCTCGACGCCGAGTGCCTGCCGCAGACCATCGCCGTCGTGCGCACCCGCGTCGAGGCCCTGGGCATCGAGGTCGAGGTCCGCGACCTGCTCACCGGCCTGCCCGAGGAGTTCTTCGGCGTCGTCGTCCAGTACCCCGGCGCGTCCGGTGTGCTGCGCGGCCGCGGCTTCTACCACGCGATTTCCGAGTCGGCGAAGGCCGCGGGCGCGCTGTTCACCGTCGCCGCGGACCTCCTCGCGCTGACGCTGATCACCTCGCCCGGCGAGTTCGGCGCCGACGTCGCCGCCGGGTCGACGCAGCGCTTCGGCGTCCCGCTCGGCTACGGCGGCCCGCACGCCGGGTACATGTCCGTGCGCTCCGGGCTCGAGCGCTCGCTGCCCGGGCGGCTGGTCGGCGTCTCGGTCGACGCCGACGGCAACTCCGCCTACCGCCTCGCGCTGCAGACGCGTGAGCAGCACATCCGCCGCGAAAAGGCTACTTCGAACATCTGCACCGCGCAGGTCCTGCCCGCCGTGCTCGCCGCGATGTACGCGGTCTACCACGGTCCGGACGGCCTGAAGAAGATCGCCCAGCGCGTCCACGGCCTCGCCGCGGGCTTCGCCGGCGTCCTGCGCACGGGCGGTGTCGAGGTCGTGCACGAGTCGTTCTTCGACACGGTCGTCGCGCGCGTCCCGGGCCGGGCCGCCGAGGTCCACGCGGCCGCCCGCGAAGCCGGGATCAACCTCGGTCACGTCGACGCCGACCACGTCCGCGTCGCCTTCGACGAGGTCAGCACCCCGGCGATCACCGCGAAGGTCCTGCGCGCGTTCGGCATCGAGGCGGACGTCGAAGACGGCGTCGCGCTGCCCAATGGCCTCGCCCGCGAGAGCGGCTTCATGGGCCACGAGGTCTTCGGCACCCACCGCTCCGAGACGGCGATGCTGCGCTACCTGCGCCGGCTGTCCGACCTGGACTACGCGCTCGACCGCGGCATGATCCCGCTCGGCTCCTGCACGATGAAGCTCAACGCCACCACCGAGATGGAGCCGATCAGCTGGCGCGAGTTCGCCGGCATCCACCCGTTCGCCCCGGCCGAAGACGCTGAGGGCTACCACGTCCTCGTCGCCCAGCTGGCCGAGTGGCTGGCCGAGGTCACCGGCTACGACAAGGTGTCGCTGCAGCCGAACGCGGGCAGCCAGGGCGAGCTGGCCGGGCTCCTCGCGATCCGCGCCTACCACCGCGCGAACGGCGACGAAGGCCGGGACGTCTGCTTGATCCCGTCATCCGCACACGGCACGAACGCCGCGTCCGCGGTGCTCGCCGGGATGCGCGTGGTCGTCGTGAAGTGCACCGACGAGGGCAACGTCGACCTCGCCGACCTGCGGTCCAAGGTGGACACCCACCGCGACACCCTGGCGGCGATCATGGTGACGTACCCGTCCACGCACGGCGTGTACGAGCACGACATCGACGAGCTGGCCAAGATCGTCCACGACGGCGGCGGCCAGGTGTACGTCGACGGCGCGAACCTCAACGCCCTGCTGGGCCTGGCCAAGCCGGGCGAGTTCGGCGGCGACGTCTCGCACCTGAACCTCCACAAGACCTTCTGCATCCCGCACGGCGGTGGCGGTCCCGGTGTCGGCCCGGTCGCGGTGCGCGCGCACCTCGCGCCGTTCCTGCCCAACCACCCGCTGCTGGCGCAGGCCGGTCCGGAGACCGGTGTCGGCCCGATCAGCGGCGCGCCGTACGGCTCAGCGTCGATCCTGCCGATCTCCTGGGCCTACGTCCGGATGATGGGCGCGCCCGGCCTGACCGCGGCCACCAAGGTCGCCGTGCTGGCCGCGAACTACGTCGCCTCGCGGCTGGCCCCGCACTACCCGGTGCTCTACACGGGCCAGGACGGCCTGGTCGCGCACGAGTGCATCCTCGACCTGCGCCAGATCACCAAGGAGACCGGCGTGACGGTCGACGACGTCGCGAAGCGGCTCATCGACTACGGCTTCCACGCGCCGACGATGTCGTTCCCGGTCGCGGGCACGCTGATGGTCGAGCCGACCGAGTCCGAGGACCTGGGCGAGATTGACCGGTTCTGCGACGCGATGATCGCCATCCGCGCCGAGATCGACGAGGTGGCGAACGGCAAGTGGACGGCCGAGGAGTCGCCGCTGCGCGGGGCCCCGCACACCGCGGAGACGCTGGTCGGGGAGTGGGACAAGCCCTACGACCGCGAGCTGGCCGTGTACCCGGCCGGGGTGTCGCGCAAGAACAAGTACTGGCCGCCGGTCCGCCGCATCGACGGCGCCCGCGGCGACCGTAACCTCGTGTGCTCCTGCCCGCCCCTCAACGCTTACGAAGGCTGAGCCCAAAGTGTCTCGCGAAACCTCCTTGCACGGAGTCCACAAGGGACTCGGTGCGCTGTTCACCGACTTCGCCGGCTGGTCCATGCCGGTCCGCTACGCCAGTGAGCTGGCCGAGCACAAGGCCGTCCGCGAGGCGGCCGGGCTGTTCGACCTCTCGCACATGGCCGAAATCCACGTCACGGGCAAGCAGGCGGCCGACGTCCTGGACTTCGCGCTGGTCGGCAACCTGACCGGCGTGAAGCCGGGGCGGGCGCGGTACACGATGATCTGCAACGCGTCCGGTGGTGTGCTCGACGACCTCGTCGTGTACCGCCTGGCCGACGAGCACTACCTGGTCGTCGCGAACGCGGGCAACGCGAAGGTCGTCGCGGACGCTCTGGCCGAGCGGGTCGCGGGCTTCGACGCCGTCGTGGACGACCGGTCCGAGACCACCGCGCTGATCGCCGTCCAGGGGCCGAAGGCCGTCGAGATCCTGGGTGCCGTGACCGACGCCGACCTGGACGCGTTGAAGTACTACGCCAGCGTCCCGGCGTCGGTGAAGGGCCACGACGTCCTGCTCGCCCGCACCGGCTACACCGGCGAAGACGGCTTCGAGCTGTTCGTCGACGCCGACGAGGCACCCGCGTTGTGGCGGCTGCTGCTGGAGGCCGGCGAGCCGCACGGCCTGGTCCCGGCGGGCCTCGCCTGCCGCGACACGCTGCGCCTCGAAGCCGGGATGCCGTTGTACGGCAACGAACTCACCGTCGAGCAGAGCCCGTTCGAGGCGGGGCTCGGCCGGGTCGTCAAGTTCGAGAAGCCGGGCGACTTCGTCGGCCGCGCGGCCCTGGAGGAGCGGTCCAAGCAGGACGTCCCGCGCGTGCGGGTCGGGCTGAAAGGCGCCGGCCGCCGTGCTCCGCGGCACGGCTACGCGGTGCTGGCCGACGGCACCGAGATCGGCGAGGTGACCAGCGGCGCCCTGTCGCCCACGCTGGGTTACCCGATCGCGATGGCGTACGTCGATCGGGCGTACGCCGAGCCCGGCACCGAGCTCTCCGTCGACATCCGGGGCAGGATCGAGCCCGTCGAGGTCGTCGCCCTGCCCTTCTACTCCCGCGCGTAAAGGACTCCAAGCTGTGAGCATCCCCGAGAACCTGAAGTACACCAAGGAACACGAGTGGCTGTCTGTCGAGGACGGCGTCGCGACCGTGGGCATCACGGCCTTCGCCGCCGAGTCGCTCGGTGACATCGTGTTCGTCCAGCTGCCCGACGCGGGTTCGACGATCACCGCGGGCGAGGTGTTCGGCGAGGTCGAGTCGACCAAGTCGGTCAGCGAGCTGTACGCGCCGGTCTCCGGCGAGGTCGTCGAGGTGAACGGCACCACATCGGACACCCCCGAGGTCATCAACTCCGACCCGTACACCGAAGGATGGCTCCTGAAGGTGCGTCTGACCGGGGACGTGCCGGACCTGCTCGACGCCGCCGCGTATGCCGCGCACACCCAGGAGAACTGATGACGACTTTCGACGCTCACCTCGCCGACGTCGACCCCGAGGTCGCCGCGGCCGTCGCCGACGAGCTCACCCGCCAGCAGTCGACCCTGGAGATGATCGCCTCCGAGAACTTCGCCCCGGTGGGCGTGCTCGAGGCGCAGGGTTCGGTGCTGACCAACAAGTACGCCGAGGGCTACCCGGGCCGCCGCTACTACGGCGGCTGCGAGCACGTCGACGTCGTCGAGCAGCTCGCCATCGACCGCGCGAAGGCCCTCTTCGGCGCCGAGCACGCCAACGTCCAGCCGCACTCGGGCGCGCAGGCCAACGCGGCCGCGATGTTCGCCGTGCTCAAGCCGGGCGACACGATCCTCGGCCTCGACCTGGCGCACGGCGGCCACCTGACGCACGGGATGAAGATCAACTTCTCGGGCAAGCTCTACAACGTCGCCGCCTACCACGTCGACAAAGAGACCGGCATCGTCGACCTCGCCGAGATCGAGCGCCTGGCCGTCGAGCACCAGCCGAAGCTGATCATCGCCGGCTGGTCCGCCTACCCGCGTCAGCTCGACTTCGCCGAGTTCCGCCGCATCGCCGACCTCGTCGGCGCTCGCCTGATGGTGGACATGGCGCACTTCGCCGGGCTGGTCGCGGCCGGGCTGCACCCGTCGCCGGTGCCGCACGCCGACATCGTCACCACGACCACGCACAAGACCCTCGGCGGCCCGCGCGGCGGCCTCATCCTGTCGCGCGAGGAGCTGGCGAAGAAGATCAACTCGGCGGTGTTCCCGGGCCAGCAGGGCGGACCGCTCGAGCACGTCATCGCGGCCAAGGCCGTCGCGCTGAAGATCGCCGCGAGCGACGAGTTCCGCGAGCGTCAGGAGCGGACCCTGGAAGGCTCGCGGATCCTGGCCGCGCGGCTGTCGCAGGAAGACTGCGCTTCGGCTGGTGTCCGCGTGCTGACCGGTGGCACCGACGTCCACCTGGTGCTGGTCGACCTCGTCCAGTCCACTCTGGACGGTCAGCAGGCCGAGGACCGCCTCCACGAAGTCGGCATCACGGTCAACCGCAACGCCGTCCCGTTCGACCCGCGCCCGCCGATGATCACCTCGGGCCTGCGGATCGGCACGCCGGCGCTGGCCACCCGCGGCTTCCAGGCCGACGACTTCGCCGAGGTCGCCGACGTCATCGCCGAAGCCCTCAAGCCGGACTTCGACGACGCCCTGCGCTCGAAGCTGCGCGACCGCGTCGAAACGCTGGCCAAGAAGCACCCGCTGTACGCGGACCTTTCGCGATGAGCGCGTCGCCCGAGGGCCGGAAGCTGCTGCGTCTCGAGGTTCGCAACAGTGAGACGCCGATCGAGAAGAAGCCGTCGTGGATCAAGACGCGGGTGCGGATGGGGCCGGAGTTCACCGAACTCAAGGGTCTCGTGCGTCGCGAGGGTCTGCACACGGTGTGTGAAGAGGCCGGTTGTCCCAATATCTATGAGTGCTGGGAAGACCGTGAAGCGACCTTCTTGATCGGTGGGGATCAGTGCACCCGGCGGTGTGACTTCTGTCAGATCGACACCGGCAAGCCTGCTGAGCTGGATCGGACGGAGCCGCGGAAGGTCGCGGAGTCCGTGCAGGCCATGGGGCTGCGGTATTCGACGGTCACCGGCGTGGCCCGGGACGACCTTGAGGATGGCGGCGCCTGGCTGTATGCCGAGACGGTCCGACAGATCCACGCTCTGAACCCGGGCACGGGTGTTGAGCTGTTGATCCCGGACTTCAACGCGGACCCTGAGCAGCTGGCTGAGGTGTTCGGCTCGCGGCCGGAGGTGTTGGCCCACAACGTGGAGACGGTGCCGCGGATCTTCAAGCGGATCCGTCCCGGTTTCCGGTACGCGCGGTCCCTGGAGGTCATCTCGAAGGCGCGTGAGGCCGGGTTGGTGACGAAGTCGAACCTGATCCTGGGGATGGGTGAGACGCCGGATGAGGTGGCTCCGGCGATGCAGGATCTGGTCGACGCGGGGTGTGAGATTTTGACGATCACGCAGTATTTGCGTCCTTCTGCTCGGCATCATCCGGTGGATCGGTGGGTGAAGCCGGAGGAGTTCGTCGAGCATTCGAAGGCTGCGGAGGCGATGGGTTTCGCGGGGGTGATGGCGGGTCCGTTGGTGCGGTCGTCGTACCGCGCGGGTCGGCTCTACGCCCAGACCAAGGGTTACCGTGGAGAGGAGCTGCCGGAGAACCTGCAGCACCTCGCCGACCAGGGCCCGGCCGCGCAAGAAGCCAGCTCCCTGCTGGCGCGATAGGAAGGGGCGGATCAATGGCGATCAGCGTCTTCGACCTGTTTTCCATCGGCATCGGCCCGTCGAGCTCCCACACCGTCGGGCCGATGCGAGCGGCACTGACCTTTGTGGACGGACTCGGCGACGACCTCGCCTCGGTGTCCCGCGTCCAGGCGGAGCTGTTCGGCTCGCTCGGCGCGACCGGGTTCGGCCACGGCAGCGACAAAGCCGTCCTGCTCGGGCTGTCGGGTGAGCGTCCCGAAGAGATCGACACGGACACCGTGCCGGTGCGCATCTCGGCCATTCGCGAATCGGGCCGGCTGCTCCTGGGCGGCACGCACGAGATCGCGTTCGACGAGGACACCGACCTCACCATGCACCGGCGCAAGTCCTTGCCCGCGCACCCGAACGGCATGGTCTTCCGCGCGTTCGACGCGTCGGGCTCGCTGCTGCGCGAGCGCACGTACTACTCGGTCGGCGGCGGGTTCGTCCGCGACGAGTCGTACGAGACGGACACGGTGTTCGTCGAAGACTCGACGCCGGTGCCGTACCCGTTCCGCACCGGCGCGGACCTGCTCGGGCACTGCGCGGCCACCGGGAAGCCGATCAGCGAGATCATGCTGGCGAACGAGCTGTCGTGGCGTTCCCGCGAGGAGGTCCGGGACGGGCTGCTGGCGATCTGGGCGGTCATGGCGGAGTGCGTCCGCAACGGCTGCACCCACGAAGGCGTCCTGCCGGGCGGGCTGAAAGTGCCGCGGCGTGCGCGTTCGCTGCACGAGAAGCTGCTCGCCGAAGACGGCGCGGACGACCCGCTGTACGCGATGGACTGGGTGAGCCTGTACGCCCTCGCGGTCAACGAGGAGAACGCGGCGGGCGGGCGCGTGGTCACGGCCCCGACCAACGGCGCGGCCGGCATCATCCCGGCGGTGCTGCACTACTACCAGCGGTTCATCCGGCACTCGACCGACGACGGGATCGTGACGTTCCTGCTCACGGCGGGCGCGATCGGCTCGATCCTCAAGCAGACGGGCTCGATCTCGGGCGCCGAGGTCGGCTGCCAGGGCGAAGTGGGTTCGGCGTCGGCGATGGCGGCGGCCGGGCTGACGGAGGTGCTGGGCGGCACGCCGGCCCAGGTGGAGAACGCGGCGGAGATCGGCGTGGAGCACCACCTCGGCCTGACGTGCGACCCGGTCGGCGGCCTGGTCCAGATCCCGTGCATCGAGCGCAACGCGGTGGGAGCGTCGAAGGCGATCCACGCCGCGCGCATGGCGATGCGCGGCGACGGAAGCCACGTGGTGACGCTGGACAAGGCGATCAAGACGATGCGCGAGACGGGCGCGGACATGAGCGTGAAGTACAAGGAAACCGCGCGCGGCGGCTTGGCGGTGAACGTCATCGAGTGCTGACGCGGCGGCTCAGTTTCGGCGGTCCTCCGGCTCCACCGCCAGTCGCAGTCCCACCTCGACCAGGCGCCAGCCCAGCTGCTGTTTCCGCGTTCCCGGGCTGCGGCTCGGCAGCTCCCGGCTCGGCGGGTCGTTGCGTACGCCGTGGCGCAGCTCGTCCTCTCGCTCGTGGACCAGGTCTTCCGCCATCAGGAAGTGCACCGGATCGCCCCCTGCGTCGATGTTCGGTGTCGGTGGTGCCATCGTCGCCGACCGTGGCCGTCCGGTTCCACCGGTTTTCCGCACCGCGAACACCAGTGTCACCGACAGCGACCGGGTCTGGCCACTCCGATGGTGCCACTGCGGCCTGCTGCGCCGTTTGTTCACTGATCCGGCCACAGTCACGGCCGAATGGCTTCTCATCAGCGCTTACGTGCCGCTCGGGGGTCGGCCTGCTTTTGGCCGGATCAGTAAACTCGCGGGATGGAACCGACCTCGGTGGTGAATGCCGGTGAAGCGCTGTTCCGGCCGGTCCGCGCGGGCAACGCCTTCGAGGAAACCGTCGAGCGGCTGCTGCAGGCCATCCGCCTGGGCGTGGTCGGCGCGGGGGAGCGGCTGCCGTCGGAACGCGAGCTCGCCGAGCGCCTCGGGGTCAGCCGCGTCACGCTCCGCGAAGCCATCCGCGCCCTCTCCGACGCTGGTTACGTGGAGTCACGGCGAGGCCGTTATGGCGGCACTTTCGTGAACGACACGCTGCCCGGACCGCCGGCACCCGACGGCAAGATCGACGCCGTCGGCCTGGAGGACGCGTTGTGCCTCCGGTACGTCCTCGAGACGGGCGCGGCGGAGATGGCCGCCGCCCGGTCGCTGAGCCCGGCCGACCGCCGCCACCTCACCGGCACGCTCGCCGAAGCCGCCGGTGCGGACCTCGACGACTACCGCCGCAAGGACTCCCGCCTGCACCTGGCGATCGCGGAGGTGACGGCATCCGGCTCCCTGACCACGGCGATGGCCGACGCCCGCACCCGCGTCAACCAGCTGCTCGACCGCATCCCGCTGCTGCCGCCCAACCTCGAGCACTCGAACGCCCAGCACGAGGCGATCGTCGACGCGATCCTGGCCGGCGACGCGGCGGCCGCCCGCCAGGCGATGGCCGAGCACATCGAAGGCACGGCCTCCCTCCTGCGCGCGTTCCTCTCCTGACCGAGTCTTGTGACGAACGTGGCTGTCCGACGGCCGGCCCGGCCGCGAGTATTCGGTGTTCGTTGTTGCGGGTGCCCCTGGAGTTCAGTTCTTTCGTTCGAGTTCGGCTACTCGGGCGGACAGTCCGGCGATCGCTTCATTGGCCACGGTGAGTGCTGTCTCCAGACTGGCAACCCTCTCGTCGAGCGAGACTTCGGGTTCGGTCTGTAAAAGCCAGCCGGCACGCCCGTCCGCGGCCTGTCCGCTCCCAGCCGGTCACGACGGCGAGCACTTGCTTGGGTGGAAAGACGGTGTGACCGATCTCGACCAGATGCTCGCGGATCGTCTCCGGATCGACGTTGCGCATCGCAGTCAGCCTCTGGGTGTCCAGGTCGAGTTTCGGAGTCTTTGGGTTCGGCGCGAGGCCCAGATGGGTTCCTCTCGTGAACCCGTCTTGACAGGATTCGAACAACCCTCGGTAGTTCTCCACAGAACCTCTTCACCCGTCCGGCCGTCATCCATTCGTGACCTTGCTGACCGAGGACGAAGCCGAAACCCCGGAGAAGCCGGACACCCCGCGGCGCTGCCGATGGCGGCGCCTCCGGCGGATCGCCTATTGGACCGTGGGCACGCTCGTCGGCGTTCCGCTGATCGCCTTCTGGGTCGCCTACCTCGTGCTCGACGTCCGCAGCCCCCAAGAGGTCCTCGCCGGGCTCGACAAGACCGTCGTGCTCACCTACTCCGACGGCTCGCCGCTGCTCAAGGTCGTTCCCGCCGACGGGGACCGGACCTTCGTGCCCTACTCGCAGGTGCCCGCGAAGCTGCGTGACGCCATCATCGCCACCGAGGACCCGACCTTCTGGGACAACCAGGGCTTCGACCCGACCGGCATCGGCCGCGCGTTCCTCACCGGCGTCGGCGGCGGGTCCGGGATCACCCAGCAGTACATCAAGAAGTCCACCGGCGACGACGACGCGACGATCGGCCGCAAGCTCGCCGAGCTCGTGCTGGCCACGAAGATCACCCAGGAGCAGAGCAAGGAACAGATCTTCGAAAGCTACGTCAACATCATCTCCTTCGGCCGCGGCACGTTCGGGCCCGCCGCGGCGATGAACGCCTACTTCGGCAAGAAGCTCGACGACTCGATGACGTGGAGCGAAGCCGCCTTCCTCGCCGGGATGATCCAGTCGCCGTCGGTGCACGACCCGGCCGCCTCCGGCGACGCGCACGCCGCCCGGCGCTGGGAGTACGTCCGGGACAAGCTCAAGAGCCGCGGGTACGTGCCGCCCGGCGAACCCATGGCCTACCCCGGTGCCGAGGTCCAGTCGCCGTCCGAGACCCGCGCGGGCCGGATCGGCTACGACGAATACCACGTCAAGCAGCAGGTCCTCGCCGAACTGGAACAGGACGGCTTCCCGCTCGGGCGGCTGCAGCAGGGCGACCTGACCGTCGAGACGACGCTGGACCGCGGACTGCAGGACGCCGCGAAGAAGACGTTGCAGGACAGGCTGAAGGGCGAGCCGAAAGAGTTCCGCGGCGCGGTCGTGTCCGTCGACCCGAAGACCGGCGCCGTCCGCGCCTACCAGGGCGGCGACCAGGGCGTCCGTGACTACGCGAGCACCCCGCACGCGGCGGGCTCGGCGTTCTACCCGTTCACGCTCGCCGCCGCCCTGCGCCGCGGCTACGGCCCGGACGTGCCGGTCGCGGCGCCCGAAGAACAGGAGTTCCTCGGCGAGAAGTTCAAGTACCCGGAGATCTGCGGCCTGAAGTGCACGCCGCGCACCGCAATGCGGGCGCACGCCCAAGGGACGTTCATCGCGCTGGCGAAGAAGCTCGGGCCGGACGCGCTGAGCGAGACCGCGCGGCAAGCGGGCATCCCCGAGACCGTCGACGGCACGCCGACGATGCGCGAGAAGGACGGCTTCCTCATCGGGCCGGGCATCGCGATCGGCCGGTACCCGCTGCGGCCGCTCGACCTGGCGGGCGCCTACGCGACGTTCGCCGCCGACGGCCGCCGCACCGCCCCGCACCTGGTGGCGAAGGTGCGGGACGAGAGCGGCGCGGTCGTCTGGGAGCACACCGACACCGCGGTGCCCGCGTTCGACGAGGACGGCGACGAGAGCCGCCGCATCGCCCGGGACGTCACCGGCACCCTCGCCGACGGCAGCGGCGCCGCGCTGCGCACCGGCGAGGCCGAGCACCACAGCGGCCAGGGCAACCAGGACGCCTGGGCCGTCGGCTACACCCCGCGGCTGGCGACGGCGGTGTGGATCGGCTCCGACGACGAACGCCGGCTGAAGGACGCCGACGGCGAGAAGCTCACCGGCGACGTCGTCCCGGCGGACATCTGGCGCGCGTACACGGCGACGGCGTCCCCAGGGCAGCCGGCCCGACCGGTCGCCGGGGGCCCGCCACCGGTGGCGCGGCCGCCGCGCTGAGTCAGCGGACCAGGGCCAGCACGAACCCGTCGTGCCCCTTGGCGCCCACGGTCTGCACGGCGGTCGCGTCCAGCCGCGGTTCGGCGGCGAGGACGTCGAACATCTCCCGCGCTCCCACTACGTCCGGGTCGGTGCTCGTCGCGTCGGTCACCCGGCCCTGCCGGACGACGTTGTCGACGACGATCGTCGTGCCCGCCCGCGACAGCTCCAGCGACGCGCGCACGTAGTTCGCGAGGTTGTTCTTGTCCGCGTCGACGAAGATGAAGTCGAACGGCCCGGTCAGCGTCGGCAGCGTGTCGAGCGCGGCGCCGACGCGGATGTCGACGACGTCCTCGCCGAAGCCGGCCCGCGCGAGGTTGGCCTTGGCCACTTCCGCGTGCCGCGGCTCGTATTCGCAGGTCACCAGCTTGCCGCCGGCCGGGAGCGCGCGGGCCAGCCAGATCGTGCTGTACCCGCCGAGCGTGCCGATCTCCAGGATCGAGCGGGCCCCGGCCTGCCGGGCCAGCAGGTTCAGCAGCTTGCCCTGGTTGGGGGCGACGGCGATGCGCGGCAACCCGGCGGCGGCCGAGTCGGCGAGCGCGTCGTCGAGCACCGGGTCGGCCGGGAGCAGCGCCCCGGTGAGGTAGTCGTCGACTTCGGCCCAGGTCTTGTCGGTCATGGCACCTCCACCGCCAACTTAGCGGGCTGCGATCATGCTGAGGAGTGCTCGAAGGCGGGAAGGTGGACATGGACGACTACCGCGTCGTCGCGGACGCCCTCGCCGCGGACATCGAAGCCGGCCGCCTCCGGCCCGGCGACCGCCTCCCGCCGCAACGCCGTTTCGCGCGGCAGCGCGGGATCGCCGGCTCGACCGCCGCCCGCGTCTACGGCGAGCTCGTCCGGCGGGGCCTGGCCGTCGGCGAGGTCGGGCGCGGCACGTTCGTCCGGGCCGCGAAACCACCGCCCGAACCCGCGCTCGCCGAACCCGGGGACGCGCGCGTCGACCTCGAGCTCAACTTCGCCGTCCTGCCCGGGGAATCCGCGAAACTCGCCCAAGCACTGCAACCCCTGCTCCGCGACGACGTCCTCACCGCGGCCCTGCACCCGATCGGCGCCGCGGGCACGCCGACGGCGCGGCAGGCCGCGGCGACGCTGCTCACCCGCGGCGACTGGCGGCCGGACCGGGCGAACATCCTGTTCACCGGCACCGGGCGGCAGGCCATCGCGGCCGCGGTCGCCGCGTTTGTGCCGGTGGGGGAGCGGCTCGCGGTCGAGTCGCTGACCTACCCGGTGGTGAAGGGCCTCGCCGCCCGCCTCGGCGTCGAACTGGTGCCGATCGAGACCGACGAGCACGGCCTGGTCCCCGACGCGCTGGCCGCGGCCGGGCCGGTCCGCGCGCTGTACGTCCAGCCGACGCTGCACAACCCGCTCGGCACGACCATGCCGCCGAAGCGCCGCGAAGAGCTGGCCGCGGTCGTCGCCCGGCTGGACCTGCCGGTGATCGAGGACGGCATCTACACGTTCCTGCGCGACGACGTCCGGCCGTTCGCCGCGTACGCGCCGGAGCGGACGGTGTTCGTCGACAGCCTCTCCAAGCGCGTCGCCCCCGGTTTGACGGCGGGCTTCCTGGTGACGCCGCCGGCGTGGACCGCGCGGCTGGCGTCGTCGGTGCGGTCGGGCGCCTGGGCCGCGTCGCGCTTCGCCGTCGAAGCGGCGACGCGGTGGATCATGACCGGCACCCTCGCCGAAGTCGAAGCCGCGAAACGCCGGGACGCCGCCGCCCGGGCCGTGGTCGTGCGGGAGAAGCTGCCGGGCCTGCGCGGCGACGCCGCGTCCTACCACCGCTGGTGGGAACTGCCGGAGCAGTGGCGCGCGGAGACGTTCGTCGCGGCGGCGGCCCGGCGCGGCATCGCGCTGCTGCCGGCCGCGGCGTTCGCGGTCCTGCCGGGCCATGCGCCGAACGCCGTCCGGCTCGCGGTGTCGGCGCCGCCGGTGCCGACCCTGGAAGCCGCGCTCGACGTCCTGGCGACGCTGGCGAACGGCAGTCCCGACGACCTGTTGGCCGACTGACAGCGGGTGCCAGCCGCGTGCCAGTGCGGTGTGCGGGCCGCACCAGAGCGCCGCGCCACTCTTCGGTTGCCGCACAACGAACCGAAGGAGCACCATGACCGTCACGATCGTCGGCGCCGGCCTCGGCGGCCTCACCCTGGCCCGGGTCCTGCACGTCCACGGCATCCCCGTCACCGTCTACGAAGCCGAGCACTCCCCGATGGCCCGGATGCAGGGCGGGATGCTCGACATCCACGACTACAACGGGCAGCTCGCCGTCGAAGCCGCCGGCCTGGTGACCGAGTTCCGCGGTCTCGTCCTGGACGGCCGCCAGGCGATGCGGATCCTCGACCGGGACGGGAACCTGGTGTACGAGAAGGTCGACGACGGCACCGGCGGCCGGCCCGAGGTCCAGCGCGGCGAACTGCGGCGGATGCTGCTCGACGCGCTCCCCGCGGGCACTGTCCGATGGGGACACAAGCTCAGCGGGGTCCGCAAGCTCGACGACGGCGCCCACGAACTGACCTTCGCCGACGGCTCGACGGCCGTCGCCGATCTGCTGGTCGGCGCCGACGGCGCGTGGTCGAAGGTCCGGCCGCTGCTCACCGGCGCCACGCCGGAGTACGAGGGCACGGCGTTCGTCGAGACCTACCTGTTCGACGTCGAGACGAAGCACCCCGCCACAGCGGTGGCGGTCGGCGGCGGGTCGATGGTCGCCCACGGCGGCTCGCCCGACGACGGGATCAACGCCCACCGCGAGAGCGGCGAGACCGTGCACACCTACGTGTCGCTGTCCCGGCCGCTGGAGTGGTTCGCGGCCATCGACTTCACCGATCCGGCCGCGGCCGCCGCGCGGATCGCCGAAGAATTCGACGGCTGGGCCCCGGAACTGACGGCGCTGATCACCGACGGCGATACCGACCCCGTCCTGCGCCCGCACTACACGCTGCCGGTGGGGCTCCGCTGGGACCGCGTCCCGGGCGTGACCCTCGTCGGCGACGCCGCGCACCTCGCGCCGCCGAACGGCGAAGGCGCCAACCTGGCCATGCTCGACGGCGCGGAGCTCGGCCAGGCCCTCGCGGCGCACCCGGGCGACGTCGAAGCGGCCATCGCGCACTACGAGGAGGCGATGTTCGTCCGCAGCGCGACGCCCGTCGACGACGCCGTCCTCCTCGAGAGCCTGTTCGGCGACGACGTCCCGGAGAGCCTGCTCGAGCTGGTGCGGGGCGAGCGGGACTAGGGCGCGTACTTGCCCACGAAGCTGCCGCACGTGACGGCGCGGCCCGTGAGCCGGGCCTGGATCGCCTTCTCCAGGCCGAGGTAGTCGAACACCGGCGTGTCCGCCGGGATCGACTCCGGCACCGGGCCGCCCGTCGCGAGCTGCCGGATCGAGTCCGTCTCGAACAGCACCAGGTAGCCGCCTTCGCGGTTCAGCTCGTCCGCCGTCGCGAGCATGCGTTCGGGCGCGTCGCCGACGATCTCCAGCGGCAGCGGCCATTCGAGCGGGAACGGGTTGCGCAGGCCGAACGCGGGGTAGGCGAACGGGCTGTCCGGCAGGATCGCCGTCTTCGCGGCCGGGAAGCGGTCCAGGCACTCGCGGATCTGCCGGACGAACGTGTGCGTCGAGGGGTTGGTGCGGATGCCGGCCATCGCCGGGGTGACGTCGCCGAGGTCGGCGGTCAGCCGGTCGTGGCCGAGGTCGAGGTAGGCGGCCTGGTCGTGGCGGGCGACGACGACCCAGCCGCACACCGCCACCGCGGTCAGGCCCGCCGTCGCGGTCACCCAGCGGCGGGCCAGCCGCGGCCGCGGCGGGACGACGTGGCTCAGCAGCAGCAACGCCGTCAGGGCGAGGGTGCCGGTGAGCAGCGTCGGCGTGTCGTTGCCCCAGGACAGGCTGGTCATGAACCCGGTGGTGAGCACGAGCAGCCCGGCCCAGGGCACCTTGCGCGTCACGGCCGCGTTGACCGGCACGCTCACCGCGACGATCCACCACAGGACGTCCGCCCAGCGCGAGGAGCCGGTGAACCGGCCGTCGACGACGGTCCAGACGATCGCCGCCGCCCCGGCGAGCACCAGCACCCAGGACGCGATCCGCCCGGCCGCGCCGAGCCGGTCACCCGGCAGCCGGACGGCGAGCAGCACCACGGCGATCGCGGCGAAGAAGGCCAGCTCCCGCACGGGCGCCCGGGTCAGCGCCTCGGGGTCTTCCAGCCAGAGCCCGAGCAGGCGTTCGCCGTACGCGGGGACACCGCCGGTCAGCTGCTCGACCATCTCGGCGAACCCGCCGCCGAGGCTGACCCAGGCGACGTACAGCAGCCCGGGCGCGCCGAGCGCGAGGAGGTCGAGGACGAACCGGAGCACGCGCCGCCCGCCCGTCCGGGTGGCCGGGTGCAGCAGCAGCCACACCACCCCGATCACCGCGGCCAGCACGAAGCTCTGCTTGACGAACACCGCGCAGCCGAGCAGCCCGAGCCCGCCGCGGCGGGCGAGCGCGTGGTTCTTGCCGAGCCCGGTGTCGAGGGCCCAGGCACCGCACGCGGTGAGCGCGATGCCGTCGACGGTGTGCCAGGCCATCAGCGGGAAGGCGTTGAGGTTGATCAGCGACGCCGCCGCGACCATCGCCGTCATGCCCGGGCCCCACTCGAGGACGCGGCGTCGGGTGACGAGCGCGGCGAAGGCGATGGTGGCGACGATGATCTCGATCATCGAGAGGAAGCTGGACCCGAAGAACAGCGGCATTGGCAGCGCGAAGTCGGCGACGTGCAGCACGGCCGACCCGAGCGGACGCGCGGAGATGATGTCGGCGTGCGGGACTTCGCCGTGGAGGACGCGCCAGGCCTGGGCGAGGATGAAGCCCTGGTCGGAGGGGTGGAACCCGAAGCGGCCGACGCGCAGTTCGGTGGCGAGAGCGAGCACGAGGACCCAGCCGGCGTGGAGGCCCCAGCGCAGCAGCGGCCGGCGGGCTTTCACGGGCGCGGGTTCCGGGGCGGCGGTGCGCGCAGGACTCGCCACGTCCACGCCTGCCCGCCTTCCGCTCCCCGATCACGCCCGGAAAGCGATGGTAGCGGCCGGGCCCGGCACCGGCATGGACAGCACCACCGGGCCGCCGAGGTCCTCCGTCGAGGCGGGCGGCCGGAGCCGGGCGCGGGGCCCGGCTCCGGCCCACGGCTCAGCCGAAGGTGTGCCTGGCCGTGCCGATCGCGGCCGTCTCATCGGCCGCGGCGAATCGTTCCCCAGTGGTGATTTCCGGCATTTCGAACTCCCCAGTTCACGCCCGTACCGGTGTACGGGACTCGCGCGAGGGTAGAAGTACCGTCGTCTCCAGAGCCAGCGTTTCCGCGGAATTCGCGGGGATCAAGCACGACGGCGCCAGATCAGGCGGGTGATCGCCGCCGCGACCGCCGCCGGCGCGGGCCGGCGGGGCAGCCCGCGCGCCTCGGGCGCGGACTCCGGCATCGCCCGGTACGCGAGGTGCGCGGCGAACCGCGCGAGCTTCGGCGCGGCGAGCGTCGCCAGCTCGGCGGCCCGGCCCTCGGGCAGGCTCAGGATCTCCGGCCGCTCTTCCAAGGCCTTCACGACGAGCGCGGCCGCGCGCTCCGGGCTGCTCGACGGGATGCCGCGGTAGCCGGTCGGCGCGATCATCGGCGTCCGCACCAGCGGCATCCGCACCGAGGTGAACGTGATGCCGTCCGAGAGCGTCTCGCGCCCGGCCGTCAGCCCGAACTCCTCCAGCGCCGCCTTCGACGCCAGGTAGGCCGAGAACCGCGGGGTGTCGGTCTGCAGGCCCTGCGTCGTCACGTTGACGACGTGGCCGAACCGCCGCTCGGCCATCGACGGCAGGAAGCCGAGGATCAGCCGCACCGGGCCGAAGTAGTTGATCGCCATCGTGCGCTCGAAGTCGTGGAAGCGTTCGGTGGACAGCGCGACCGAGCGCCGGATCGACCGGCCGGCGTTGTTGACCAGCATGTCGACCGCGCCGTGGTCGCCGAGGACGTCCTTGACCAGCGCGTCGACGGCGTCGCCGTCGGTGAGGTCGTACGGGTAGGCCGCCGCCACACCGCCTGCCGCGGTGATCTCGTCGCGGACTTCGGTCAGCTCCGACTCCCGTCGCGCCACGAGGATCACCTTCGCGCCCTTGCTCGCCACGGCGAGCGCCGACGCCCGGCCGATGCCCGACGACGCGCCGGTGACCAGCACCGTCCGCCCGGCGAGCCCGTGCTGCCGCCGGGCGCGGTCGGGGTCGAGGTGGGCCTGCCAGTACCGGTGGAGCGGCGCCGCGTACTCCCGCAGCTCCGGCAGCTCGATCCCGCTGCCGAACAACGCGGTCGTCGTCCGCGCGGTGTCGAAGACGACGTCCATGCTGAGGTGCGGCAGCACGTCCAGCGGGATGCCCAGCTCGTCCAGGACGGCGGCGCGGGTGGCCCGGCCGCCGGGGACGCGGTCGACGCCGTTCGCCGCCGCGTGCGCGAGCCGGGTGCCGACCCGCCGGACTACGCCGGACGGCCGCGCCGGCAGCACGGCCCGGATCGTGGGGCCGCCCGCGGCGCGCGCGAAGGCGTTGTAGACGGAGTTGAGCGACTGCGGCCGCGCGGCGGCGAGGTGGTAGGTCGCCCCGGACGGCGCGTCCCGGTGCATCAGGAACTCCATCGCCTCGACGACGTAGTCGACGGGCACCAGGTTCGTCGCGCCGAGGTCGGGGGCGGCCAGCGGCAGCCGCGCCGGCAACGCCGCCAGCCGCGAGATGGCGGGCAGGAAGAAGTACGGGCCGTCGACCTTGTCCATTTCGCCGGTGCGCGAGTCGCCGACGACGGCCGAGGGCCGGTAGACGCGGAACGGCAGCGCCTGCTCGCGGACGAGCTTCTCGGCCTGGAACTTCGTCGCGTGGTACGGCGAGGAGAAGCGCTGCCCGAGGTCGAAGTCGGCCTCGGTGAACCGCCCGGCGTGGTCGCCCGCGACGGCGATCGAGGACACATGGTGCACCAGGTCCGCCCCGGCCGCGGCGGCGAAGGCGAGCAGGTGCCGGGTGCCCTCGACGTTGGCGCGCCGGTTGGCCTCCTCGTCCGCGGTCAGGTCGTAGATCGCGCCGAGGTGGACGACGTGGTCGAGGTGGGGCAGCTGCGCGGCATCGACGCCGAGCCGGGGTTCGGCGAGGTCGCCGACCACCGGGTGCAGCTTCTCCGCGCCGGGCCAGGCCGCGGCCAAGGCGGTCAGGCGCTCGCGGGAGGTTTCGCGGACCAAGGCGTGCACGGCGGACGTCTCCGGCCGCCGCAGCAGGCGGCCGACCAGGCGTTTCCCGATGAAGCCCGTCGCGCCCGTCACGAAGTAGGTCGTCATGGCCGGTCCCTTCGGTAGGGGACCGACTCTAACCTACTGGAAAGTAGGAACGGTAGTTGTCAGGTTTCCAGCTGGTCGTCGGCGGTCGCCACGACGGCGTCACGCAGGGCGGCGCGCAGCCGTCCGACGTCGAGCGGGCCCAGTACGGCCGCTTCACCCGGCGGCGCGACCAGCACCACCTTGTCGTTGCTGACGAACACCGTCACGTCCCTGCGCCTGCCGGCCAGATCCCGGCAGCCGACCGACCATTCGCCCCGACTCATGGTCGCCGCCCTCCGTTTTCTCTTCGTGGTCGTGCTTCCTGCGCAGGGGGGAGCGCCGCGCCGGGGCGCTATGACGCCGGTTCACCCGATCTGCCTACTCGCGAGTTTTCTCTTGCGCTTCGCGGATTTCCGGCGTATCCCCCGGTCGTGGCGACGTCCGTTCGGGAGTACCGTCCGCACCGTCTCGTCGACGTGGGAGGTCACTGATGTCGGAGCCGCGGAAGATCGTCATCGTCGGAGCGGGCCTGGGTGGCGCGACCGCCGCGGCCGCGTTGCGCGAGCGCGGGTACACCGGCGAAGTCCTGCTGATGGGGTCCGACCCGCACCGGCCGTACGAGCTGCCGGCGCTGTCGAAGGGCGTCCTGCTCGGCAACGGCGACGAGCCCGACTGGGTGCACGAAGAGAAGTTCTACGCGGAGAAGGACATCCGCTTCACCCCCGGCGTCACGGCGACCCGGATCGAGCTGGGCGCCCGCCTGGTGCTGGACGACGCGGGCGGCGAACACCGCTACGACCGCCTGGTCCTGGCGACCGGCTCGCGGCCGCGGTCGCTCCCGGTCCCCGGCGGCGACCTGCCGGGGCTGTACACGCTGCGCAGCCTCGACGACTCGCTCAAGCTGCGCTCGGCGTTCGCCGAAGCGGAGCGCGTGGTGATCGTCGGCGCCGGCTGGATCGGCTCGGAGGCCGCCGCGGCGGCCCGGAAGCACGACGCGGACGTGACGGTCGTGGACCCGGTGCCGGTCCCGCTGGCGAACGTCGTCGGCGAGACGGTCGGCGGCGTGTTCCGCGACCTGCACGTCTCGAACGGCGTGCACTACCGGCTGGGCGAGCAGGTCGCGGAGATCACCAGCGGCCCGGACGGCGTCCGCGGCGTGCGGCTGGCCGGCGGCGACGAGATCACGGCGGACGTCGTCCTGGTCGCGGTCGGCGCGGCGCCCCGGGTCGAGCTGGCCCACGCGGCGGGCCTGGAACTGTCCGACGACGGCGGGGTGTGCGTGGACGCGGGCCTGCGCACGGCGGCCCCGGACGTGTACGCGGTGGGCGACATCGCGGCGCACTTCCACCCCCGCTACGGGCGCCGGGTCCGGGTGGAGCACTGGGCGAACGCGAAGGACCAGGGCACGCACGTGGCGCAGAACCTGCTGGGGGAGAACGAGCCGTTCCTCGGGTCGCCGTACTTCTTCACCGACCAGTACGACCTGGGGTGCGAGTACCGCGGCCTCGCGGACCCGGCGTCGGACGAGCTGGTGGTCCGCGGAGACCTGGCTTCCCGGGAGTTCACGGCGTTCTGGCTGCGCGACGGCGAAGTGGCGGCGGCGATGAACGTGAACATGTGGGACGACGGAGACGCGTTGGGCGCGTTGGTCGACGGGCGGGCGAAGGTGACGGCGGAACAGCTCGAGACGGCGGATCTGGCGTCGCTGACCTGATCGCCCCGGTGGCGAAGTCCTGACGATGATGTCCGCGGCGCAGTATGGCTCGACGTTCGGCGACGTGCCGGGCGCGCACCCGCTGCAGCTGCCGACCTGGCCTTCGACCTACGGCCGTGGTTCGGGCGAGGCTGACTCGCGCCGCGTCAGCGCGAGGAAAGCCACCAGCGCCAACACCGCGAAGCCCGCCATGGTCGCGGCCATCGGTACCGCCGTCCCCGGGCCGCCGAGCCCGACCAGCGGTGTCGCCACCGCGCCCACCACGAACTGCAGCACCCCCAGCAACGCCGACGCCGCCCCCGCCGACCGCGCGTGGGACGCCAGCGCCAGCGAGCTCGCGTTCGGCATCACCAGCCCGATGCTCGACACCAGCAGGAACAACGACACCAACAGGAAAGCCAGCGGCGCCCGGGACAGCGCGGTTACCAAGACGAGAGCCCCGCCCAGAACCCCCAGCAGCAACCCGGAAAGCAGCAGGACGCGTTCGCGCACCCGCCCGACGAGCCGCCCGTTGAGCTGGCCCGCCAGCACGATCCCGACGCCGTTCGCGCCGAACACCACGCTGTACGCCTGCGGACTCAGCCCGTACACGCCCTGCAGCGCGAACGACGACCCCGAGATGTAGGCGAACATCGACGCGAACAACAGTCCCGACGCCAGCGCGTACCCCGCGAACGACCGGTCCAGCGCCAGCCGCCCGTAGGTTCGCATCACCTGGCCGAGCCGCGCCGGAGATCGCGAAAGGGACGGCTCGGGCAGGAAGAACGCCACCACCGCGAGCAGCAGCGCCCCGAACGCCGTCAGCACCACGAACACCCCGCGCCACGACGTCCAGTTCAGCAGCTGGCCGCCGATCAGCGGCGCCAGGATCGGGGCCAGCCCGCTGACCAGCATCAACGTCGAGAAGAACTTCGTCATCGCGGTGCCGGAGAACAGGTCGCGGACCGTGGCCCGCGCGATCACGACGCCGGCCGCCGCGCCGAGGGACTGCACGCCGCGCGCCGCCACCAGCAGCCATGCGTCCGGGCTCACCGCGCACAGCACCGACCCCACGACGTAGAGCACGAGCCCGACCAGCAGCGGGCGACGGCGGCCGAGGGAGTCCGACAGCGGCCCGACCACCAGCTGTCCCAGTGCCAAGCCGACGATGAACGCGGTGAGCGTCAGCTGGACCGTCGTGTCCGGCGCGTGCAGGTCGGCCGCCATCCGCGGCAGCGCGGGCAGGTACATGTCGATCGACAGCGGCCCGAACGCCGAGAGGCCGCCCAGGATGAGGACGAACTTCAGCCGCGACCGCCTGCTCGGCGCGGTACGTTCCGCCGTGGTGGTCATGCGCCTCCTGTCGGTCTCGACTTCGACCAGCGACGCGATGACCTGCGGTATTCCGGCCTGTGATCGGTGACACGCCGTACTCGAACGAGTACTGGACCGGTACTGATCCGATCAATTTTCCGGCCGATTGGGCGTCAGCTCTGGATCGAGCGAACCGGCTGCGATATACATCGGATGTCTGGTCGGGCGGGTGAAGGGAAAATCCGTGCAGCTTGTGCGTCTCGGGGAGCCGGGAAGTGAGCGTCCGTTCGTGCGTGCCGGCGACGGCACGACCTACGAGCTGGGCGGCCTGACCGCCGACATCGATGGCGGGTTCCTCGCCACCGGCGGCGTCGCCCGCGTGGCCGCCGCGCTCGCCGCCGGGGAACTGCCCGTCGCTTCGGAAGCCGGTCTCCGCGTCGGCTCGCCCATCGCCCAGCCGGGCAAGGTCGTCTGCATCGGCATGAACTACCGCCGCCACGCCGAGGAAACCGGCGCGACGCCGCCCACCGAGCCGGTCGTCTTCATGAAGGCGCCGGACGTCGTGGTCGGCCCCGGCGACGACGTCCTCATCCCGCGCGGGTCGGTCAGCACCGACTGGGAGGTCGAGCTCGGCGTCGTCATCGGCAAGACCGCGCGCTACCTCGACAGCGTCGAGGAAGCCCTCGAGTACGTCGCCGGCTACGTCGTCTCGAACGACGTCTCCGAGCGCGCGCTGCAGTTCCGCACCGCCCAGTGGGACAAGGGCAAGTCGTGCGAGAACTTCAACCCGCTCGGCCCGGCGCTCGTCCCGGCCGGCGAGGTGCCCGACCCGCAGGACCTCGGGCTGCGGCTGTGGGTCAACGGCGAGAAGAAGCAGGACTCGTCCACCAAGGACATGATCTTCTCCGTGGCCGAGATCATCCACCACCTGAGCCAGGTGATGGTGCTGCGGCCGGGCGACCTGATCAACACCGGCACCCCCGAAGGCGTCGCGCTCGGGCAGCCCGACCCGAAGCCGTACCTGCGCGACGGCGACGTCGTCGAGCTCGAGATCGACGGGCTCGGCCGGCAGCGCCAGGTCGCGAGGCAGGCCTGACCATGGCGAAGATCACCGGTATGGAGGTCCTCGACGTCCGGTTCCCGACGTCGAGGGAGCTGGACGGCTCGGACGCGATGAACCCCGACCCGGACTACTCGGCCGCCTACGTCGTGCTGCACACCGACGGTGGCCCGGACGGCTACGGCCTCGCCTTCACCATCGGCCGCGGCAACGACGTCCAGGCCGCGGCGATCCGCGCGCTCGCGCCGCACGTCGTCGGCCGGGACGTTCCGGAGGACGCGGCCGCGCTCGGCGACCTGTCGCGCACGCTCGTCGGCGACTCGCAGTTCCGCTGGCTGGGCCCGGAAAAAGGCGTCGCGCACATGGCCGTCGGCGCGATCGTCAACGCCGCCTGGGACCTCGCGGCCCGCCGCGCGAACCTCCCGGTCTGGCGGTTCGCGGCGCGGATGACCCCCGAAGAACTGGTGTCGCTGGTCGACTTCCGGTACCTGTCCGACGCGCTCACCGAGGCCGAGGCCCTGGAGATCCTGCGCCGCGCGGAACCCGGCCGGGCCGAGCGCGTCAAGCAGCTCGAAGCGCACGGCTACCGCGCGTACAGCACGTCGCCGGGCTGGCTCGGGTACGCCGACGCGAAGCTCGTGCGGCTCGCAGAACAGGCCGTCGCCGACGGCTTCGAGATGATCAAGCTGAAGGTCGGCGGCAACCTCGAGGACGACGTCCGGCGGATGAAGCTGGCCCGCGAGACGGTCGGGCCGGACGTCCGGATCGCCGTCGACGCCAACCAGCGCTGGGACGTCCGGGCCGCGGTCGACTGGATGACCGAACTCGCGCCGTACGACCCGTACTGGATCGAAGAACCGACGTCCCCGGACGACGTCCTCGGCCACGCGGCCATCGCGAAAGCGCTTGCGCCCATCCGCGTCGCGACCGGCGAGCACGTCCAGAACCGGGTGGTCTTCAAGCAGCTGCTGCAGGCGGACGCGATTTCGGTGCTACAGCTGGACGCCGCCCGCGTCGGCGGGTTCAACGAGAACCTCGCCATCCTGCTGCTGGCCGCCAAGTTCGGCGTCCCGGTGTGCCCGCACGCCGGCGGCGTCGGGCTCTGCGAACTCGTGCGGCACCTCTCGATGTTCGACTTCGTGGCGGTGTCCGGCACCGACGCGGACCGCTCGATCGAGTGGGTCGACCACCTGCACGAGCACTTCACCGACCCGGCCGTCGTCGAGCGCGGCCGCTACCTCGCCCCGACCGCCCCCGGGTTCTCCGCGCGGATGCACGACGCCACGCTGCGCCGGTTCCGCTTCCCGGACGGTCCCGAGTGGACGGAGACCGCAAGTGAGTGAATTCGAGGGCCTGGTGGCCGCCGTCACCGGAGGCGCCTCGGGCATCGGCCAGGCCGTCGCCACCCTGCTGGCCGAACGCGGCGCGCAGGTGGCGGTGCTCGACCTGAAGCCGGGTGACGACGGCTTCCGCTGCGACGTCTCCTCGGACGACGAAGTCCGCTCGGCCATCGACGCCGTCGTGGAACGCTTCGGGCGCCTCGACATCCTCGTCAACAACGCCGGGATCGGCGCGCAGGGCGACGTCACGGCCAACGACGACGACGAGTGGCACCGCGTGTTCGACGTCAACGTCGTCGGCATGGTCCGGCTCGCCCGCGCCGCGCTGCCGCACCTCAAGAACTCGCCGTCCGCGGCGATCGTCAACACCTGCTCCATCGCGGCCTGGGCCGGCCTGCCCAACCGCGCGCTCTACTCGGCCACCAAGGGCGCGGTGCTCTCGCTGACCCTGGCGATGGCGACCGACCACCTGCCCGACCGCATCCGCGTCAACTGCGTGTGCCCGGGCACGGCGGACACCCCCTGGGTGGGCCGGCTGCTCGACTCCGCCGCCGACCCGGCGGCCGAACGCGCGGCCCTCGCGGCGCGCCAGCCGATGGGCCGGCTGGTCACCGCCGACGAGGTCGCGAACGCGATCGCCTACCTCGCCAGCCCGCTGTCCGCCTCGACCACCGGCACCGCGCTCGCGGTCGACGGCGGCATGTACGGCCTGCGTCCCCGCGGTCCCGTTCACCACGACTGAGAAGACTTGATTTCCGCTGTCATCAAGGAGGATGCGGTGCGCGCTGTGCTATTCCAAAACAGGGTGATCCAGGTGGCCGCCACGGCCGCCGTCTGCGGCCTGGTTCTGGCCGCGTGTGGGTCCACAAAGGACAATGCCGCGGCACCAGCGGCGGGCGGCGGCGCCGGCGGCAAGGTCGGCGCCACACTGCCCCTGCTGACCTCGCCGTTCTGGCAGGCCTACAACAACTACGTGCCGAAGATGGCCAAGGAAGAGGGCGTCGACGTCCTCCCGACGGTCAACGCCGACAGCGACCCCGCGAAGCTGATCACCGACATCGGCACCTTCCTCAACCAGGGCGTCAAGGGCCTGGTCGTGACGCCGCTGGACTCGGCCGCGATCGTCGCCGGGCTCAAGCAGGCCGAGAACAAGGGTGTCCCGGTCGTCGCCGTGGACGTCGCCCCCGAGAGCGGCAAGGTCGCCATGGTGGTGCGGGCCGACAACAAGGCCTACGGCACCAAGGCGTGCGACGCGATCGGGCAGAAGGTCAAGTCCGGCAAGGTCGTGCAGATTATGGGCGACCTGGCTTCGGTCAACGGCCGCGACCGCTCGGAAGCCTTCCGCGACTGCATGAAGTCCAAGTACCCCGGCATCCAGGTGCTGGAGATCCCGGCCGAGTGGAAGGCCGACAAGGCGTCCTCCGGCCTGGACAGCATGCTGACGGCCAACCCGGACATCAAGGGCGTCTACATGCAGGCCGGCGGCGTCTACCTGGCCCCGACCGAGCAGGCGCTCAAGCGCAAGAACCTGTTCTTCCCGGTCGGCGACCCGAAGCACATCGTGCTCGTCTCCAACGACGGCATCCCGCAGGAGCTGGCCGCGATCCGCGCCGGCGAGCTGGACGCCACGGTGTCGCAGCCGGCCGACGCGTACGCGAAGTACGGCCTGTACTGGCTGAAGAAGGCCATGGCGGGCGAGACGTTCAAGCCGGGCCCGACCGACCACGACAGCACCATCGTCGAGATCAGCCCCGGCATCCTCGAAGACCAGCTGCCCGCGCCCGTCATCACCAAGGACAACGTGGACGACAAGGCCCTCTGGGGGAACAACCTGTGACCGCGCTGCCCGCCGGCGAATCCGCCGTCCCGGTGGTCAGCGCCGTAGGAGTCGGGAAGCGCTACGGCCCCACCGTGGCGCTCCACGACGTCAGCCTCACCGTGCACCCCGGCGAGTCGCACGCGCTCGTCGGGCGCAACGGGGCCGGCAAGTCGACGCTCGTCTCCATCCTCACCGGACTGTCCGCCACGGACACCGGGCACGTCGAGTTCGGCGGCGAGCCGGCCCCGCCACTGTCCAAACAGGACGACTGGAAGGCGCGTGTCGCCTGCGTGTACCAGCACGCGATGGTCGTCCCGCAGCTCACCGTCGCCGAGAACCTGTTCCTCAACCGGCAGGCGGCCGGCGGGTTCTCGATCGGCTGGAAGTCGTTGCGGCGCAAGGCCCGTGAGCTGCTCGACTCGTGGGACGTCCACGTCGACGTCGACACCCCGGCCGGCGAGCTGTCGGTCGAGGACCGGCAGTTCGTCGAGATCGCCCGCGCGCTGTCCTACGGCGCCCGGTTCATCGTCCTCGACGAGCCGACCGCGCAGCTGGACAGCCAGGCCATCGAGCGGCTCTTCGAGCGGATGCGCCAGATGCAGGCGGGCGGGGTGACGTTCCTGTTCATCTCCCACCACCTGCACGAGGTCTACGAGGTCTGCCAGGCGGTGACCGTGCTGCGCGACGCGAAGCACGTGCTCACCGCGCCGGTCGCCGAGGTCGGCAAGGCGCGCCTGGTCGACGCGATGACCGGCGAACCCGGCGGCCTGTCGGTCCGCGACGCCGCTTCCCGCGAATCGCTCGAAGACGACGCCGAAGAGATCCTGTCGGTGGACGGGCTCTCCGGCGACGGCTTCCGCGACGTCTCGTTCCGGCTGCGCCGCGGCGAGGTCGTCGGGCTCGCGGGCAGCAACGCCAGCGGGAAGCACCAGGTCGCCGAGACCGTCTACGGCTTGCGGACGCCGTCGGCGGGCACGGTCCGCGTCGACGGCGAGCCGTTGCGGCCGGGTGACATCCCGGCGGCGCTGCGCGCGGGCATCGGCTGCGTGCCGCGCGACCGGCACCACGAAGGCCTGGTCCTGGACCACTCGATCGCGGACAACGCGACGATGTCCATTTTGGACAAGCTGGGCCGCGGCGGGATCGCGTCGCCGCGCACCCGGTTCGCGAGGGCGTCGCAGGCTTTGCAGGACTACGACATCGTCGCCGCGAGCGCCGAGCAGCCCGTGTCGGACCTGTCGGGCGGCAACCAGCAGAAGGTCGTGCTGGCGCGGGCCTTGATCGGCGACCCGCGGGTGGTCGTGCTGATCAACCCGACCGCGGGCGTGGACGTGAAGTCGAAGGAGGCGCTGCTCGCGGTCGTCGACCGGGTGCGCGCCGAGGGCAAGGCGGTGCTGATCGTCAGCGACGAGCTGGACGACCTGCGCCTGAGCGACCGGGTCCTGGTGCTGCGCGCCGGGGCCGTGGTCGCCGAACACCAGGCCGGGTGGTCCGACGGCGACCTCGTGGCCGACATCGAAGGAGTCGAGCTTTCGTGACCGACGTGATGACCTCCCCGCAGACGGAGCTGCCCGCCCCACCCCGGCGCCGCAAAGCCGTCTGGCTGCGTGAACTCGCCCTGCTGCCCGCCCTGGTCGTCGTGTTCGTCATCGGCGGCCTGGTCGACGACACGTTCGTCGGCTGGAGCAACATCGTCAGCATCCTGACCGCGTCCGCGGCACTGTCGCTGGTCGTGCTCGGCGAGTCGCTGGTGCTGATCACCGGGAAGTTCGACCTGTCGCTGGAATCCACGATGGGTCTCGCGCCCGCGCTGGGCGCGATGGTCGTGATCCCGGCGGCGTCGGCCGGCTTCGGCGTCGAGCTGCCCGCCGCAGTCGGCCTCTTGGTGATCCCGCTCTGCGGGGCACTGGTCGGGTTCGTCAACGGCTTCCTGATCGTGAAGCTGAAGCTGAACGCGTTCATCGTCACCCTCGCCATGCTCACCGTGTTGCGCGGTGTGCAGGTCGGCTCGACCAAGGGCAAGACGCTGTTCAACCTGCCGGACTCGTTCACCAACCTGGCCACGACGACGTTCCTCGGCCTGCCGATGTCGGTGTGGCTTGCGGCGCTGCTGTTCGCCGTGGCCGGGTGGGTGCTGCGCTACCACCGCGTCGGCCGGGCGCTGTACGCGATCGGCGGCAACCGCGAAGCCGCGCGGGCGGCCGGTGTGCGCGTCGACCGGATCGCGTGGGCGGTGTTCGTCGTCGCCGGCGTCCTGGCCGCGATCGGCGGGCTCGCGTACACCGGTTACGTCGGGGCCTTGGGCGCGAACCAGGGATCCGGCATGATCCTGCAGGTGTTCGCGGCGGCGGTGATCGGTGGCGTCTCGCTCGACGGCGGCAAGGGCACCCTCGTCGGCGCGCTGACCGGCGTCCTGCTGCTGTCGTCGGTCTCGAGCCTGCTCAACTACGCGCACGTGACGGCGGAGTGGCAGGGCGCGATCTACGGCGCCATCATCCTGGTCGCGCTGATCATCGCCCGGTACGCGGGCGGGAAGCCCCAGACCTGATGGTCAGCCCGTGATCATCGGATCACTGTCAGGAAGCTTCGGCGGCCGGCCCGTCGTCCGAGTCGGGCACCGTCGGGTCGTCCGCGGTGCCCAGGGCGTTGCGCAGCCACTGCTCCACGCCCGCGACGTGCACGGTCGCCCACGAGCGCGCGAGCTCCGGCTCGCGCGCCGCGATGGCCTCGTAGATCGCCGAGTGCTGCTCCCGCGTCTTCGCGACCGCGCCCTCCTGGGTGAGGCCGCGCCAGATGCGGGCGCGAGCGGTCGGCCCGGAGAGGCTGTCGAGCAGCGAGCACAGCACCGGGTTGCCGGAGCCGTCGGCGATCTTGCGGTGGAACTGCAGGTCGTTCGCGACGAGCGCCTCGACGGTCGGCGAGTCCTCCAGCTCCCCGAGGAGCTGGCCGAGCTCGGTGATGTCGTCGTCGCTCATGTGCAACGCGGCGAGCGCGGTGGCGGCCGGCTCGAGGATCCGCCGCACGGCGAGGAAATCCAGCACGGTGTCGTCGCGGTGGAAGTCGACCACGAACGTCATCGCGTCGAGCAGCAGGTTCGGCTCGAGGCTGGTGACGTACGTGCCGTCGCCCTGGCGGACGTCGAGCACCCTGATCAGGCACAGCGCCTTGACGGCTTCCCGCAGGGAGCTGCGCGAGAGCCCGAGCCGCTGGGCCAGCTCGGCCTCCTTCGGCAGCCGGTCGCCCGGCGCCAGCTCGCCGGAGATGATCATGTCCTTGATCTTGTCGATCGCGACATCGGTGACGGGCATCGCGTCCGCCCTCCCTGCAACAGACCTCGGATGTTTCGGTGTTCGACACCAGCGTGCCATGACCCGGCCAAGGAGTGGTGATGACCCACCAGCCCGCACCACAAAGAGTGGCTCTGCACACCCGGCTCAAGCCGGGCAAGGAAGCCGAGTACGAGTCCGTCCACGCGGTGATCCCGCCCGAGCTGGACACCGCCCTGCGCGAAGCCGGTGTCCGCACTTGGCGGATCTGGCGTAACGGTCTCGACCTCTTTCACGTCGTCGAAGTCGACGACTACGCGGCGATGCGGGCGGCCCTGCGGGACCACCCCGCGAACGTCCCCTGGCAGGCCAGGATGGCCGAGCTGCTGGCCGTCGAAGACGACTACTCCGGCGGCGACACCGGCATCGGGCTGGTCTGGGAACTGCCGGAAAAGGAGTGACGGCGTTGGAACTCTCCCTGTCCCCGCTGGGCCTCGGCTGCGCGCAGCTGGGCAACCTCTACCACGCGATGAGCGACGAGACGGCCGCCGCGACCGTGAACCGCGCGTGGGACGAGGGCATCCGGTACTTCGACACGGCACCGCACTACGGCCTGGGCCTCTCGGAGACCCGCCTCGGCGCGGCCCTGCGGTCCCATCCGCGCGACGAGTACGTGCTCTCGACGAAGGTCGGCCGCGTGCTCGAACCGAACCCGGACGGCGCCACCGCCGTCGACGACCAGGGCTTCGCCGTCCCAGCCGCGTACAAGCGACGGTGGGACTTCAGCCGCGACGGCGTCCTGCGCTCCCTCGAAGACAGCTTGACGCGGCTCGGGCTCGACCGCGTCGACATCGTCTACGTCCACGACCCCGACGACCACTTCGAGGAGGCCCTGCGCGGCGCCTTCCCGGCGTTGCGCGAACTGCGCGAGCAGGGCGTGATCGGCGCGTTCGGCGCCGGGATGAACCAGGCACCCATGCTCGCGGAGTTCGTCCGCCGGACCGAGCTCGACGTGCTGCTGGTGGCGGGGCGCTACACGCTGCTCGACCAGCCGGCGCTCGACGAGCTGCTGCCGCTGTGCCTCGACCGCGGCGTCCGGGTGGTCGCCGGCGGCGTCTTCAACGGCGGCATCCTGGCGACCGCCGAGCCCGGCCGGGTCTACGACTACGCCGAAGCCCCGCGGGAGCTGGTCGAGCGGGCCGGGCGGATCGCGGCGATCTGCGCGCGGCACGGCGTCGAGCTGCCGGAAGCCGCGCTGGCGCTGCCGATGGCGCATCCCGCGGTGGCGTCGGTCGTGGTCGGCGCGCATGATCCTTCCCAGGTCAGCGTCAACGCGCGGCGCGCGCGGGCCGTCGTGCCGCCGGAACTGTGGACCGACCTGGTCGACGCGGGCCTGTTGCGCGCCGACGTCGTCCTCGCCGAAGGAGTCTCATGATCGACGCGCACCACCACCTGTGGGACCCGGCGCGGCGCGAGTACCCGTGGATGGCGGGGGAGGCCCTGGCCCCGATCCGCCGTCCGTACACGGTGGACGACTTGCGCGCGGTGACCAAGGCGGCCGGCGTGCACGCGACCGTGCTGGTCCAGACGGTGTCGTCGGCCGAAGAGACCGCGGAGTTCCTGGCGATCGCCGAGGCCGAGCCGGTGATCGCGGGCGTCGTCGGCTGGGTGGACTTGGCGGCCCCGGACGTCGCGGACCGGCTGGCTTCTTCGGACGGCCCCTTGGTGGGGACCCGGCACCAGGTGGAGAACGAGCCGGACGACGACTGGCTGCTGCGCCCGGAGATCGTCGCCGGGCTGAGCGCGGTGGCGTCGGCGGGCTTGGCGTACGACCTGCTGGTCCGCCCGGCGCAGCTGCCCGCGGCGGCGGAGGTCGCGTTGCGGCTGCCGCAGCTGCGGCTGGTGCTGGACCACGCGGCGAAGCCGCCGATCGCGGCGGGGGAGTGGGAGCCGTGGGCGTCCAGCGTCGCGGCGCTGGCCGCGCGCGAGAACGTCGTGTGCAAGCTCTCCGGGCTGGTCACGGAGGCGGACTGGACGGGCTGGGAGGTCGGGCACCTGCGCCGGTACTTCGACCACGTGCTGGACGTGTTCGGCCCGGAGCGGCTGCTGTTCGGCTCGGACTGGCCGGTGTGCGAGCTGGCGGCGTCCTACGAGGTGGTCCTGGACGCGGCGATCGCGCTGACCGGCTCGCTGTCGGACGCCGAGCGGCTGGGCGTGTTCGAGCACAACGCCCGCCGCGTCTACGGCTTGGATGCGAGCGGGGAAACCTCTTCCAGGGGGTAAAAGAGGTTTCCCCGCCCGCCGCTGGGGTGGCCTAGAACTCTTCGTCGCTGATCATGCCGCGCAGCCGGGTCAGCGCCCGGTGCTGCGTCACGCGGACGTTGCCCGCGGAGATGCCGAGGGCTTCGGCCGTTTCCTGCGCGGAGAAGCCGACCGCGATGCGCAGGGTCAGGATCTCCTGCTGTACGCGCGGCAGCGAGGCGAGCAGCCGGCCGAGCCGGGCACCGAGGTCGAGGTGCAGTGCGTGGGACTCGGGCTCGTTGCCGGCCACGTGCGGGCTCTCCGGGAGCTCGGGGACGGGTTCGGAGCGGTCGCGGGCGACGGCGCGGTAGGCGTCGGCGACCTTGTTGGCCGCGATCGCGTGGACGAGGTAGAGGAAGGAGCCGCCGCGGTCCTGATAATCCGGAAGGGCCTTCAGGACGGCGAGGCAGACCTCTTGGGCGACGTCGTCGGCCGAGAGGTACGAGAGGTCACGGCCGCCCATCCGCGCGCGGCAGTACCGCACGACGACCGGTTCGATCATCTGGAGCAGGTTGTGGATGGCGGCGGGGTTGCCCTCGCCGGCATCCTTCACCAGAGGGTCGAGGTCCTCCTTCGTCAGGCGTCCGCTGGGCCTGGGAGATGACTCCAGGGTGCGATAATCGCGAACGTCGGAAGCGGATTGCTCGGTGGTCCTCGGCGGTGCTGTCATGGTCGTCTCCCCGGCCGACCCTCGACCGTCGCTGCCGGGGGCTCCACTCTCCGTGACTTTTCGATTGCAGATCTTCCCGGGCTCCCCCGCTTGACCTGCGCTCGGTGCGACGCTCGGTAATCGTAAGCACCTCCCGGGCCATCAGTCCAGATTTCAACGACCAATACCCCGTTAGCAGCAGTGACCGTGATGTTCCCGCGACCCGGTCGTGCACATTGCGATTAATCGGTTTCAGGATGTGCCGAGTTCACCCGTCAGTGGAGGACGGCCACGGAAGCGGCAGTCACGGTCACGGCGAGCGACGCCACGGCGGGCAGAATCGGGCCCATCGCGGCGGGCTTTTCGGTCCGAAGGTCGCGTTCCCGCCGCACGGCCACGCCTGCTAGCAGGGCAGATGTGGCGGCGGCGAGCAGAACGGGGACCAGTGCGACACCCCAATGGCGCTGGGCGGCGGTGTGCAGGAGCAGTACGGTGCAGGCGGCGGAGGCGAGGGCGGTCCGCCGCCAGGCGAGCCCGGTCCGCTCGGCTTGAGCCCCGCCAGGGCTGGTCACGCGGGGGTCCGTCGGGGAATGACGGTACTTCTGACGTCGTGATAATCGCGAAGCAGCGGTATTCGGGTGCGACGCCGAGGTGAAGCGGGGTTGAGCCGAACGGCCGGAGCGGCGGCCGCGGGGGTGTGGATAACCCGATCGGGTGGGGTGGCGCCGAGTGCGGTCCGTGGTCGCGCGAACGGCCCAATTCGGACGCGGCCGAGTCGAAGGCCGATTCTCGAGGTCCGCCCGGTCCGCGGCGGCCGAGTGCGAGGCACCCTCGCGGGGGATGGGGTTCGCGCGGTGCGAGGTGACTCGGCCCGGGTTGGCGTGGCCGGTCGCCGGCGCGACATGGTGGGAGGTGCCTCGGTCCGGGTCGGGTCGGCTGGTCGCCGGCGCGGCGCGGTCGGCAATGGCTCAGTCCGGACCGAGTTGGCCGGTCGCCGCCGCGACATGGCCGGAAGTTGCTCGGTCCCGGTTGGGTTGGCTCGTCGCCAGCGCGGCGTGGCCGGAGGCGGCTGGACCGCGCCGGGCTTGGCCGATCCGCCGCGCCGCCCTCGCGGGGTCGGCTCGTCCCGCGGCACCTGGGTCGGCTCGCCGCCCGTCCGTGCCCCGCGTCGCTTGCTCACGACACCACCAGCAGCACCGCCGCGGCCACCGTCAAAGCCAGCAGCCCGCCCGTCAACACCACGATCATCCAGCTCCGCGGCAACGGCTCCCCGGCCCGCATCGCGATCTGCACCCGCCGCCACCGCGGATAGGCCGTCGCCGCCAGGGCCGCCGCCAGTACTACGCACAGCCCCGCCAGGACCGCGCTCGCCGGGGCCGGGACCAGCTGGTGGACCGCCACTCCGCCCGCCAGCAGCCCCAGCGCCGTTCGCAACCACGCCAGGAACGTTCGCTCGTTGGCCAGGGTGAAGCGATAGTCCGGTTCGCTGCCGCCCGCGTGGGGCGTGATGTCGTCCGAGGCCACGGCCCCGACGCTAGCCGGTGTGGGCCGCCGCGGCGCCTTCGGTGCCGTGCGCGAACACCCACCAGCGCAGCACCGCGAACCGCACGAACCCGCCGACCAGGCTGGCCAGCAGCAGCGTGCCCGTCTCCTCCCACGATGTCGGCCGGTCGACCACGGCGTCGAGGATCGCCAGCACCGCCGAGCCGTACCCGGCGTAGAAGGCGAACGTCAGCAGGTCCTGCAGGTGCCGTTTGCCCGCGTTGCTCCGCCGTCCGGCGAAGGTCACGCGGCGGTGGAACTCCGTGTTCCCGACCGTCGTCAGCGCGATCGCGACCAGGTTCGCCACCTGGGAGCCGAGCTCGTCGCGCAGCAGGAGGAACAGCACGGCCTGGACGCCGGTCGTCACCACGCCGGCCACGACGTACCACGCGGCATGGGTGCCGAGCTCGTGGTGGCGTTCCGGATCGGTGGCGAGCAGCCGGTGCTCCGGTGCGCACCTGGTGGTGGCCATGATGCCAACCTACCTTGCGTTCACAAACTTGTGAATGTGTTAAACCAGTTGAAGAAATGTGATCCCGGCGACACCGCCGGAGTTTCGGCCTCCGGGACCCCGGGTAGGTCCACCGATGATGCCTGTTTCCTACGCGCCGGGAGAGACCAGTGAGTGACCGTGACGCGGCCGAACCGGAAAGCTTGGCCCCCAGTGAAGCGCTGGACGAGGACGAGCTGCGCGTGGACCCGCTCGAGGAGGGCGTGGAGCCGCCCGAGCACTGGAGCGCCGCCAACCGCTTCGGCACGACGCCCCGAGAAGCCCGCGAAGGCGAGCCGATGGACCAGCGCCTCGCCGAAGAGGTGCCGGACACCGAGCCGGAGCCCGTCCCGGAGCGCCCGCTCGCGGTGACCCCGGCGGACCAGCTCGACGAGACCGTCGAGGACGCCCCGGCCGACTTCGAGCCGGTGGCCCCGGAAGACGAAGTGCCGCGCCGGCACGCCGACCCCGATCCGCGCGAACAGGCGGACTACGCGGGCGGGTCCGTCGCGGACGCCATCCGCGAGGCGCGGCAGAGCTGACCCGCTCAGACTGCACGCCCGAACGGACGCCCCTAGCGTGGGGGCTTCCAGTGCATCGGACCGCGACGAAGGGAAGGCCGAAGATGCTGACCGTGACCGAAGCCGCCAACGAGGCGATCACCGCACTGACCAGCCAGGGGGAGGGCGACGCCGGGCTCCGCCTGGCCGTCCAGAACGCCGACGGCGAGAGCGCCCAGCTCGCGCTGTCGGTCGCCCCCGAACCCGCGGAGGGCGACAGCGTGCTCGGCGCCGAGGAAGGCCCGAAGGTCTTCCTGGAGCCGCAGGCCGCCGCGTTGCTCGACGACAAGGTGCTCGACGTCCAGGAGGACGAGGCCGGCGGAGTCGCCTTCGCCGTGCTGCCGCAGCACACGAGCTGACCGCGGCGGACGGGCCTTTCGCAGCGGCGCGGAAGGTCCGTTCGCCGACCGGGCGGCCGACGTCGTGAACGAGTCTGTTCAGGCCCGCCAGGCGCGCACCACCTCCGCCGCGCGAGCCCGAAGCAACTCCGCCGCGTTCGCTCGCGCGTAATCCAGTGAGGGCGCGTGGTCGATCAACGCGCTGCTCCCCACCACTCCCAGCCGTTCCAGCCCGGCGGCGTCGAGCTGGATCCGCCCGGCCAGCGCCAGCAGCGGTACCCCGCGCGGCCGCGCCCGGTCCGCGATCCCGGCGGGCGCCTTGCCGTTCAGGCTCTGCTCGTCGAGCGACCCCTCCCCGGTGATGACGAGATCGGCGCCGTCCAGAGCCTGGTCGACCCCGGTCAGCCCGGCGATGAGGTCGAACCCGGATTCGACGGTCGCCCCGAGCGCGATCGCGGCCGCGGCCACCCCGCCGCCGGCCCCGGCACCCGGGACCTGCGAGACGTCCGGAGCGCCACCCACCTTCAAGGCGTGCGCCCACCGCCCGAGCGCTTCGTCGAGCAACGCGACTTCCGACGGGCCCGCGCCCTTCTGCGGCCCGAACACCGCCGCCGCCCCCGAGGGCCCCAGCAACGGGTTCGTGACGTCGGTCGCGACTGCGACGCTCACGCCGTCCATGCGCTCCCGCACCGGAGCCAGTTCGGTCGACGCGACGCGCCCCAACGTGCCGCCGCCCAAGCCGACTGGCGCGCCGAACGCGTCCAGCACGCCCGCACCGAGTGCGCCGAGCATCCCGGCACCGCCGTCGGTGCTGGCCGTGCCGCCGACGGTCAGGACGAGCCTGCGGGCGCCGTGGATCAACGCGTCGGCGAGGAGCTCCCCGACACCCCAGGTGTGCGCGGCCAGCGCGGTTTCCGGGCTGGGCTCGACGAACTCGATCCCGCACGCGCGCGCCGACTCGATGTACGCCGTGCCGTCCAAGACCGCGTAGGAAGCCTTGACCGGCTCCTCCAGCGGCCCCCGGACCGTCAGCCGGACGATCCGCGCGCCCGCCGCTTCGAGGACGTCGAGGGTGCCTTCGCCGCCGTCGGCGACCGGGCACGTCACGATTTCCGCGTCCGGCAAGGCATCGCGCACGCCGAGCGCAATCGCCTCCGCGGCCTCGACCGCGGTGAGACTGCCCTTGAACTTGTCGGGCGCGATGACGACCCTGGTCACGGCTTCACCTCCGTCAGCGGGGGACGCCCGGCGAGCACCGCGGCGACGTTGCGGGCCGCCAGCACGGCCATCTCCGTCCGCGTTTCCACCGTCGCGGACCCGAGGTGCGGGCTCAGCACGACGTCGTCGCGGCCGAGCAGCCGCGGTTCGACGTCGGGCTCCTTCTCGAACACGTCGAGCGCGGCGCCGGCGATCTCCCCGGCTTCGAGAGCGTCCGCCAACGCGGCTTCGTCGACGACCGGGCCGCGCGTGGTGTTCACCAGGTAGGCGCCGGGTTTCATGGCGCGCAACGCGGCGGCGTCGATGAGGTGCCGCGTCTCGGGAGTCAGCGGGCAGTGCAGCGAAACGACGTCCGAGCGCGCCAGGAGTTCTTCGAAGGACACGTATTCCGCGTCGAAGTCCTGCTTCGACCGTCCCGAGTAGACGATCGACATCCCGAACGCCTGTGCGCGCCGGGCCATCGCCCGGCCGATCTGGCCGAGCCCGACGACGCCGAGCGTCTTGCCCTGCAGGCCCGAGCCGAGCAGGAACCCGAGGTGGAACGACCACGGCGTGCGCGAGCGCAGCAGCCGTTCCCCTTCGCCGATCCGCCGCGTGACGGCGAGCAGCAGGCCGAACGCGAGGTCGGCGGTCGCGTCGGTCAGCACCCCCGGCGTGTTCGTGACGACGATCCCGCGGGAGGCCAGGGCCGGGACGTCGACGTTGTCGTACCCGACGGCGACGTTCGCGACCACCTTCAACCCGGGCCCGGCGGCGTCGGCCAGCGCGCCGTCGAGCCGGTCGTGCAGCATCCCGACGACGGCCGAAGCGCCGGAGACGAACTCGTGCAGTTCGTCCGGCGACAACGGCCGATCGGCGGGCGACACCACCACGTCGCCCGCCTCGGCGAGGAGCTTCACCGCGTCGTCCGGAATCCATCGGGTCACCACGATCTTGGCCACCCCGACAGACTAGTTCACGGCACCGACAATTCAGCCCCGCTGAACCGCGTCCAGGACGATCTCCGACTGCGCCGCGGCCCCGGCTCCGTTGGGGTGGAAGGGGAACGCGAGCAGCGGCGGGTTGCTCGTCGAGATCGGGATCAGGCGCCATTGGCAATCGGGATGACCGGCCAGCAGCCCTTCCCGCTCGCGGGCAGCCCGGCGAGGTAGTTCACGAGCAGAATCCGCGCCCGCGGCGAGCGCTCCTTGATCGTCCGCAGCGATGCCGCGATCTTCGGTGCCGTCGCCGTGACAGCGTTTCCAGCTGGTCGACGCCGCCCGCGGTGAACTTCGCCTTGCACGTGCTCACCGGCAGCGGCTGCGTGTCGCGGTGCGTGAAAAGTCAATCGATCCCGCCCCGGTCACGCCGATCGGCGTGGGTAATCAGACCCTGGTCAGCCGCACGACCGCGCTCGCGTAACCGCTTCCCGGCAGGTCGACGTCGAGGCCGTGGCTCAGCAGCACCGCGCCGTCGTGCACGGCGCCGCCGGAGTCGCGGTACCGCGCGGACGGCTCCAGTCCCGCCAGCCGCGGCGGTGTCACCGGCCGCGCGAACTCCGTCGGACGCCGCCAGAAGAACACGACCACGTCGCCGCCCAGGACGTACTGGACCGCGGTCAGCGCCGACGTCGCCGGGTCCGCCAGCCGGTACAGCTCGCCGTGCTGCACGACCGGCCGGATCTCCTTGTACAGCGCCACGAGTTCCGCCGCTTCCGCGAGTTCGGCGGCGGACCAGCGAGGCAGGTCGCCGCCTAGACCGAGCACCCCCGCCATCGCGACGTGGAAGCGGAAGCTCAGCGGCGCCTCGCGGCCGGTGGTCGGGTTCGGGCTGTCGGTGACCCACGCCGACATCGTGCCCGCGGGGTAGATCTGGCCGTAGCCGTGCTGGATGGTGATCCGGTCGGCGGCGTCGGTGTTGTCGGACGCCCAGATCTCGTCGGTGCGCGCGAGGATCCCGAGGTCGGTGCGCCCGCCGCCGCCCGCGCAGCCCTGGATGCGCAACGCCGGGTGGTCGGCGCGCAGCCGGTCCAGGATGGCGTGCACCGCGCGGACGTGGTCCACCCACACGCGCCCGGCGTCGCCGCCCGGCCAGCCGGCTTCGGTGAACGCGCGGTTCATGTCCCACTTGAGGTAGTCGATGCCGTGCTCGCCGACGAGCCGGTCGAGCCACTTGTGCGCCCAGTCCGCGACGTCCGGGCGCGCGAAGTTCAGCACGAGCTGGTTGCGCAGCGTCGTGCGTTCGCGGTTCGCCATGTGCAGCACCCAGTCCGGGTGCGCGCGGTAGAGATCGCTGTCCGGGTTGACCATCTCCGGCTCGACCCACAGCCCGAACTTCATCCCGTGCGCGTGGACGGCGTCGACCAAGGGCCGCAAGCCCGCGGGGAAGCGCTGCTCGTTGGGGGTCCAGTCGCCGAGCCCGGCGGTGTCGCCGGTGCGGGCGCCGAACCAGCCGTCGTCCATGACGAACAGTTCCGCGCCGAGCTTCGCGGCGGCCTCGGCGAGCGAGGTTTCGGTCCGCTCGTCGACGTCCCAGCCGGTCGCCTCCCACGAGTTGTAGACGATCGGCCGCAGCTCCTCCGGGTGCGGCTGGACGAACTCGCGGACGTAGGCGTGCCAGCGACGGCTGGTGCCGCCGAAGCCGTCGGCCGCGTAGAGCCCGGCGAACACCGGCGTCTCCCAGGTTTCCCCGGGCCGGAGCGACCAGCCGACGTGTTCGTGGCCGAACCCGCCGGTCCACGTGACGCGGCCGGTGTGCGTGTGCTCGACGGTGATCCGCCAGCTCCCGCTCCACGCGAGCGCGGTCGACCACACCTCGCCGGCCGTCTCGGTCGCGTCGCCCGCGTCGAGCATCACCCAGGGGTTGACCTGGTGGCTGGACACGCCGCGGCGGCTGGTGAGCGTGGTTTCGCCGACCGGCACGGCTTCGCGCAGCACGCCGTACTCGGCGCTCCACGCTCCCGACGTCCGGGTCAGCCGCGCCCCGGTGCGCCGGGGGAGCGTCCAGGACGCGGAATCCGTGCGCAGCAAGGAAACCGGCTCTTCGGAGCGCAGGGAGACCCAGCGTTCGACGACGTCGCCGCGGACGCGGTAGTGCAGCGAGAGCTGCAGGGGGTAGTGCCGGTCCACGAGCCGCACGACCAGGGAGTCCTCGGTGCTGGTGTGCCCGTCGTAGCGCCACTCGAGCGCGGACGTCCCGTCCTCGTACCGCACGGCCAGCGCGGCGACGCCGAAGAAGGCGCCGCCTTCCGCGGGCAGTTCCTGCCGTTCGTCGCCCGGCTCGTCGAAGCTGCTGTCGGCCGGGTTGCGGCGCGCGGCGACCTGCGTGGCCTGGGCCAACGTGAGCGGCGGGCCCCAGTGGACGTGCCGCGGCCGGTCGTCCGCGTCGAGCCGGAAGGCGTACGAGCTGCCGGGGGTGCGCAGCAGCCAGAGCCGGTGCGCGGGGTCGTGTTCGACGAGCGACATGATCCCGAGCGTAGGCATGACCAGGCAAAAAATAAATTCTTGACGAAGTTAATTAATCCTGTCTACCCTTCCGGCCATGCCTCGCAGTGCACCGGCAAGGGCGCCGATCACCAGTCCCGCGGCGGCGACCGTGTTCACCACGGTCCTGACCGAAGGGCCGGTTTCCCGCGTCGACGTCGCCCGGCGCACCGGTCTGTCCTCGGCCGCGGTCACCAAGGCCGCCCGGCCGTTCATCGAAGCCGGTTACCTCGAAGAACTCGCCTCCGAAGGCCGCACCACGCCGGGCGCCGGCCGCCCCGCCAACCCACTCGCGATCCGCCCGGACCGCGAGTACTTCGTCGGCGTCAAGATCACCGGCGACGACCTCATCGGCGTGGTCACCGACCTGCGCGCCGACGTCCGGGCCAGCGCCCACCACGCGTTGACCGGTCACGACGTCGACCACGTCGTCCGCGCGCTGGCCGATCTCGCCGGGGAGTTGTTGTCCGGCGAGCTTCGCGAGCGTGCCTACTGCCTGGGTGTCGCGGTGTCCGGCGACGTCGACCGGGCGTCCGGCGTCGTCCGGTACTCCCCGTTCCTCGGCTGGCGGGACGTCCCCTTGGCCGAACTCCTCGAGGAGGCCACCGGGCTGACCGTGACCCTCGAAAACGACGTCAAGGCCCTCGCCGTCGCCGAGCAGTGGTTCGGGGAGGGGGTCGGGGCGTCGTCGTTCGCGCTGGTCACAGTGGGGACGGGCATCGGCAGTGCGCTGGTCGTGAACGGTGACCTGGTCCGCGGCGCTCATGGCGTCGCCGGGGAGATCGGGCACGTCCCGGTCGCCGACGGCGGGCCGGCGTGCCACTGCGGCGGGCGCGGCTGCGTCGAGGCGATCGCGTCCACCGAAGCGATCCTGACGCGCGCCCGGCAGGTCACCGGCGAACCCGGGCTGTCGATGGACGACGCCGTGACGCGTGCTCGCGGCGGCGACGAGCCGCTGCGTGAGGTCTTCGCCGCCGCCGGCCACGCGATCGGGCTGGGGCTGGCCGCGCTGGTCAACCTGTTCGGCCCGGAACGGGTGGTGGTGTCCGGCGAGGGCGTCGCCACCTACGACCTGTTCGAGGAGCAGATCCGCCGGACCTTCGCGGTCCAGGCGTTCGGCAGCGCCGCCCGGTGTGGCCTGGTCATCCGGCCGCTGCCGTTCGAGGAGTGGGCACGGGGCGCCGCCGCCGTCGCCGTCCAGAGCCTTTTCGTGTTCGACAGCGTCCAAGGAGACACCTCGTGAGCCCCATGAATCGTCGAAGCTTCCTGGTCGGTTCCGTTCTCTTCGCGGGGGGAGCGGCTCTCGCGGGTTGCACCTCGGACCCGCTGAACAAGAACGCCGCTTCGGGCGCGAAGGTCACGCTGCAGCAGTGGTACCACGCGTACGGCGAATCCGGGACGCAGCAAGCCGTCCAGCGGTACGCGCAGGAGTTCACCAAGGCCAACCCGGACATCGCGATCAACGTCAGCTGGATCGCCGGCGACTACGAGACCAAGCTGAACTCGGCGATGCTCACCGCGCAGGCGCCGGATCTGTTCGAGCTGGGTGACTTCCGCTACCAGAACGTCAAGAACGGCCTGCTCGCGCCGCTCGACGACATCGTCGACCCGGTCAAGGGCGACTTCAGCCAAGCCGCGCTGGACACGGTGACCGTCGACGGCAAGGTCTACGGCGTCAAGATGATCGACGACGTCATGATGCTGTACTACCGCAAGAGCGTGCTGCAGGCGGCGGGCGTCCAGCCGCCGCAGACGTTCGCCGAGCTGCTCGAGGCGACGCGGAAGCTGAACACCGGCAAGCAGAAGGGCCTGTACGTCGGCACCGACGGCGTCGGCGAGGCGGCGACGCTCCTGCTCTGGTCGTCCGGCGGCGACTTCTTCGACTCGAGCGGTAAGAAGGTCGCGTTCGCGTCACCCGAGGCGATCGCCGCGATCGGCGGCCTCAAGCAGCTGCACGACACCGGCGGCCTGCTGCAGGGCTACCCGACGGACTGGTCCGACCCGGGCGCGTTCGCCAACAGCGCCACCGCGATGCAGTGGGGCGGCCTGTGGTCCCTCCCGGACATCAAGAAGGCCCTGGGCGACGACTTCGGCGTCGTCGCGTGGCCGAAGTTCGGTGATGCCGGCAAGCAGGTCGCCCGCGTCGGCGGCTGGTACCAGCTGGCGAACGCGAAGTCGGCCAACTTGGACGCCGCCAAGAAGTTCATCGACTGGCTGTGGGTCAAGAACGCCGACCTGCAGAAGGACTGGTGCGTCAAGTACGGCTTCCACATCCCGGCCCGCAAGGAGGTCGCGGCGGGGACGACCGAGTTCTCCAGCGGTCCCGCGAAGGACGCCGTGACGATCTCGCAGCAGAGTGGCAAGTCGTACTCGGGGCTGTGGAACAAGGCGTCGGCGACGCTGTTCCTGCAGGCCGCGACGAAGATCGCGAACGGGCAGGCCGACCTGGCCGCCGAGCTCGCCGACGCGGCGAAGAAGGCGCAGGCCGAAGTCGACAAGCAGCTGGCATGACGGCCTTGATGGAGGCTCCCGCGGCCTCTCCGGCGGTGGCGAAGAAGCGTCGCCGCCGGAGGGACTGGCGGGCGATCGGCGCGTTCGCCGTGCTGACCGGGCCCGTGGTGATCGGGCTGGGGCTGTTCAAGTACGTCGCGATCGCGTGGAGCTTCCTACTCAGCTTCAACGACGCCCGCGGCACGATCACGATCGGGCACTGGATCGGCTTCGACAACTACGCGTTCCTGCTCGGCGACGACGCCTTCCTGACGTCGTTGTCGACCATCGCGGTCTTCACGATCTTCATCGTGCCGATCACCTTCGTGGCTTCGCTCGGTCTCGCGGTGCTGATCAACAGCATCAAGCGCGGCAAGGCGTTCTTCCGGACGGTGTTCCTCATCCCGGCGGCGGTGTCGTACGTCGTCGCGGCGCTGGTGTGGAAGATGGCGCTGTTCAACGGCCTGCCGTCCGGCGTCGCGAACGTCCTCGGCGGCCTGTTCGGCGCCGACCCGGTGCCGTGGCTGTCGACGACGAGCCCGCCGGTGTACTGGGTCGCGGTCGTGACGCTGCGGCTGTGGCTGCAGGTCGGGCTGTACATGATCCTCTTTCTGGCCGGGCTGCAGGCGATCTCGCCGACGCTGTACGAGGCCGGTGAGCTGGACGGCACGACGAAGTGGCAGGCCTTCCGCTACATCACGCTGCCGCAGCTGCGGAACACGTCGGTGGCGGTGCTGCTGCTGATCCTGATCGCCGCGTTCCAGGCGTTCGACGAGTTCTACAACCTGTTCGGCACCGGGCTTTCCGGCACGGCGACCGCGCCGGTGAAGCCGCCGCTCGTCTACCTGTACGACTCCGCGCTCGGCGACCAGAACTACGGCGTCGGCTCGGCGGGCGCGTTCCTGCTGACCGTGCTCATCGTCGTGATCACGCTGCTGCAGGGCCGGTTCGTCGGCTTCGGGAAGAAGGACTGATGGCCGTCCTCCCGGTGTACCGGAAAGCCCCGAAGTACGTCCTGGCATCCGTGCTCTCGCTGGTCTTCCTGCTGCCGTTCTACATCATGGTGCGCAACGCGCTGATGACGCGCCGGCAGGTCAGCTCGCCGGACTGGTCGTGGCTGCCGGACCCGCTCTCCTGGGTCAACTTCGGCGACCTGTTCGCCGACGCGTCGGTGCCGATGGCGCACGCGTTGTGGAACTCGTTCCTGGTCGCGATCGTCACGGCCCCGGTCGGCACGCTGTTCGGTTCGATGGCGGGGTACGCGCTGGCCCGGATCAACGTCCCGGGACGGCGTGCGGTGTTCACGTACGTGCTGGTCACGCTGATGATCCCGCAGTCGGTGACGTTCGTGCCGACGTTCGTCGTCGTCGGTTCGATGGGTGGGGTCAACACCGAGTGGGGCATCATCGCGCCGAACCTGTTCAGCGCGTTCACCGTGATCCTGTTCCGCAACTTCTACCTGCGGTTCCCGGCGGAGATCGAGGAGGCCGGGCGGCTCGACGGGCTCGGCTACCTCGGCGTCTACCGGCGGCTCGTCCTGCCGAACTCCGGAAGCATGATCGCGTCGCTCGGCGCGCTGATGTTCATCGAAAGCTGGAACGCGTTTCTGTGGCCGCTGGTGATCGGGCAGGACCCGTCGTCGTGGACCGCGCAGATCGCCCTTTCGACGTTCCTGACCGCCCAGTCGGTCAACCTGCCGGCGTTGTTCGCCGGTGCTTTGGTCACCATCGCGCCGCTGGTCGCGATGTTCCTGGTCGCCCAGCGGTTCATCGTCCGCGGGATCGCGGCGAGCGGGCTCAAGGAGTAGGTCCCCCCTATCGAGGAGTGTTCAGTGAAGCGCCTCCTTTCCGTTTTCCTCGCTGTGCTCGGGCTTTTCTCGCTGGTCGTTCCTGCGGCCGACGCGCGGACTCCGTTCGTGAAGCCGTTCATGGGCTGGAGCAGCTGGAGCCTCGAGTCGTCGACCCGTGCGGGTTACGGCACTTCGTGGCTTAACGAGTCGCACGTCCGCGACGCGGCTTCGGCGATGGCTTCGAAGCTCAAGTCGGCCGGTTACACCTACGTCAACATCGACTCGGGCTGGAACGCTTCGCAGTCCTGGGTCTTCCACACCGACGTCAACGGCATCCCCGACCCCGATCCGACGCGGTTCCCCTCCGGGATCGCGACATTGGCTTCCTACGTGCACTCCCTCGGGCTGAAGCTGGGCCTGTACGCGGTGACCGGGCTCGAGAAGGAGGTCTACGACAAGAACGCGCCGATCCTCGGGACGTCGTGCCGCGCTCAGGACATCGCGTACCGGCCGCTGACGCCGTCGAACGGCTGGGGCGGCAACTGGAAGGTCGACTTCACGAACCCGTGCGCCCAGAAGTACTACGACTCGACCGTGGCGCGCTTCGCGTCCTGGGGCGTCGACTTCGTCAAGGTCGACGGGACGACCGCGGACAACGTCGCCGACATCAAGGCGTGGTCGTCGGCGATCGACCACTCGCGGCGGCCGATGTGGCTGACGGCGAGCGCGTGGCCGGTGCCGCGGTCCATCGGTTCTTCGCTGGCCCCGTACGCGAACGGCGTGCGCGTCGACACCGACGTCGAGTGCTACTGCGAGACGGTGTCCACTTGGGACAGCTCGGTCAAGGCGCGGTGGTCGGACCTGCCGGACTGGCTGGGCGTGTTCGGGCCGCAGTACCGGCCGGATCTGGACTCGATGCCGATCAGCAACAACACCGGATCGGGCATCCAGGACGGGATCTCCGACGTCGAGCGGCAGAGCGTGATGACGTTCTGGTCGATGGCGTCGTCGCCGTTGTACGTCGGGGGAGACATCTACTTCCTGGACGCTTCGGCGGTGTCGATCCTGACGAACCCCGAGGTCATCGCGGTCGACCACGCCGGTTCCTATCCGACGCGGGTGACCGGCGGGAACCTGCAGGTCTGGAAGAAGAAGGCGCCGGACGGGACGTGGTACGCGGCGGTCTACAACCTGGGTTCCGCGCCCGCGGACATCACGGTGGACCTGGGTGTCCCGGGCGCGCGGCCGGTGCGTGACCTCGTGGCGCGCAAGGACCTCGGGCGGTTCCGAGGCTCCTGGACGGCGGCCGCGGTGCCTCCGCACGGCTCCCGGCTGGTCCGGATCGGCTGAGTCCCTCGCACGAAGGGGACTTTCTTCGCTTGCTGGCGCGAGGAAAGTCCCCTTCGTCGTGTGTGCGTCATCCATTGGGTGGAAGACGTCTGGTCGGTGCTGCCTCGTCGTGCTATGTTCGGTTGAAGAACGAGTGTGCGTGATGCGAACGGATTCGGAGCGTGGGATGGCGGAGCTGCTGTCACTGGAAGAGGCCGTCGGCCGGCTGGTGCACGACGGCGACACCGTCGCGCTCGAAGGGTTCACGCACCTCATCCCGGTCGCGGCCGGGCAGGAGATCATCCGGCAGGGCCGGCGGGGCTTGACGCTGGTGCGGATGACCCCGGACATCGTGTACGACCAGCTGATCGGCGCGGGCTGCGCGAGCAAGCTGATCTTCTCGTGGGGTGGCAACCCCGGGGTCGGCTCGCTGCACCGGTTCCGCGACGCGGTCCAGCACGACTGGCCGGTCCCGCTCGAGATCGAGGAGCACAGCCACGCGGGCATGGCGAACCGGTACGTGGCCGGCGCGTCCGGCCTGCCGTTCGCGGTGCTGCGCGGCTACACGGGCACGGACCTCCCGGCCCAGACGGACACGATCAAGCCGATCATGTGCCCGTTCACCGGCGAGCGGCTCACGGCCGTCCCAGCGCTGAACCCGGACGTGACGATCGTCCACGCCCAGCGCGCGGACCGCGCCGGCAACGTCCAGATGTGGGGCATCACGGGGGTCCAGAAGGAAGCGGTCCTGGCGGCGAAGCGCTCGATCGTGACGGTCGAGGAGATCGTCGACGAGCTGGAGCCCCGTCCAGGAGCGGTCGTCCTCCCGGCGTGGGTGGTCACGGCGGTGGCCGAGGTCCCAGGAGGCGCGAAGCCGTCGTACGCGGCGGGCTACTACGAGCGCGACAACTCGGCGTACCAGGCATGGGACGAGGTCGGCCGCGACCGCGAGGCGTTCACGAAGTGGCTGAACGAGCTGACCGGGGTGAAGGCATGAGCAGCAGCTTGTCGGCTCGGCGGATCCGCCGTCGCGGAGTTGCCCAGCCGGCCTTCGCCGCCGCGAGCCACCCGGTCTCGCCCCGAGCCCATGCGGCGGCCAGCGATCTTCGGGCTGTCCGGCCGGTGGTCGGCGGCGACCCGGCGCCCACCCCGAGCGGCTTGCGTTCCGTCTCGGAGGCCCCGACCCAGCGGCTGACCCGAGCGGCCCGCCGCCCCATCCCGGCCCGCCCCACCGTGCCCGACTCCGCGGAGGTCCCAGCGTGAGCACCGACTACACCGCCGACGAGATGATGAGCATCGCGGCCGCCCGCGCTCTCGCCGACGGCACCTCCTGCTTCGTCGGCATCGGCCTCCCCAGCAAGGCGGCCAACCTCGCCCGCCGCGCTCACGCCCCGAACCTCACCCTCATCTACGAATCCGGCTGCCTCGGCGCGAAGCCGTCCCGCCTCCCGCTGTCCATCGGCGACGGCGAGCTGGCCGACACCGCCGACGCCGTCGTCAGCGTCCCCGAGGTGTTCAACTACTGGCTCCAACCGGGCCGCATCGACGTCGGCTTCCTCGGCGCCGCCCAGCTCGACAAGTTCGGCAACATCAACACCACCGTCATCGGCTCCGACTACCACGACCCGAAGGTCCGCCTCCCCGGCGCGGGCGGCGCCCCCGAGATCGCGGCCTCCTGCGGCGAGGTCTTCATCGTCCTCCGCCAGAGCCCCCGCGCCTTCGTCGAAAAGGTCGACTTCGTGACGTCCTTCGGCCACGGCACGGGCAAGGGCGACCGCGAGAAGCTCGGCCTCCCCGGCAAGGGCCCGACCCTGGTGGTGACCGACCTCGGCCTGATGCGCCCCGACCCGGAGACCGCCGAGCTGACCCTCACCGAGCTCCACCCGGGTGTGGAGCTCGACCAGGCGATCAAGGCCACGGGGTGGACACTGAAGGTCGCGGACGACCTGAAGGTCACCCCCGCCCCGACCGAGCAGGAGCTGACGGTGCTCCGAGACCTGGAGAAGGCATGACCGACGTCTACGTCCTCGACGCGATCCGCACCCCGTTCGGCCGGTACGGCGGCGCGCTGGCCGGCGTCCGCCCGGACGACCTGGCCGCCGGTGTCCTCAAGGCACTGCAAGCCCGCAACGACCTCGATCCGTCCACAGTGGACGAGGTGACTCTCGGCGACGCGAACGGCGCGGGCGAGGACAACCGCAACGTCGCCCGCATGGCCGCGCTCCTCGCCGGCTGGCCGACGAGCGTTCCGGGCAACACCGTCAACCGCCTCTGCGGCTCCGGCCTGGACGCGGTGATGCAGGCCAGCCGCGCGATCCAGGTCGGCGACGCGTCGCTGGTCGTCGCCGGCGGCGTCGAGTCGATGACCCGCTCGCCGCTCGTCATGCCGAAGCCGGAGAAGGCGTTCCCGGCCGGAAACCAGACCCTCTACAACACCGCGCTCGGCTGGCGCATGGTCAACCCGGCGATGCCGGCGCAGTGGACGATCTCCCTCGGCGAGTCCACCGAACTGCTCGCCGAGCGCTACGGCATCGGCCGCGACGAGCAGGACGCCTTCGCCGCCCGCAGCCACGTCAACGCCGCGAAGGCGTGGGACGAAGGTTTCTACGACGACCTGGTCGTCCCGGTCGAGGGCGTCGACCTGGCCCGCGACGAGGGCATCCGCCCGGACTCCAGCCCCGAGAAGCTCGCCAAGCTGAAGCCCGTCTTCCGCAAGGAGAACGGCACCGTCACGGCCGGCAACGCCTCCCCGCTGAACGACGGCGCCTCGGCGCTCCTCCTCGGCGACGAGGCAACCGCGAACCGCCTGAACAAGGCGCCGCTGGCCCGGATCGCCGGCCGCGGCGCGGCGGGTGTCGACCCGGACGTCTTCGGCATCGGCCCGGTCCGCGCGGCCGAAATCGCCCTCGAACGGGCCGGCATCGGCTGGGACGACCTGGCCGCGGTGGAGCTCAACGAAGCCTTCGCCGCGCAGTCGCTGGCCTGCCTGCGCGACTGGAAGAAGCTCGACCCGGAGATCGTCAACACCCACGGCGGCGCGATCGCCATCGGTCACCCGCTCGGCGCGTCCGGTGGCCGGATCCTCGGCACGCTGGCCCACGACCTGCACCACCGCGGCGGGGGCTGGGGACTGGCCGCCATCTGCATCGGCGTCGGCCAGGGCCTGGCCGTCGTCCTCGAAGGCCGGTAAGGGAGAGAAAACGTGGCCACTCCGACCGAATTCAGGCTGCCGCGCTACGGGCAGGACCCCGAAGGCACGCACCCGCCCCTCGGCTTCACCGGCTACCGCTCGACGGCGCTGCGGCACCCGAAGCAGGACCTCCTGCTGCTGCCGCAGATGCTGACCGAGGTCACCGGCCCGCTGCTCGGCCCCGGCCGCCTCGGCGAGCACGACAACGACCTCACCCGCCAGCACGAGGGCGAGCCACAAGGGCAGCGGATCATCGTCACCGGCCGGCTCCTCGACGGCGACGGCCGTCCGGTGCGCGACTCGCTCATCGAGATCTGGCAGGCCAACGCCGGCGGCCGCTACCGCCACACCGGCGACCGCTGGCCGTCGCCGCTGGACCCGAACTTCGACGGCGTCGGGCGCACCCTGACCGACAGGGACGGCCGCTACACCTTCACCACCATCAAGCCCGGCGCGTACCCGTGGAAGAACCACGACAACGCCTGGCGCCCCGCGCACATCCACTTCTCGGTGTTCGGCTCGGCGTTCACGCAGCGGCTGGTCACCCAGATGTACTTCCCGGACGACCCGCTCTTCTCCCAGGACCCGATCTTCAACTCGATCCCGGACGAGAAGGCCCGGCAGCGCATGGTCTCCCGCTACGACCACGAGGTCACCCAGTCCGAGTGGGCGCTCGGGTTCCAGTTCGACATCGTGCTGCGCGGGCGGGACGCGTCGGTGTTCGAAGAGGAAGAGGACGAGGACGAATGACCAAGCTGCTGCCCACCCCGTCGCAGACCGTCGGCCCGTACCTCTCGATCGGGCTGCCCTGGCCGGACGGTCCGCACGTGGTGCCCGAAGGCACGCCCGGCGCGTTCTGGATCCGCGGCACCGTCCGGGACGGCAACGGCGACCCGGTCCCGGACGCCATGATCGAGACGTGGCAGGCCGACCCGGACGGCGGCTTCCGCCACCCCGACGACCCGCGCGGCGAGGCGGCCGGCGACTTTCGCGGTTTCGGCCGCTGCCCGACCGAAACCGATGGGACGTACGGAATCCTCACGCTGCTGCCGGGCCCGGTGCCGGGCGAGCACGGCACCACGCAGGCGCGCCACATCGACGTCTCGGTGTTCGCCCGCGGCCTGCTCAACCGGGTCGTCACGCGGATTTACTTCGAGGACCAGGACAACTCCGCCGACCCGGTGCTGGCGACGGTGCCGGAGGAGCGGCGCGGCACGCTGATCGCGGCGAAGAGCGACGACGGCTACCGCTTCGACGTGCGGCTGCAGGGTGACGGCGAGACGGTGTTCTTCGCCGTATGAACGGAGGTGGGAACGTGGGCGCCGTGCGGGTGCACCGGGTCGTGGAAGGCCCGGAGGACGGGCCGGTGGTGGTGTTCGGCGGGTCGCTGGGCAGCGACGTCCGGATGTGGGAGCCGCAGGTCGTGCCGCTGCTCGAACGCGGCTTCCGCGTGGTCCGCTACGACACGCGCGGGCACGGCGCCTCGCCGGTGCCGCCCGGGCCGTACGAAATCGGCGACCTGGGTGACGACGTCCTCGCGCTGCTCGACGAGCTCGAGGTCGCGCGGGCGCACCTGGTCGGCCTGTCGCTGGGCGCGATGACCGGCATGTGGCTCGGCGCCCACGCGCCCGACCGGGTCGCGAGCCTGGTGCTCTGCTGCACGTCGGCGAAGCTGGGGCCGCCGCGGATGTGGGCGGACCGGGCCCGCACAGTCCGCGCCGAAGGCACCGCCGCGGTCGCCGAGGCCGGGGTCGCCCGCTGGCTGACCCCCGCGTACGCCCAGCGGCACCCGGACCGCGCCGCGTTCCTGCGTTCGATGATCGCCGGGGTCCCGGCCGAGGGCTACGCGGCCTGCTGCGGCGCGATCGAGCGGATGGACCAGCTCGACGCGCTGCCGAAGATCACCGCACCGACCCTGGTCATCGCGGGCGCCGAAGACCCGTCCACCCCGCCGGAGGGGCACGCCGACCTGATCGCGGCGGGCATCCCCGGCGCGCGGCTGGAGGTCGTCGCGGACGCGGCGCACCTGGGCAGCTACGAGCGGCCCGAAGAGTTCACCCGGCTGATCCTGGACCACTTGGAGCGAGCGTGACCGACCGCCACGAGCAGGGCATGAAGGTGCGGCGCGAGGTGCTCGGCGACGAGCACGTCGACCGCGCGGTCGCGGGCACGACGGAGTTCAGCCGGCCGTTCCAGGACTACATCACCGAAGGCGCGTGGGGCTCGGTCTGGGCCCGCGACGGCCTGGACCGCCGGACGCGCAGCTGCGTCACGCTCGCGGCGCTGACCGCGCTGCAGGCGCACAACGAGCTGGCGATGCACGTCCGGGCCGCGATCCGCAACGGCCTGACGGCGGCGGAGATCGGCGAGGTCCTGCTGCACACGGCGGTCTACGCGGGTGCCCCAGCGGCGAACGCGGCGTTCGCCATCGCGCAGCGCACCCTGGCCGAGCTCGGCGAGCCGACCGCCCGCCCCGCCGACGCCGGATAGGGTGCGGTCATGGACGTGGGGAGGCAGGGCGAAGCCGAGGCCGACACCGAACCGGCGCAACGCGGTGCCCACCACGTGCAGTCGCTGGAGCGCGGCCTGGCCGTGATCAAGGCGTTCCACGCGGAGGCGCCGGAGCTGACCTTGAGCGACGTGGCCCGGTCGACGGGCCTCACCCGCGCCGCGGCCCGCCGGTTCCTGCTGACCCTGACCGACCTGGGGTACGTCCGCACCGACGGCAAGTACTTCTCCCTCACGGCCCGCGTGCTGGAGCTGGGGTATTCGTACCTGTCGAGCATGACGCTGCCGGAGGTCGCGCAGCCGCACCTGGAGCAGCTGTCGGCGCGGGTGCACGAGTCCAGTTCGGTGTCGGTCCTGGAGGGAACGGACATCGTCTACGTGGCCCGGGTGGCGGTCTCCCGCATCATGACGGTGAGCATCAACGTGGGAACCCGCTTCCCGGCGTACGCGACCTCGATGGGGCACGTCCTGCTGGCCGGCCTGAGCCGGGCGGAGCTGGAAGCGTTTTTCGTGGTGGCGAAGTTCGACCCGCTGACGGATCGCACGGTCACCGTGCCCGACGTGCTCCGCGCGGAACTGGCCAAGGTGACCGAACAAGGCTGGGCAATGGTCGACCAGGAGCTGGAGGAAGGCCTCAGATCGGTGGCGGCCCCGATCCACGACCGCCGCGGCCGGGTGGTGGCGGCGGTGAACCTGTCAACGCACGCGAGCCGCACAACGGCGGAGTCGGTGGAGAGGGACTTGGTACCCCCCTTGCTGGAGACGGCGAGGGCGATCGAGGCCGACTTGGCGATCGGCGCCCCAGGCCGGGCCCATGCCTGACAACGGCCGGGCATTCGGCCCGGTGGTGGCGGCGGCCGAACCCGCGCCCGGGGTCGCTGGGCAAGCATTGGGTGCGCCGGTCGGTCCGGCGGCTGGGGCTGCCGACCGGGCGTTAACCGCGCCGGGCGAGGCCGGGAGTACTCACCAGGCGATCGGCGCGCCGATGACCCAGCCCGTCGCCAGGAAGCCGGTGCGCCGATGACTCCGGCCACCCCACCCGTCGCTGGCCTGCTGCTAGCCGCCGGGGCCGGGCGGCGGTTCGGGGGACCCAAAGCCCTCGCCGAACTCGACGGGCGGCCCCTCGTCCTCCGCGCCCTCGACACCCTCTCCGTCGCCGGCTGCGACCCCGTCCGCGTTGTCCTCGGCGCCGCCGCCGAACAAGTACGCGCCCTCCTGCCCGATCCGCGCCAAGCCGTCTTCGCCGAAAGCTGGGAGACCGGCATGGGTGCCTCCCTCAAAGCCGGCCTCGCCGCACTCTCCGCGGAACCCGGCCCGGTCGCCGCCCTCGTGCACCTCGTCGACCTGCCGTGGGTCGGCGCCGACGTCCTCACCCGCGTCGCCGCGAACGCCACCACCGGAACCGTCGCCCGCGCCTCCTACGACGGCGTTCCCGGCCATCCCGTTCTCTTCGGCCGCCGCTGGTGGTCCGAAATCGCCGGCTCCGCCCAGGGCGACCGCGGTGCCCGGGACTGGCTGTCCACCCGCTCCGACCTGACACTCATCGAATGCGGGGACCTCGGCAGCGGCCGGGACGTCGACCGCCGGGCCGATCTGCCCGGCCGGTGACCAGCGTGCCGCCTACGATCGACAACGTGACCGACTCGCCTGAAGAACTCGCCGCCGCGCTGGACGCGACCGGGTACCTCGCCGACGACGGGCTCGCCACCGCCGGGTTCCTCGCCCTGCGGATGGGCCGCCCCCTCTTCTGCGAAGGCGAACCCGGCACCGGCAAGACCTCGCTCGCCATCGCCCTGGCCACCGCGCTGGAGCGCCCGCTCATCCGCCTCCAGTGCCACGAAGGCATCGACGCCGCCCAGGCGCTCTACGAATGGGACTTCCCCCGCCAGCTCCTGCACCTGCGCGCCCTCGAGGCCGCCGGCGACGGGCACCTCGACGTCGAGGCCGCCGAACGCTCGCTCTACACCGAACGCTTCCTGCTGGCCCGGCCGCTCCTGCAGGCCCTCACCGCGCCGTGCGTCTTGCTCGTGGACGAGATCGACCGCGCCGACGACGAGTTCGAAGCCTTCCTCCTGCAGCTGCTCGACGAGCACGCCGTCACCATCCCCGAATACGGCGAAGTCCGCGCCGAACACCCGCCGCTGGTGGTGCTGACCTCGAACCGGACGCGCGAAGTGCACGACGCCCTCAAGCGCCGCTGCCTCTACCACTGGCTGGAACACCCCGACCTGGCGCGGGAGGTCATCATCCTGCGCCGGCGGATCCCCGAGATCGGTGAGGTCCTGGCCCTCCAGGTCGCCGAGGCGGTGCACCGCCTCCGCGAGATGGACCTGCTCAAGCCGCCGGGGGTGGCGGAGTCGCTCGACTGGGCCCGCGCCCTGCTGGCGCTGCACCGCGACGAACTGGACGCGGCATCGGCGGCCCGGACGCTCGGAGCCGTCCTGAAGTACAGCGAAGACCTCGACCGCGTCCGCGCGAAACTCGACGCGCTGTTCGCCTGAGCGTCCACAAAGGACGGAAGAATTAAATGCGTTGCCCGGTGCGCCGGGCTCCGGCATCCTTTTCCCAACACCGCGGGAACCACCGCCGAGAGGAGGAGATCGTGAACCGGCAAACGCACCGCTGCGGCACGATCTCCCGTGCCGTTCGCTGAATCTTCCTGAAGGCTCTTCGCGCCCACCCCTCGCTACCTCGGGTCGGTCGCCGCGAAGAGCGCGGTCTGCGCCCGTCCGGGGAGGGACGTGCGCGCAGACCGCCCCGTCCCGGTAGCTCAGCAGGACAGAGCGCGGCGCTACGAACGCCGAGGTCCGAGGTTCGACTCCTCGCCGGGACGCCAAAAACGAGCCCCCGTTTCCACGCTAGCGGAGGGCACCGACGATCTCCGTCGCCCGACGGCGCCTTGTCCACAGGGCCGGCTGTCGCCGGGTGAGCGCACAATGGAGTCATGACCACCGCCGCCGATCCCGTCGCCGGGTACGCCGGGTTCGCCGCCGCCCTGCGGGAGGCCGGTGTCGCCTGCGATGCCCATCGGGTGCAGGCCTACCTGGCTGCGGTCGCCGAGATCGATGTCGCCGAACCCACCCAGCTCTACTGGGCCGGCCGGCTCACCCTCTGCTCCAGCCCCGACGACCTCCCCTGCTACGAAGAAGCGTTCAGCCAGTGGTTCGCCATCGAGACGACCAAGCCGCAACGCGCGAAAGCCGCCGCGCCCAAGCAGGCCCGCATCGCGCCGCTCGTCGACGCCGACGGTGGGCAGACCACCACCGAAGACGCACCTGACCAGCTCAAAGTCGCCGCCAGCGCGCAAGAGGTCCTGCGCCACCGCGACCTCGCCGCCCTCACCACCGCCGAACGCGAACACCTCCGGGAGCTCCTCGCGACCCTGAGGCCCGTCCCCCCGACACGCCCGGCCGCGCGCCGGACGCCGTCGCGCCGGGGACGGCTCGACCCCTCCCGCACCCTGCGCGCCATGCTCGCCAGCGGCGGCGAACCCGTGAAGCTGCAGCACGTCCGCCGCGGCAGCCGGCCGCGCCGGGTCGTGCTGCTCATCGACGTCTCGGGCTCGATGTCGCCCTACGCCGACGCCCTGCTGCGCTTCGCCCACGTCCTGACGCGGTCGGCGCCCCAGTCCGTCGAGGTCTTCACGCTCGGCACGCGTCTCACGCGGGTCTCGCGCCAGCTGCGGCAACGCGACCCCGAACGCGCCATGCTCGCCGCGGGCTCGGCCGTGCCCGACTTCGCGGGCGGCACCCGGCTCGGCGAGACGCTGCAGGCCTTCCTCGACCGCTGGGGCCAGCGCGGGGTCGCGCGCCGCGCCGTGGTCACCGTCTTCTCCGACGGCTGGGAACGCGGCGACACCGGCCTGCTCGGCGAGCAGCTCGCGCGCCTGCGCCGGCTCGCGCACGCCGTATTCTGGGTGAATCCGCACGCCGGCCGTGCGGGGTACGCTCCGGTCCAGTCGGGCATCGTGGCCGCGCTGCCCCACATCGACCGGCTCCTGGCCGGGCACACCCTGGCCACCTTGGAACGACTGCTCGGGGAGATTTCCGATGCGTGACGTACTCGACGACGTGTTCCGCCGCTGGTCCGACGGCGAGACGGTCGGCCTCGGCACCGTGGTCGCGACCTTCTCCTCGGCGCCGCGCGCGCCCGGGGCCGCGATGGTCGTCGCGCCCGACGGGACCGTCGCCGGCAGCGTGTCCGGCGGCTGCGTCGAAGGCGCGGTCTACGAGCTCGCGCAGGAGGTCGTCGCCGAGCGCAAGCCGGTGCTACAGCGCTACGGCGTCACCGACGACGACGCGTTCGCGGTCGGCCTGACCTGCGGTGGAATCATCGACATCTACGTCGAGCACGTCGACCGCGCGTCGATGCCGGAGCTCGGTGACGTCGTCGCGTCGGTGCGTGGCGGCGAGCCCGTCGCGGTCGTCACGGTCATCGAGCACGAGCGCGAGGGCCTGGTCGGCGAGCACATGATCGTCTGGCCGGACCGGACCGCGGGCTCGCTCGGGTCGTCGCGGATGGACGACGCGGTCGCCGACGACGCGCGCGGCCTGCTGGCCAGCGGCCGCACCGGCACGCTGCACTACGGCCCGGACGGGCAGCGCCGCGGCGAAGGCATGGCGGTGTTCGTCAACTCGTTCGAGCCGCCGCCCCGGCTGCTGGTCTTCGGCGCGATCGACTTCGCCGCCGCGATGGCCCGCATGGGCGCCTACCTCGGCTACCAGGTCACGGTCTGCGATGCGCGGCCGGTGTTCGCCACCAGCAGCCGTTTCCCGGACGCGCACGACGTCGTCGTCGACTGGCCGCACCGCTACCTGACGGCGGAGGCCGAGGCGGGCCGGATCGACCAGCGCACGGCGATCGCGGTGCTGACCCATGACCCGAAGTTCGACGTGCCGCTGCTGGAGGTCGCGCTGCGCCTCGACGTCGGCTACGTCGGCGCGATGGGCTCCCGCAAGACGCACGACGACCGCTTCGCCCGCCTGCGCGAAGCCGGGATCACCGAGGCGGAGCTGGAAAGGCTGTCCTCGCCGATCGGCCTCGACCTCGGTGCGCGAACCCCGGAGGAGACGGCGGTGTCCATCGCGGCCGAGATCATCGCGCTGCGGTGGGGCGGCGGCGGAAAGCGGCTCGCCGAACTCACCGGGCGCATCCACGGCTGACCGCTGGTCCAGGTGGCCCACAAAAGTTCACCCATCCGGACTTCCGCAGATGCGGCTTCTAGTGCGTAAGCGCAGCGCATCTGCGGAACAAGTAGTTGAACGTGTGACATCAGGACTTGTCCGCGCGAAGGTCGCGTAGCACGCTCGGGAGTCTGTGAGCCCGATCACGGTCGGGCGGGCCGTTCCCGAACCGGCTTTTGGAGGCCTGATGCGCATCACCGTCACCGTCGACGGGACGAAGTACACCGACGAAGTCGAGCCCCGCACCCTGCTCGTGCACCACCTGCGCGAAAAACTCGGCAAGGTCGGCACCGTCGTCGGCTGCGACACGAGCAACTGCGGCGCCTGCACCGTCCACCTGGACGGGCACAGCGTGAAGTCCTGCTCCGTCCTGGCCGTCCAGGCCGACGGCTGCGAGGTCACCACCATCGAAGGCCTCGCCCGCGACGGGCAGCTGCACCCCGTGCAGAAGGCCTTCAACGACAACCACGCACTGCAGTGCGGGTTCTGCACGCCCGGCATGATCATGCAGTCGATCGACCTCCTGGCCGACAACCCGGACCCCGACGAACAGGCCGTCCGCGAAGGTCTCGAAGGCAACCTCTGCCGCTGCACCGGCTACCAGAACATCGTCCGCGCGGTCCGCGACGCCGCGCAGCACATGAGCCCCGGCGCCGGCCCCGAAGCCGAGCGCATCGCCGAGACCAAGCACGTCGGCGTGGGTGGTGACTGATGACCGCCACGATCGAACCGGAAGTCGGCAAGTCCCGTCGCCGCAAGGAAGACGAGCGGCTGATCACCGGCCGCACCCGCTGGACCGACAACATCGCGCTGCCCGGGATGCTGCACATGGCGGTCCTGCGCAGCCCGTTCGCGCACGCCAAGATCGTCTCGATCGACACGTCGGCGGCCAAGGGCGCGTCGGGCGTCGTCGCCGTGTACACCGGCAAGGACCTCGACCCCGACGGCGCGATCGGCATGCCCTGCGCGTGGCCGATCACGCCGGACATGAAGGCGCCGCGCCGCCCGGTGCTCGCCTCCGACACGGTCAACTTCGCCGGTGAAGGCGTCGCGGTCGTCGTCGCACGCACGTCCGCCGAAGCGCACGACGCGCTCGAGGAGATCGACGTCGAGTACGACGAGCTGCCGGTGATCCTCGACATGGAAGCCGCCATCGCCGACGGCGCCCCGCTGGTCCACGAGGACCTGGGCACCAACACGAGCGCGGTCTGGAAGTTCGACTCGGCCGAGGCCGGCACCGGCGGCAACGTCGAAGACGCGATCAGCTCGTCTGAGGTCGTGCTCAAGCGCCGGTTCCGCCAGCAGCGCCTCGTCCCGGCGTTCATGGAGCCGCGCGCCTGCGTCGTCGACCCGACCAGCACGCAGATCACCATGTGGGCGGCCACGCAGGTCCCGCACATCCTGCGCGTGATGTCGGCGTTGACGCTCGGGATCCCCGAGCACAAGCTGCGCGTGATCGCCCCGGACGTCGGCGGCGGTTTCGGCGGCAAGATCGGCGTCCTGCCCGAAGAGATGATGTCGCTGCTCGTCGCGCAGAAGCTCGGCAAGCCGGTCAAGTGGAACGAGACGCGGTCGGAGACCATGCTCGCCGCGCACCACGGCCGCGACCAGATCCAGGACATCACCATCTCGGCGACCCGCGACGGCCAGGTCACCGGCCTCAAGGTCGAGCTGCTCGCCAACCTCGGCGCGTACAACGGCCTCGTCGGCCCCGGCGTGCCGATCCTCGGCGCGTTCATGTTCAACGCGATCTACAAGATCCCGGCATACCACTTCGCGTGCACCAACGTGTACACGACGACGACGCTGACCGACGCCTACCGCGGCGCCGGCCGGCCCGAGGCGACGTTCGCGATCGAGCGGATCATGGACGAGCTCGCCGTCGAGCTCGGCGTGGACCCGATGGAGCTGCGCGAGAAGAACTGGATCAAGCACGAGGAGTTCCCGTTCACCACGGTGTGCGGGCTGACCTACGACTCCGGCAACTACGAAGCCGCCACCGAAAAGGCCAAGCAGCTCTTCGACTACGACGGCCTGCGCGCCGAACAGGACAAGCGCCGCAAGGCGGGCGACAAGGTCCAGCTCGGCATCGGCATCTCGACGTTCACCGAGATGTGCGGGCTCGCGCCGTCGCGGGTGCTCGGCTCGCTGGACTACGGCGCCGGCGGCTGGGAGTACGCGTCGATCCGGATGCTGCCGACCGGCAAGGTCGAGGTCACGACCGGCGCGTCCGCGCACGGCCAGGGCCACGAGACGGCGTGGAGCCAGATCGTCGCCGACCAGCTGGGCGTCGCGTTCGAGGACGTCGAGATCCTGCACGGCGACACCCAGTCGTCGCACAAGGGCATGGACACCTACGGCTCGCGGTCGCTGGTGGTCGGCGGCATCGCCGTCATCAAGGCCGCCGAGAAGGTGATCGCCAAGGCGAAGCCGATCGCGGCGCACCTGCTCGAATGCGCCGAGGACGACCTCGAGTTCGCCGGCGGCAAGTTCACGGTCAAGGGCACCGACACGTCCACGACCATGGGCGACATCGCGCTCGCGGTCTTCGCGGCGCACAACCTGCCCGACGGTGTCGAGCCGTCGCTCGACTCGGACGCCACGTTCGACCCGGAGAACTTCTCGTTCCCGCACGGCACGCACCTGTGCGCCGCCGAGGTGGACACCGAGACGGGCCGGATCAAGCTGCGTTCCTACGTCTGTGTCGACGACGTCGGCGTCGCGGTGAACCCGCTGATCGTCGAGGGCCAGGTGCACGGCGGGCTCGCGCAGGGCATCGCGCAGGCGCTGTTCGAAGGCACCGAACACGACGACAGCGGCACGCTCACCACCGGCACGTTCGCCGACTACCTGCTGCCGTCGGCGGCCGACCTGCCGTCGTTCACCACCGACCGCACGGAGACGCCGGCGACGTCCAACCCGCTCGGCGCCAAGGGCGTCGGCGAGGCGGGCACCATCGCGTCCACCCCGGCGGTGGTCAACGCGGTGATCGACGCGGTGCGGCAGTTCGGCGTGAACGACATCGAGATGCCGTTGACGCCGATGCGGGTGTGGCACGCCATCCAGCACGGCACGACCGACGCGGGCGGCCCCGGCCGCGGCGAAGCGGGCGGCGGGCTCGGTTCCATCGACGCCACCGGAGGTGCGCAGTGATCCCGGCTTCCTTCGACTACGTCCGCCCGTCCACAGTGGACGAAGCGGTGCAGGCGCTGGCGTCGGCGGGCGAGGACGCCAAGGTGCTGGCGGGCGGGCAGAGCCTGCTGCCGGTGCTGCGGATGCGGCTGGCCGCGCCGACGACGCTGATCGACCTCGGGCGCGTCGCGGAGCTGCGCGGCGTGCGGGAGGAGGGCGACGAGCTGGTCATCGGCGCGATGACCACGCACTACGACGTCCAGCGGGACGCGTTGGTGGCCGAGCACGCGGCGTTGCTCAAGGAAGCGACGGACACGGTGGCCGACCCGCAGATCCGCCACCGCGGGACTTTGGGCGGCGCGATCGCGCACGCCGACCCGGCGGGCGACCTGCTGGCGCCGGTGCTCGCGCTGGAGGCGTCGCTGGTGATCGCCGGGCCGTCCGGGCGCCGGACGGTGCCGGCCGCGGAGTTCTTCCAGGACCTGTTCACGACGGCGCTGGCGCCGGACGAACTGCTGGTCGAGGTCCGCGTGCCCAAGCACACCGGGTGGCGGGCGCACTACGAGAAGTTCAACCGGGTCGCCCAGGCGTGGTCGATGGTCGCGGTCGCGGTCACCGTCCGCACCGAGGCGGGCGTCATCGAGGAGGCCCGGGTCGCGCTGACGAACATGGGCTCGACGCCGGTCCGGGCGTCCGGTGTCGAAGCGGCGCTGGTCGGCGTGCAGGCGTCGGCCGATTCGATCGCCGCGGCGGCGTCGCACGCGGCGGAGGGCACGAACCCGCCGGTCGACAGCAACGCCGACGTCGAGTACCGCCGCCACCTGGCCCAGGTGCTGACGGGCCGCGCGATCGCGGCGGCGGCCGGAGCCTGACGCGTCACACCCTGGCCGTCGCCGCGGCGGCGGCTAGGGTGGGCATCAGACCCGTCGTCTTCAGGAAGGAGGTCGGCCCGTGCGGCTCGACCACGAATTCACCGTCCCGGCACCGATCGGCGAGGTCTGGCAGGCGGTCGTCGACCCCGAGCGCGTCGCCCCGTGCATGCCGGGCGCCACGCTGACGAAGGTCGAAGGCGACAAGTTCAGCGGCACGGTGAAGGTCAAGCTCGGGCCGATCTCGTTGCTGTACAAGGGGAACGGCGAGTTCCTGGAGAAGGACGACGCCGCCCACAAGGTCACGATCAAGGCATCGGGCAAGGACTCCCGCGGAGCGGGCACGGCGGCGGCAACGGTAACGCTGACGCTGACGGAGGCCGACGGCGGAACCCACGGCGCGGTGGCGACGGACCTGTCGATCACGGGCAAGCCGGCCCAGTTCGGTCGCGGCCTGATCAGCGAGGTGGGCGGCAAGATCCTCGACACGTTCGCGGGGTGCTTGTCGGGCAAGCTGGCCCCGGCGGCTTCGCCGGCGCCATCGCCAGTGGCCGCAGCGCCGACACCGGAGCCGACCGCGACTGCGGAGCCGGTGGCCAAGCCGGCCCCGGCGGTCAAACCGGCCCCGACGACGGCAGAGATCAACACGGACCCGAAGCCGGCGGCAACATCGGCGGACCGCCCACCGTTGCGAAGCGTCCCGGCGGCCCCGGAGACGGAAGCGATCGACTTGCTCGACTACGCGGGGCAGTCGGTGCTGAAGCGGTTGGCGCCGGTACTGCTCGGCATCGCGGCGATCGTGGGCTTGGTGGCGATCATCCGCGCCTTGCGCAAGTAGGAGTTTCTCCGGAGCGAAGCCGAGCCGGGCGCGCTGGCCGAGGCTTGCCACCCAGTGTTGCGGCGCTGGTCAGGCCGCGGCGCTTTCGCCTGGCCTCGGCCAGGCCGCGTGTGAGTTTGTACTGGCGGGCGGCCCGCGCGGGGCATCGGCGCTGCGAGCTTGAGCCGCGCTAAGTGGTCGCGGCCGGGGCATTCGCGCTGCACGCCGAGCCGGGCAGTCGGTGATCTTGCTCCTCCCATGGCGAGGGTGGGACCGCTGAGGTGGGATTCCCACTTCGGCGTTCCCAGGTTCGCGTTCCCGGCCCCGCGTTCTCGGGTCCGTTTTCCCCGGGCGATGATCCGCTCGTGCGCCGCTGAGCTGGGTGGATCTACCCTGCGCGGGTGTTCGGGCAGGCGCGTTGCCCGCAAATCGCCCGGACTGGCGACGCGCGTCGCCGGAACGGCTACGCTGGGCTACCTGGTCGGCCGAACTTCGCGCAAGGGGTACGTCACGATGCCGGTCCGTCACTTCCGTGGCTTCGGCTCTTGAGAGCCCAGGCCGCCGTGCGCCGGGAAGCGCTTTCCGCCTGGCCGGGCTGGCCCGCGCGGTGGGAAATGTGGGGCGGGGCGAAAGCCCGCTGGATCACCTACGCGCTCGGGTGTGAGCTGGTCGCCGTCGTCGCGACCGGGACCGCGCTGGTCACCGGGTTCGGCGGGCCCGTGCGACCGGTGTGGTTCGCGGTGCTCGTCGCGCTCGGCGTGGCGCAGGCCGAGATGTCGCGCCGGATCGAGCGGCTGCGGCGGTGGATGAGCGGGCAGACGCACATCAACGTCACGTCGGTCTGGTACCTCGCCGGCGTCGTGCTGCTGCCGCCCGCGTGGGTGGCGCTGCTGGCCGTCGTGCTCTACACGCACCTGTGGGTGCGCGTGTGGCGTCAGGTGCGTACGCGGCCCGCGCATCGCTTCGTCGCCAGCACGGCTTGGGCGATGCTCTCGTGCTTCGCTGCTTCGTCCGTTCTCGCGGTGTCCGGGTTGCACGGAACGCCGTTGCAGACGGCGCGCGGGCTGTTCGCGCTCTGCCTGGCCGCGGTGGTGTTCGAGCTGGTGAACATCGGCCTGGTCGCGGCCGGGATCTACCTCTACACGAGCCAGCGCTCGGCGGCCGACCTGATCGGCACGTGGGAGGACAACGCGTTCGAGCTGGCGACGCTCTGTCTGGGCGGCCTCGCCGCGCTGGCGCTGGCCGAGCAGCCGGTGCTGGTGGTGTTCGTGGTCGCGCCGTTGCTGCTGTTGCACCGGTATCTGTTGCTGAAACAGCAACTACAGGTAGCGGCGGTGACGGACGAGAAGACGGGCCTGCTCAACACGGCGGGCTGGCACGAGTCGGCGGTGCGAGAACACACGCGAGCGCAGCGTCGCGGCCCGGCGGGCAGCGGGTTCGCGGTACTGATGATCGACCTCGACCACTTCAAGCGCATCAACGACACGTACGGCCACCTGACCGGCGACGACGTCCTGGCCGCGGTGGCGGTGGCGATCTCGGGCTCGGTGCGCCAGGGCGACACGGTCGGCCGCTTCGGCGGCGAGGAGTTCGTGGTGCTGCTGCCGGCCATCGGCCGCGCGGACGTGCTGGCGATCGCCGAGCGAGTGCGGGCTGCGGTGGGGGAACTGAACGTGGTGATCTCGACGGGCGGTGGCACGGTCCGGGTGAGCGGTTTGTCGGTATCGATCGGGGTGGCGCGGCATCCGGACGCGGGGCCGACATTGGATGACGTGCTCAGGTCCGCCGATGCGGCTTTGTATCGGGCGAAGGAGGCTGGGCGGAACCGGGTCGCCGTGTGAGGGGTGGCGCGCGGGAGCGGCTGGTCGGTTGAGGTGCTGCGGGCGGCGGCCTGCGGGTGGGTGCGGATGGGAGCGGTCGGCTGCGGTGCCGCGCGGCGAGGGTGCCGGTTGAGAGCGCGCGGAGGTGCGGGTTTGGACCAGGGCCGGACCGCGGTGCGGTCGGGCCGGGTCGATGGGGGTGGCGGGCAGCGGCGACATGTGGGTGGCTGGATTACACGGTCGGCTGAAAAGTCGCGAGGCGCTGATCGTGGGCGAAATGCGGCCTTGCTGCGCTCGTGACCGCCGGGGCTGGGTGGCCGAGCTGGTGCGGCTCGGGTCGTAAGCGGGCATCGGAGTACAGCTCTGCTGCGGTGGCGCGCAACACCTGCCCCTGTGATGAACGGCGCGAAATACCCCCTCGCCGTAGCCGTTGAAACCGACATGAGCCGTGCGGATCACGAGACCGACGTCGTGGTTGTCGGGGCTGGGCAGGCCGGCCTCTCGGCCGCCTATCACCTTCGGCGGGCCGGGTTTGCCAATGGCGATGGCTTCGTCGTCCTCGACCATGGCAAACGCGCTGGGGGTGCCTGGCAGTACCGGTGGCCCTCCCTGGTGCTCGGCAAGGTGCACGGCATCTACGACCTGCCCGGCATGGCCTTCGGCAGCCCGGACGTGACGCGGCCCGCCTCCGAGGTCGTCTCGGAGTACTTTGCCCGGTTCGAAAGCGTCTATGACCTCCCTGTCTTGCGACCCGTCGACGTCCAGTCCGTGACGCGGGCGGGGGATCGGCTCGTGGTGGCGAGCCCCGCGGAATCGTGGGCCGCCAAGGCCGTCATCAGTGCCACCGGTACCTGGGACCGGCCCTTCTGGCCGCGCTATCCCGGGCAGGACACCTTCGCCGGCCGTCAGGTGCACACGGCCGACTACACCGGGCCCGAAGAGTTTCGCGGCCGGCGGGTTGTCGTTGTCGGGGGCGGGGCCTCTGCCGTTCAGCTACTCATGGAGTTCGCTCCGCTCGCTCGCGCGACGGCGTGGGTCACCCGGCGGCCGCCGGTGTGGCGGGACGAGCCCTTCAGCGAAAACTGGGGACGCGACGCCGTCGCGAGGGTCGATGAACGCGTGCGTGCCGGGCTTCCTCCCGAGAGCGTGGTGAGCGTGACCGATCTGGCCGTGACGCCCGAGGTGCGCGCCGCGCGGGCCGCCGGGATCCTCGATCGGCGGCCCATGTTCGAGCGCATCACGCCCGACGGGGTCGTCTGGGCGGACGGCTCTCGCTTCGACGCCGACGTCATCCTCTGGGCGACCGGGTTCCGCGCGGCCATCGACCACCTCGCGCCGTTGCACGTCCGGGAACCCGGGGGCGGGATCCGGATGGACGGCACGCGCGTCGTGCGCGAGCCGCGGCTGCACCTCGTGGGGTACGGGCCTTCGGCGAGCACCGTCGGGGCGAATCGGGCGGGACGGGCCGCGGTCGGCGAGATCAAGAAGCTGCTGAGTTCGGACGGCTGAAGTCATACATCCGAAGCTACCCGAACACCTGTGCGATGATCATCGCTGGATCGGGTGAAGCTCGGCGGCGGCGCCGAGGCTCGATTTTGTTGTGAAGCAAGGGAAGCACGGGCGAGGTGATGGGCGCTGCCCCCGGTTCCCACGCTACCCGCGACCACCGACAAAAACTGAAGCCACCGGGAAAGGTCGGACCGCCGTCCCGCGGCGCGGTGCAGTATTCCGCTCATCGACACACGCCCTGAGCTGGGGAAACCGCCTGAAACTCACCCTCTTGACCGATTCAACGACAAGACACGTCTTGTCAGCCGAAACCGATCATCGATACAGTCTGCTTAGTTAGGAAAGTTTCCTAACAGTTTAGCTCCCGTTAACCGACGCCGCAGCCCACCCGCCACCGCCAGGCCCGTAAGGAGCGCGACGTGCCGTCGACCCGTCTACGAACATTCACCCGCCTCATCCCCGTGCTAGCCGCGGCCACCCTGCTGCCCTCCGCGATCGTCGTCGCACAAGCCAGCGAACAAGCCGATGTCCTGCTCTCGCAAGGAAAACCCGTCGCGACCTCCACCGTCGAGAGCTCGTCCTACGCCGGGAGCAAAGCCGTCGACGGCAGCGCCACCACCCGGTGGGCCAGCGCCGCAGGCGCCGACCCGCAGTGGCTGCGGATCGACCTCGGCCAGTCCGCCGCGATCCACCGCGTGCTCCTCAACTGGGAAGCCGCGTACGCCAAGAAGTACCGCATCGAAGTCTCCGACGACGGCACGAACTTCACCGCCGCCACGTCCGTCGACGCCGGCGACGGCAAGACCGACGACCTCACCCTGAACGCGCACGGCCGGTACGTCCGCTTCGTCGGCGTCACCCGCGCCACCAGCTACGGCTACTCCTTCTGGGAAATGCAGGTCTTCGGCAGCACGGACTCCTCCGGCGACACCCAGCCCCCGACCACCCCGGCCGGCCTCACCGCCGGCACGACCACCGCCACCAGCGCCGCCCTCACCTGGACCGCCGCCACGGACAACGTCGGCGTCGCCGGGTACGACATCCTGCGCAACGGCACCCCCGTCGCCACCAGCACCACGACGTCCTACACCGACACCGGCCTCGCGCCCGACACCAGCTACACCTACGCCGTCCGCGCGCGCGACGCAGCCGGGAACGTCTCGGCCGCCAGCACGCCGGTCACCGTCAAGACCAAGGCGGGCAGCGGAACGAGCTTCGTCCTCGCCGCGGCCGGCGACATCGCCGAACGCTGCACCTCGAGCAGTTCGAGCTGCGCCCACGTGAAGACCGCGAAACTCGTCGAAACGATGAACCCGGCCGCCGTGATCACCATGGGCGACAACCAGTACGACGACGCGCACCTCTCGGACTTCAAGTCCTACTACGACAAGACGTGGGGCAAGTTCAAGAGCATCACCCACCCCATCCCCGGCAACCACGAGTCCTACGACGACACGCCCTTCAAAGGCTACGAGGACTACTTCGGCGCCATCGCCAAGCCGCAGGGAAAGCGTTACTACAGCTGGGAAATGGGCAACTGGCACTTCATCGCCCTCGACTCCAACGACTTCGTCACCCACGACGACTTCGCCGAGCCGCCCCAGGTCACCTGGCTCAAGCAGGACCTCGCCAACAACACGAAGGGCTGCGTCGCCGCGTACTACCACCACCCGCGCTGGAGCTCGGGTGACCACGGCGACAACCCGGACAGCATCGAGCTGTGGAACATCATGACCGCCGGCAAGGTCGATCTCGTCCTCAACGGCCACGACCACGACTACGAGCGGTTCCTCCCGCAGAACGCCGACGGCCAAGCCGATGCGAACGGGCCGGTCGAGATCGTCGGCGGCAGTGGCGGCGCGAGCCTGTACGACCTTCACACCGCGCACCCGACGACCGCCAAGCTGCTGAAGACCTACGGCGTCCTCAAGCTGTCGATGACGGACACCTCGTTCCAGTCGCAGCTCATCGGCGTCGACGGCAAGGTCCTCGACAGCAGCCCGACCTACACCTGCCACTAGGAGCCGGGCATGTACATCGCGGCGAGCCGTACCTCGGACCTGGCGGCCGGCGAGAACCGGAAACCCGCGCTCAAGAGGGTCTCGGCCAACGTGGTCGCGCTGGGGATGGTCAGCCTGGTCACCGACGTCTCCTCGGAGATGGTGACCGCCGTCCTCCCGCTCTACCTGGTGCTCGGCCTCGGCCTGAACCCGCTGCAGTTCGGGCTGCTCGACGGGCTCTACGCCGGCGCCACCGCCCTGGTGCGGGTGCTCGGCGGCCACCTCGCCGACCGGTGGCGGCGCCTGAAGGCCGTCGCCGGGTTCGGGTACGGCTTGTCCGCGGTGTGCAAGCTCGGCCTGGTCGCGGCCGGCTCCTCGGTCGCCGCGATCGGCGTCGTCCTCGCCGCCGACCGCACCGGCAAGGGCGTGCGCACCGCCCCGCGCGATGCCCTGATCTCGCTGTCCAGCGAGCCGGACGCGCTCGGCCGGTCGTTCGGCGTGCACCGGGCGCTCGACACCGTCGGCGCGTTCCTCGGCCCGCTCGTCGCCATGGCCGTGCTCGCGCTGAGCCTCGGCAGCTACCCCAGCGTGTTCTTCACCAGCTTCTGCGTCGCGGCGATCGCCGTGCTGCTGCTGGCCCTCTTCGTCCGCGACCACCCCGGCGGCGTCGACCGCGCCGCGGTGTCGCTGCGAACGGCGGCGGGTCTCCTCAAGCAGAGCGACTTCCGGCGCGTGACGCTCTGGGCCGCGCTGCTCGGCCTGGTCACGGTCGGCGACTCCTTCGTCTACCTCGCCCTGCAGCGGCGCTGGGAGATCGCGGCGACGTTCTTCCCGCTGCTGCCGCTCGGCACCGCCGGGGTCTACCTGGTGCTGGCCGTGCCGCTCGGCAAGCTCGCCGACCGGATCGGCCGCTGGCCGGTGTTCCTCGGCGGGCACGCCGCGCTGTGCCTGGCGCTGGTCCTGCTCTGTGGCCCGGCTTACGCGGCGATCCCGGTCGTCGCGCTCGGCCTGCACGGCGTGTTCTACGCGGCCACCGACGGGGTCCTCATGGCCGCCGCCGGCCCGCTCATCCCGCGTGACCTCCGCGCCACCGGGATGGCCGTCGTGCAGACCGGGCAGGCCGTCGCCCGCATGCTCTCCTCCGTCCTCTTCGGACTGGCCTGGACGCTCTGGGACCTGCGGCCCGCGGTGCTCGTCGCCGCCGGCTGCGTGGCCGCGGTCGCCCTCGCCGCCGCCCTCGCGAAACCGGTGCGCCCGTGAAGAAACTCGTCCTCGCCCTGGCCGGCACGGCCGTCCTGGTCGCCGCGGCCGTCGTCTACACCGTCAGCGCCCGCCACGACGCCGACGCCACGCCCGCCGCCCAGCTCACCCTGGGCCCCGGCCAGCTGCTGTTCCGCGACACGGCGACCGGCCGCGTCGGGGCCGTCCCGCTCGCCGACACCGAGAAGAAACCCCAGCTCAGTGGCCTGAAGTGCGACCGGTTCGCGGTGGCGAAGCAGACGGCGGTGTGCCTGGCCGTCCAGCCGGGCACGCTCCCCGCGGTCACCGACGTCCTCGTCCTCGACGACCACCTCGCCGTCCGCCACACCGAGTCGCTGCCGGGCACGCCGAGCCGAGCCCGGGTCTCGCCGGACGGCAAGCGCGTCTACTGGACGCTCTTCGTCACCGGCGATTCGTACGCGGAGACCGGGTTTTCGACGCGCGCGGGACTGTACGAAGTGGACACCGGACGGCTCGTCAAGACGATCGAGGAGCTGCCGGTGTTCGTCGACGACCAGCGCTACTTCGCCGCCGACGCCAACTACTGGGGCATCACCTTCGCCCCTGACGGCAACCGCTTCTACGCCACCCTCGGCAGCAAGGGCAAGACCTACCTCGTCGAGGCCGACTACAAGCGCTACCGCGGGAAAGCCCTCCGGGAGAACGTCGAATGCCCCTCGCTGTCCCCGGATGCCACCCGGGTCGCCTTCAAGAAGAAGGTCGGCGACGGCGTCTGGCGGCTGTCGGTCCTCGACCTGAAAAGCCTGCGGGAAACCGAGCTGGCGGAACAGAAGAGCGTCGACGACCAGGCCCTGTGGCAGGACGACCACACCGTCCTCTACGGGCGGGACAACGCCGTCTGGGCGGTCCCGGCGGACGGTTCCGGCGCCCCGCGGAAGCTGGCCGAGGGCGCCGCGTCGCCCGCCGTCACGGGGTGACGCCGACCGCCGCGAACAACGTCCGCACGCAGAGGTCGCGCAGCTCTTCCTGGGTGACCTTCGGCTGGTCCAGCCACTCGAGGATGGTCGTCGCGACGAACGTCAGCCAGCCGCGCACGGCCAGCCGCGTCACCTCGGTGACGGGTGTCAGCACGCTCACCGCGTCGAGGATGCGAGTGGCGTTCGCGGCCATCCCGGCCTCGCGGATCTCCTGGATCTCGCGGTCGGCGCCGCTCGCGGCGCGGTGCACGATCCGGTAGCCGTCCGGGTGCGTGCGCGCGAACTCGAGGTACACGTCGAGCCCGGCCCGCAGCTGCTCCGCCACGGGCAGCACCGGGTCGGGCTCGCTCATCGCCAGGAGCTGGTCGCGTTGCGCGCGGACGATCGACGCGAAGAAGTCCTTCTTGGTGGGGAAGTAGTGGTACAGCAGGCCGCGCGAGACCTGCGCGATCTCGGCGACCTCCTCGATCCACACCTCGTCGTACGGCCGGTTCGCGAACAGGCCGGCGCCGATCGCCAGCAGCTGCTCGCGACGCTGTTCGGTGCTCAGCCGCGTCCGCATCCCCCGAGCTTACTTGACACGGGTTCAGTAGCGGGGGATCGTGACCCTATTGAATACGGGTTCAATAGAGGGGCATGCCGTGGACACCACCGGGATTCCGCACCGGCCGGGCCGCCTGCCGGTGATCGGCGACCTGATCGGCGCCAACCCGCGCACGCCGCTGCAGGACACGCTGCGCGTCGGCCGGCGCGTCGGCCCGATCTTCACGCGCAAGGTCTTCGGCTTCGAGATCGTCTTCGCCGGCGGGGTCGACCTGGTGACCGAGCTGAACGACGAGACGAAGTTCGGCAAGCACGTCGGCCTGGGCATCGAGAACCTGCGCGCGGTCGCCGGCGACGGGCTGTTCACCGCGCACACCCACGAGCCGAACTGGCGGCTGGCCCACGACATCCTGCAGCCCGCGTTCTCCGCGGAGGCGATGCGCCGCTACCACCCGGTGATGCTGGAAGTCGCCCGCGAACTGACGGCGGCCTGGGACGCGGCGGACGGCCCGGTCGACGTCTCCGCCGACATGACCCGCCTGACCCTGGAGACGATCGGCCGCGCCGGGTTCGGCTACCGCTTCGGCTCGTTCGAACGCGCCGAGCCGCACCCGTTCGTGACGGCGATGATCCGCGCGCTGCGGTACGCGCAGCTGCAGAACGTCAAGCTCCCGTTCGTGCGACGCGCGTTCGCCGGGACGCCCGAGCAGAACCGGGCCGACATCGCGACCATGACGAACCTGGTCGACGAGGTCATCGAAGCCCGCCGCGGCGGCAGTGCGGAGAACCTGCTCGACCTCATGCTCACCGAAGGCCACCCGGTGACGGGGGAGCGGCTGGACCCGGTGAACATCCGCAACCAGGCCATCACGTTCGTCGTCGCAGGCCACGAGACGACGTCCGGCGCGCTGTCGTTCGCGCTGTACTACCTGACGCGCCACCCGGAGCTGCTGGCGAAGGCGCGCGCGGAGGTCGACGCGGTGTGGGGCGACCGCGAGCCGGCGTTCTCGGACGTCGCGAAGCTGCGTTACGTGCGACGCTGCCTGGACGAGGCGATGCGGCTCTGGCCGACCGCGCCCGGTTACTCGCGCGAAGCACGCGAAGACGTCGTACTCGGCGGGAAGTACCGGATGCGCAAGGGGGACTGGGTGATCGTGCCGCTTCCCCTGGTGCACCGCGATCCCGCGGCCTGGCCCGACCCCGAACGGTTCGACCCGGACCGCTTCGAGCCTGCCGCGGTGAAGAAGCGGCCGGCGCAGGCGTACAAGCCGTTCGGGACGGGCGAGCGCGCCTGCATCGGCCGCCAGTTCGCGCTGCACGAAGCCGTGCTGGCGCTCGGGATGGTGTTGCAGCGCTACGACTTCGACGTCGACCCGTCGTACGAGCTGAAGATCGTCGAGTCGCTGACGCTCAAGCCGAGCGGGTTCACGCTGCGGCCGCGGGTGCGCACGGCGGCCGAAAATGTCGGTGCCGTCCGGTAATGTTGATTACGGGGGGCGCCCCTATCGGGTTGTCAAGCCGCGGCGGGAGCGGGTTTCTTGCCGTCGGCCCTCTGCCGGTCGTAGTAAGAGCGGTTGACCGGGTCGGACAATGAGGCGAAGGCAGCGAGGAAGAACACGCGCTTGAGCTGCCGGTTGCCAGTTCGGGCGGGGGCTCGCCTTTGATGCTGGTGCCGGAGCTGCGGGTGACCGGGGCGATGCCGGCGTAGGCCGCCGGATGCCCAAACGAGGCGAGCAGGATGCGGGCTGCGGTCATGATCGCCTCGACCAGCTTGTCGCCGATGCGGGGCGCATGGGCCTTCGCGATCGCGGTGAGTTTGCGGCGGCCGGCTTTGGCGATCCCGGCCAGACCGCCGCAGCGGGACAGGATTTCCAGCACCGCCGGGTGGCTGACCTCGTGGCCGATCGTCCGCTCCAGGGCGGGGTGGATGCCGGTGAGCAGCCCGCGGACGCGGTTGGCGATGCGGCGCATCGCCAGCCTGGGCAGATAGGCCACCAGGTGTCCGGCCGCGCGGGCGCCCCCGCGACCCGCGGTCAGGACTCCAGGTAACGCACCTGCCCGCCCTTCCCGCGCTCGAAGCCGTCCCGGCCGGCCAGGTGCTCCGGTACCCCGACCTCCCACCAGGCCCCCGCCTCGGTCCACGTCGACGGCTGCGTCTTCACCACGACCACCGCCGGACGCCGTTCGGCCACCGCGGCCTCGCGGGCCGACGCGTAGGCCGTCCGCAGCGAGTCCACTGTGGACGCCGAGAACACCAAGCAACCCAGCGATTCCGCGTGCCGGGCGAAGTCCACGCGCGGCGGCGAAGCGTGCGAAGTCGTGCAGTCCGCGTAGAAGTTGTTGAACGGCTTCCCGCCCTGGCCCTCCTGAAGCCGCGCGATCACCGCGTACCCGTCGTTGTCGCAGACGACCGCCACGAACGGGTGGCCCGCGAAAGCCGCCGAGAACAGCTCCGAGTTCAGCATCAGGTACGAGCCGTCGCCCAGCAGCGTCGTGACCAGGCCGGGCCAGGCGATCGCCGCGCCCCACGCGCCGGACAGCTCGTAGCCCATGCACGAGAACCCGTACTCGACGTCCATCGAGAGCGCACCCGACCCGCGCCAGCCGCCGATCAGCTCGCCCGGCAGGCCGCCCGACGCCGTCATGACGTAGTCGTCCGTCGCCGACAGATCGTTCACGACCCCGACGACCTGCGCATACGAAGGAACCTCCGAAGCGGAAGAGCGCAGCGAGTCGATGTGCGCGTCCCAGGAAGCCCGTTCACTTGATGCCCGCGCGGTCCACGCCGGGTCCACTCGCCAGCTCTCCAGCTGGGCAGCCAGGTCCGTCAGGCCGGCGTCGGCGTCCCCGACCACCGACAGCGCGCCGTGCTTCACCGCGTCGAACCGGGCCGCGTTGAGCGTGACCAGGCGGACGTCGGGGGAGAAGACCGTCCACGATGCCGTCGTGAAGTCCTGCAGCCGCGTCCCGACCGCCAGGACGACGTCGGCCGCAGCCGCGAGAGCGTTCGCCGACGAGGAACCCGTGATACCCAGCGGTCCCGCGTGCAGCGGGTGGTCGTGGGCCACCAGCGTCCGCCCCGCGGTCGTCTCGACGAGCGGAATCCCGTGCCGTTCGGCGAAGTCGAGGGCGCGCTGCCCGGCGCCGGAGTACCGGACACCGCCGCCGAGCACCAGCAACGGCCGTTTCGACGAACGCAGCAGACCGGCCGCTTCGGTGACCGAACGCCGGTCCGGACGCGGGCGCAACGGCCGGTGCGTGACCTGCGCGAACAGCGCGTCCGGGAAGTCGTACGTCTCCGCCTGGACGTCCTGCGGCAGCGCCAGGACCACCGGCCCGCTGTCCGCCGGGTCGGTGAGCACCCGCGCGACCTGCGGCAGCGTCGAGATCAGCTGCTCGGGCCGGGTGATCCGGTCGAAGTAGCGCGAGACCGCGCGGAAGGCGTCGTTGACCGTCGCGGTGGCGTCGCCGAAGGGTTCGATCTGCTGCAGCACGGGGTCCGGCGCGCGGCCGGTGAACGTGTCGCCCGGCAGGAGCAGCACCGGCAGCCGGTTCGCGTGCGCGACCCCGGCGGCGGTGACCATGTTCAGCGCGCCCGGCCCGATCGACGACGTCACGACGCCGACCTGCCGCCGGTGCGTGGCCTTCGCGTACCCGACCGCGGCCAGCGCCATGCCCTGCTCGGTGTGCCCGCGCCAGACCGGCAGCTCATCGCGGTGTTCTTCCAGGGCCGTCCCGAGGCCGAGGACGTTCCCGTGCCCGAAGATCGCGAAGACGCCGGGGAAGAGCGGGACTTCGCGCCCGTCCAGGGTTTCCGAGCGCTGCGCCAGGATCCAGCGGACCAGCGCCTGAGCCGTCGTCAGCTTCACTGAACACGCCCTTCGTGACTCGTGACGGGGCACCGCGGGTCGAGGTCCTGCGACGCCCACGTGTCGCGGACCCAGCTGTGCGCGGGGTCGTCGCAGAACGCCATGGACCGCTCTTCGGCCGGTCCCGCCAAGACGTTCAGGTAGTACATCGGGTACCCCGGCGCGGCGACGCACGGGCCGTGGTAGCCGCGCGGGATGAGGAACACGTCGTGGTCGCGCACGGCGACGTCTTCGTCCAGGTCGCCGTCGGCGGTGTACGTGCGGTGCAGGCCGAAGCCCTCACGGGACGGCGTCACGCCGTCGCGGCCGGCGATCCGGAAGTAGTAGATCTCCTCGTTGACGACCTCGCACCCGGTCGCCTCGTCGTGCTTGTGCGGCGGGTACGACGACCAGTTCCCACCCGGCGTGATCAGCTCGCACGCGTTGAGCTTGTCGGCGTGGTCCCACACCCCGGGCACGCCGAAGTTGGTCACCTGCCGGGTCGCCTGCCCGGCGCCGCGGACCTCGACCGGGACGTCCTCGGCGGGTCCGTACGCCGGGGAGAGGCGGCGGGTGCAGCGCGCCATCGGCAACGCGACCTCCAGACCGTCCTTTGTCGACAACTCGACTTCGGCGTCGCGTGGCACGTAGGCGAAGTCCGTCACGCGCGTGAAGACCGACTCCCGGCCGCGCAGCTCGAAGACCTGCCCGTCGACCCGGATGGTCGCGGACCCGGCCAGGGGCAGCACGAACGCCTCGAACTCGCCGGTGTGCAGGACCCGGACCTCGCCGGGCGCCAGGGAAAGCACCCGCAGGCCGGTGTACGTCCAGCCCGCGCTGTCCGGGGTGAGCCGGACCGGGTCGGCGTCGTCGGACAGTGTCCCCAGTGGACGGTGGAGCTTGCTCACTTCGCGGCCTCCAGGACCTTCGCGGCGGCTTCGACGGCGGCACCGACGTCGCCGTCGGGCGGGTAGAGCAGGGTGCGGCCGACGACCAGGCCGCGCACGACGTCGTGGCGCAGCGTCCGGCCCCAGGAGGCCAGGTCGGCGGCCGGGTCGCCGGAGGGCACGCCGCCGAGCACGACCACCGGCAGCGTCGTCGCGCCGAGGACCTCGGCCGAGTCGGTCGACGGGAGCTTCAGCCAGGTGTGCGCCGACGTCGTGCCCAGCCCGGACGCCACCGTGACCGCCCGCGCCAGGGACAGCGGATCCCGCTGCAGCACCAGTTTCCCGTCGACGCGGGTGTAGGGGAGCGGCTCGACCATCGCGACCAGGCCGTACGCGGCCAGCTCGGTGACGGCGTCGGCGCAGGCCTGCAGCGTCGGGACCGTGCCCGGGTCGGAGTCGACGAGCCGCAGCAGCATCTTGCCGCCGTCGAGCCCGCAGTCGACGAGCGTGCGGGCGTCGTAGCCGGTGAAGCGGTCGTCGATCTCCCAGTCGGCACCGGCGAGGCCGCCGCGGTTCATCGAGCCGAAGACGACCTTGTCGTGCAACGCGCCGAGCAGCAGCAGTTCTTCGACGACGTCGGGGGTGCCGAGGAGGCCGTCGACGGCGGGGTTGGCGAGCGCGACGAGCAGGCGTTCCAGCAGCGTCCGCCGGTCGGCCATCGCGAGGGGGTCGTCGCCGACTCCCAAGGCGCCGCGGGCCGGGTGGTCGGCCGCGACGAGGAACAGGGTGCCGTTGTCGGACAGCAGTTTCGAACGGCGTCTGCGCGTCGCGTAGGCCTGGCGGACCGCGCCCGGGTTCGTCGCCCGGGTGTGGAGGAGCTCGCGCCAGCGCTCGTCGGTGAGGATCACAGCAGCTCCTCGATCTCCGTCGCGGTCGGCATGGCGTCGGCGCAGGCCAGCCGGGACGCGACGAGCGCGCCCGCGGCGTTCGCGTACTCGGCGATGCGGACCGGGTCCCAGCCCGACAACAGGCCGTGGATCAGCGCGCCGCCGAAGCCGTCGCCCGCGCCGAGCCCGCAGACGACCTCGACTCGCTGCGGCGGCACGGTCGACCGTCCGTCCGGCGTCGCCACCAGCACACCCTCGGCGCCTTTCTTGATGACGGCCAGCCGCAAGCCGCGCTCCAGCAGGCGGTCCGCGGCGGCGTCCGGGTCCTCCGTGCCGACGGCGACCTCGACCTCGGCGCGGTTGCCGACCGCGACGGTGACGTGGTCGAGCATCCCGCCGATCTCCTCCCGCGCCTGCTCGGCCGACGGCCAGAACATCGGCCGGTAGTCGAGGTCCAGCACGGTGTGCGCACGGCGTCCGCGCGTTTCGAGGATCTTCCGCTGGGTGGTCCGTGCGGGTTCGGCGGAGACGCCGGTGCCGGTGACCCACAACAGGGGCACCGACCCGACGACGTCCCAGGGCACGTCGTCGTCGGTGAGCGTGAGGTCGGGAGCGATCGGGGAGCGGTAGAACAGCAACGGCGGGTCCGCGGGCGGGTTCAGCTCGCAGAACACCACCGGCGTCTGGAGATCCGGCGAAGTGCCCACGTGCGCCGAGGACACGCCGAAGCCCTCGAGAGCCTGCCGGACGTAGTCGCCGAAGCCGTCCGGCCCGACCTTGGTGAGGACGGCCGTGCGCCGGCCGAGCCGCGCGGCGGCGACCGCGACGTTGGTCGCGGTCCCGCCGAGCGACTTGGCGAACGTGCTGACCCCGGCCAGCGGCACGCCGCTCTGCTCCGGGTAGAGGTCGACGCCCACCCGGCCGATCGTCAGCGCTTCGAGACTCACGCCTTCTCCACCTGCCGCAGCTCGTGCTCGAGGGCTTCCAGTTCCGCACCGCCCGCCATCTGCCGGGTCAGCTCGTTGATGTCGATGTCCTTCTTCTCGTACGAGCCGAGTGGCGCACCGCGCTTGAGCAGCAGGAACCGGTCCGCGACGGGGTAGGCGTGGTGCGGGTTGTGCGTGATCAGCACGACGCCGAGCCCGCGGTCCCGCGCTTGGGCGACGTACTTGAGCACGACCCCGGCCTGCTTGACGCCCAGCGCGGCGGTCGGCTCGTCGAGGATCAGCACCTTCGCGCCGAAGTACACCGCCCGCGCGATCGCGACGCACTGGCGTTCGCCACCGGAGAGCGTCCCGACCGGCTGCTCGACGTCCCGCAGGTCGATGCCCATGTCGGACAGCGCCTGCTTGGTCGTCTCGCGGCCCTTGCGCCGGTCCAGGAACTTGAACGGCCCGAACCCGGTCGTCGGCTCCGAACCGAGGAAGAAGTTCCGCCAGACGCTCATCAGCGGCACCACGGCGAGGTCCTGGTACACGGTCGCGATGCCGCGGTCGAGGGCCTCGCGCGGGGAGGCGAACCGGACCGGCTCGCCCTCGACGAGGAACTCGCCGCGGTCGTGCTGGTGCACGCCGGCCAGGATTTTGATCAGCGTGGACTTCCCGGCGCCGTTGTCGCCGAGCACGCAGGTCACCTCGCCCGCGTTGACCACAGTGGACACATCCCGCAGCGCGATCACGCTGCCATAGGTCTTCCCGATCTCGTGAACTTCGAGCAAGCTCATCGACGGACCCTTTCCGCGCGCCGCCGGAAGGCGTTGTTCACCAGGACCGCGGCCAGCAGCATGATGCCGAGGAACAGCATGAACCAGTCGCTGTTCCACTGCGCGAACACGATGCCCTGGCGCGCCATGCCGAAGATCAGCGCGCCGATCGCCGCGCCCACCGCCGAGCCGAACCCGCCGGTGAGCAGGCAGCCGCCGATCACCGCCGCGATGATGTACTGGAACTCCAGCCCGATGCCCTGGTTGGCCTGCACGCTCGCGAACCGCAGGATGTTGATCGAGCCGACCAGCCACGCGCCGAGCGCGGTGCCCATGAACAGCAGGATCTTCGTGCGCACCACCGGCACGCCGACCGAGCGGGCCGACACCTGCGACCCGCCGACCGCGAAGATCCAGTTGCCGAACCGCGTCCGCACGAGCAGCACCGCGGCGATCGCCGTGACGACGATCCACCAGATGATCGACGACTGGAACTCGGTGCCGCCGATGTCGAAGGTGGACGCGAACAGCCCGCCCGCCGACTCGTAACCGCTGGTCGAGCGCATGCCCGACACCTGGACGGTGTTGGTGACCAGCCGCGTCACGCCGAGGTTGAGCCCCTGCAGGGCGAGGAACGACCCCAGCGTGACGATGAAGCTGGGCAGCCCGGTCTTCATGACGAGCCAGCCGTTGAACGCGCCGACGCCGAGCGCGAAGACGAGCGAAACTCCCAAGGCGAGCCAGACGTTCCAGCCCGCCTGCGTCGCCAGGATTGCGGTGACCAGCGACGTCGACGCCGTCATGACGCCGGCCGAGAGGTCGAACTCGCCGCCGACCATGAGCAGCGCGACCACGACGGCCATGATGCCCAGGGTCGACGAGTCGTCGAGCCAGGTCGCGACGCCCAGCGGGCTGAGGAACTGGCCGGTGACGACGGAGAAGAACACGAACACGAGGACGGCGCCGAGCAGCGCGCCGATCTCGGGCCGGACCACCAAGCGGTCGGTCAGGCTCTTCTTCGCGACGCGTTCGTCGGGGTGCGCCTGGATGGCTGCGGTCATCGCGTGCCGCGCTGCGCGTACGGGGCGACGGTGTCGATGTTGGTCTTGTCGACGAAGCCGGGACCGGTCTGGACCGGGTGGCCGCCGCCGATGGTGTTGCCGTTCTCCTTGTACAGCTTGAGGAACACGATCGGCAGGTAGCCCTGCTCGTACTGCTGCTGGTCGACGGCGAAGAGGATCGTGCCCGCCTTGATGGCCGCGACGACGTCGGCGTTGAGGTCGAACGTCGCCACCTGCGCCTTCGAGCTCGCTTCCTTGGCGGCGTCGACCGCGCGGGCCGCGACCTGCGAGTTCAGCGCCAGCACCGCGTCGATCGACGGGTCGGACTGCAGCGCGCCGCGGATCCGGGCCTGCGCGTCGGTCGGGTTGGAGATGTCGACCTGCAGCGTGGAGACGTTGCCGAAGGTCTGCTTCGCGCCGTCGCAGCGCTGGTTCTGGCCGATGTTGCCGGCCTCGTGGATGACGCACAGCAGCTTCGTCTTGCCGGCCGCCTTGAGCCGCTGGCCGGCGCCCTGGCCTGCGAGGCCCTCGCTCTGGCCGACGTGCGCGATCGCGCCGAACTGCGCGCTGGAGTCCTCGCCGGAGTTGATGGTGACGACCGGGATGCCGGCCTTGACCGCGTTCTGGATCGACGTCTGCAGGGCCTGGGGGTTGGCCATGGAGACGACCAGGCCGCCGACCTTCTGCGCGACCGCGTTGTCGATCAGCTTGGCCTGGTTGCCGGGGTCGCCGTCGGAGTAGTAGTCGACGCCGACGCCCAGGTCCTTGCCCGCCTGCTCGGCGCCGTTCTTCACGACGTTCCAGAAGGCGTCACCGGCGCTGCCGTGCGTGACGACGGCGACCTTCAGCGGCCCGCTCGAGCTGGGCGCCGCCGCCGATGGGCTGCTGCCGGAACTGCTCTTCGAGTTGTCGGCACTCGGGCCGCTGCAGGCGGACAGGACCAGCGCGGCGGCGGCGAGCGCCGCCACACCGGCCAGCTTCTTGGTAGAGAACACAGTCACTCCTTTGGGACCAGGGATCAGTGGGAGTCGGTGATCTTCGCGAGGTGGGCCAGGCTGCGCTCGGTGTCCCGCCGGGGTAGGTCGTCGGGGCTCGAGTCGCCGAGGGCGGTGTCCTGTTCGAGGACGTACCAGCCGTCGTAGCCCGCCGCCTGGACGGAGCGCACCATCGACGCCACGTCCACGTCCCCCTCGCCGAGCGGGGTGTAGATGCCCCGCCCGACCGCGTCGGTGTAGCCGAGCCGGCCCGCGCGGACCTCGGCCGCCAGGTCTTCTCGGACGTCCTTGAGATGCACGTGCCCCACCCGTTCGGGATACCGCTGCGCCAGCTCGACCGGATCCGTCCCGCCGATCATCAGGTGCCCGGTGTCGAGGCACAAGCCGAGATCGGAATCGGCGAGGAACCGCTCGACCTCGGCCCGCTGCTCCACGTGGGTCCCGACGTGCGGGTGCAGCACCGTGCGCAGGCCGTGGGCGGCCGCGAGGTCGCGGATCTTGCCCGCGGTGTCGACCAGGGTCGCCCATTCGGCGTCGGTGAGCTTCGGCCGTTCGTCGTAGCCGTCGAGCCCGGTCGCGGCGGCGAGCACGAGGACGTCGCCGCCGCACGCGGCGAACAGCGCGGCCGACCGCTCGGCTTCCTTCAGCGCGGCGTCCTGATCGGCGTGGAGGACAACGGCGAGGAAGCCGCCGACGAGCGTCAAGCCGTACTGCCCGAGCAGCTCCCGCAGCTCGGCCGGCTCCCGCGGGAGGTACCCGGGCGGGCCCAGCTCGGTCGCCTGGACTCCGAGGGCCGCCATCTCGCCGAGCACGGTCGCCGCGTCCAGCACCCGGCCCCAGCCCGGGACTTCGCAGACGCCCCAGGAGATCGGGGCGGCGGCCACGCGGATCGTCGCTGTCACAAGGGGCCTCCGTTGGTCCGTTGGAGCGCTCTATTGATTAGAGCGCTCTAATCTTGTAGCGTCCGTCACACCAAGTCAAGGCCGAGTTTCCGGTGATCAGGGGAGGTGCGCCGCATGCGTCCGACGATGGAGGACGTCGCCGCGCGGGCGGGGGTTTCCCGTGCGCTGGTGTCCCTGGTCATGCGGAACTCCCCGAAGGTTTCCGACGCCCGGCGCGCGGCCGTGCTGCGCGCGGCCGAGGAACTCGGCTACCAGCCGCACGTCATGGCGCGGTCGCTGGCCAGCCGGACGTCCACCGTGCTCGGCGTGATGGTCAACGACCTGCGCAATGCCTTCTTCGCCGACGTCGTCGAAGGGCTGGACGCGGCAGCGCAGGCCGCGGGCTTCGACCTCATCCTCAACACCGGCGGCCGGAGTCCCACGCGGGAGTGGAACGCCCTGCACAACCTGCTTTCGTTCCGGCCGGCGGGGATCATCCTGCTTTCGCCGGTCGTTCCGGCCGCGTCGATCCAGACCGCCGCCAAGCAGTGCCCGGTCGTCCTGGTCTCGCGGACGATCCGATCGTCCACAGTGGACACCGTGAACGACGACGGCGAGGCGGGCTCGGCACTGGCCGTCGACCACCTCGTCGGCCTCGGGCACCGGCGCATCGCGCACCTCGACGGCGGCGGCGCGGCCGGGGCGGCCCAGCGCCGGCGCGGGTTCCAGGCGGCGATGCGGCGCCACGGCCTCGAGCCGATCGTCGTGCGCAGCGAGCACACCGACACCGGCGGCGAGAAGTCCGTCCGAGAGCTGCTGGCGACGTACGCGCGCGCCGAGCTGCCGACGGGGTTGGTGGCGGGCAACGACTTCAACGCCGTCGGGGCCATCTCGGCGCTGGAGGAAGCGGGGTTGCGCGTGCCGGAGGACGTGTCGGTAGTCGGCTACGACAACACGTCGCTGGCCGCGCTGCGGCACCTCTCACTGACCACAGTCGACCAGCCGCGCACCGAGATGGGCCGCCTGGCCTTCGAAGCGCTAGCCGAACGGGTCCGCGGGGAACGCACGGAGCCGGTCCGGCACCTGCTGCACCCGTCACTGGTGGTCCGGGCGACCACCGCTGGGATTTCTGCAATAGGAGGATCACCACGATGAGGTTGGGACTGGCGGGCACCGGCCGGATCGGCACCGCGCACGCGGAGACGCTGAAGGGCTTCGAGGAGGTCGAGTCGGTCGTGGTGGCCGACGTCGACCCCGCGCGGGCGCAGTCGGCCGCCGCGAAGCTGGGCGTCGAGACGGCTTCCCTCGACGACCTGTTCACCGCGGGTCTCGACGGCCTGGTCGTCACGGCCGCCACGGACGCCCACCCGGGCCTGATCATCGCGGCGGTCGACGCGGGCCTCCCGGTCTTCTGCGAGAAGCCGGTGGCCGCGGACATCCCCGGCACCCTGGCGGTGATCGACCGCATCGGCGCGTCGGACGTCGCGGTCCAGATCGGCTTCCAGCGCCGCTTCGACGCGGGGTACGCAGCGGCCCGCGCGGCCGTGGCGTCGGGCGAGCTCGGCTGGCTGCACACGCTGCGCGCGACGACGTTCGACCCGGCGCCCCCGCCGGCGGAATACGTCGCCCACTCGGGTGGGCTGTTCCGCGACTGCGGCGTCCACGACTTCGACATCATCCGCTGGGTGAGCGGCCGCGAGGTCGAGGAGGTGTACGCGATCGGCGCGAACCGCGGCGAGCAGTTCTTCGCGGACGCGGGCGACGTCGACACGGCGGCGGCGACGCTGACCCTGGACGACGGCACGTTGGCGACGGTGTCGTTGACCCGCTACAACGGCGCGGGCTACGACGTGCGCTTGGACGTGCTCGGCTCGGTTTCCGGGGTGGTGGTCGGCTTGGACGACCGGGCACCGCTGCGTTCGGTGGAGCCGGGGGTGGCCCCGCTGCCGGGGCCGGCGTACCCGGGGTTCATGGAGCGGTTCCGCCCCGCGTACACAACGGAGCTGAAGGCGTTCCTGGACGTGGTCGCCGGCCGGGCACCGTCGCCGTGCGGAGCGGCGGACGCGCTGGAGGCGTTCTACATCGCGGAGGCGTGCGAGGTGTCCCGCCGCGAACGGCGCCCGGTGAAGCTGGCCGAGGTCCGCCGCTAAACGGGCAGCCGCGGCAGGATCTCCGTCCGCACGTACTCCAGCGCGTCCCGCGACGGCAGGATGTGCGGCCCCTGCACCCAAACCACGCCGTGCCGGACCGCAGCGGCCGTCACCCGCTCCCGCAGCGGGCCCACCACCCCCGCGCCCAGCACCAGGGCGTCCACCACACCGAGCCGGGACAGCACCGACTCCTCCGAGACGACGCCGTCCGCGGCGAGACCCGCCGCGGACAGCGCCGCCGTCACCCTCGAGACCGTGGCCGCGTTGCGGCCGAACAGCAGCACCTTCATGCCGACCAGGCTCACACCTCAAGGGCACTCGAAGTCAAGACAGTTCGAGCGTGGGGGAGTACATCTCGATCCAGTGGTACAGGTCGAGCACGCGGTCCAGGCCGATCCGCATGGCCGGGTCCATGGTCGCCGAGTCCACTTCGGACGCCCGGTGCGCCCAGGCGCGGTCCACCAGGCCGAACACCTCGTGCTTCGGCTCGGCCAGGACCTCCTTGACCTGCTGCTGCAGCGCCGCCGCGTAGCCCGGGTCCTGCGTCGACGGGTACGGGCTCTTCACCCGCTGGGCCACCGACTCCGGCAGGACATGCTTGGTCGCGTGCCGCAGCAAGCTCTTCTCGCGGCCGTCGAACGTCTTCAGCGACCACGGCGTGTTGTACACGTACTCGACCAGCCGGTGGTCGCAGAACGGCACGCGGACCTCCAGGCCCACCGCCATCGACGCGCGGTCCTTGCGGTCGAGCAGCATCCGCACGAACCGGGTCAGGTGCAGGTTGCAGATCGTCCGCATGCGCGCCTCGACCGCGGACTCGCCGTCGAGGTGCTCGACCGCGGAAACGGCCGACGAATACTGGTCCGCGACGTAGGACTCGACGTCGAGGCTCTTCACCAGCTCCGGCGTGTAGAGCGACGCCCGCTCGTCCATCATCGACGTGCGGAACGCCAGCCACGGGAACGTGTCGGCGTTGACGGCCTTCTCGTCGTGGAACCAGCGGTAGCCGCCGAACACCTCGTCGGCCGACTCACCCGAGAGCGCCACCGTCGACTGGCCGCGGATCGCCTTGAACAGCAGGTACAGCGACGTGTCCATGTCACCGAGGCCGGCCGGGATGTCGCGGGCCCGCAGCACCGCGCGCCGGACCTCGGGGTCGGTCAGGTCGCCCGGGTTGAGCATGACGTCTTCGTGCGCCGAGTTGACCAAGGAAGCGACGTCCCGCACGAACGGCGAGTCCGCGGTGTCGCGCATCTCGTCCGGCTTGAAGTTCTCCTCCTGGCCGAAGAAGTCGACGGAGAACGTCCGCAGCTGCTCGCCCTGCTGGGCCAGCCGCGCGGCGGCCAGGCCGGTGACGGCGCTGGAGTCCAGGCCGCCCGACAGCAGGACGCAGCGGGGGACGTCGGCGACGAGCTGGCGGTTGACGATGTCGGTCATCAGCTCGCGCACGCGGGCGACCGTCGTCTCCTGGTCGTCGGTGTGCCGCTTCGCGTCCAGCTTCCAGTACGTGCGGGTCTTGATGCCCTCGCGGGACACGGTGACGATCGTGCCCGGCTGGACCTCCTCCATGTCCTTCCACAGCGACCAGCCCGGCCGCTTGGTGAAGCCGGCCAGCTCGCGGAAGCCGTCGAGGTCGACGACCTTCTTGGCGAGGGGGTTCGCCAGGATGGCCTTCGGCTCGGAGCCGAACAGGACGCCGTCGCGGGTCGGGTAGTAGTAGAACGGCTTGATGCCCATCCGGTCGCGGATCATGACGAGCCGGTCGTCGCGCTCGTCCCAGATCGCGAAGGCGTACATGCCGTTGAGGTGGTCGACGACCTCGTCGCCCCACTGCAGGTAGCCGTGCAGCACGACCTCGGTGTCGCTGTCGGTCTCCCACTGGTGGCCGAGCTTCGTCAGCTCGTCCTTCAGCTCGGTGAAGTTGTACGCCTCACCGCTGTAGACCATCGCGACGTCGCCGTTCGGCGTGCGCACCGACATCGGCTGCCGGCCGCCGGGCAGGTCGATGATGGCCAGCCGCCGGTGGCCGAGCGCGACGTGCGTGCGCACCCAGGTGCCCTCGTCGTCCGGACCGCGACAGGACATGGTCGCGGTCATCGCATCGACCACTTCCTGGCGGCGGGTGAGGTCGGCGTCGTAGGAAACCCAGCCGGCGATACCGCACATAAGTGATCCCCTCTCCCAAGATTTGCTTAGCCGATACAACTATCGGTAACACAGGTGTAACACGGGCTGTAGATCTTGTCTGCCCGAATTGCACGTTCCGCACTTGTTCCGTCACGCGTTGTGTCGTGAGTCACTAACCGACTGCATTCTGTGATTAATCGGCAAACGTTTGCGTGATGGCCGCCACCAGCCATAAAGGCGGCGTAAATGCGTGTCAGGAACGCATCAAGGCGCCGTCAGCCGCAGGTCGGGGCGGGGTCCCGGAGCCGCAGAGTGAACGCGTCCGGTCACCGAACCCGGTGACCCGTCTTGAGAGGTGCCTGTGGCCGACTTGCTCTACGCCGTCCTGCTGATCGGCGTGTTCGTGGTGCTCGCGCTGGCGCTGCGCGGACTGGAGAAGCTGTGAGCGGCGCCGGAACCGTGGCCAACGTCGTCGGCGGACTGCTGGCGCTGGGCCTGCTCGTCTACCTCTTCGTCGCGCTTATCAAGCCGGAGAAATTCTGATGTCCGACACGACGGCCGGGCTCATCCAGCTCGGCCTCCTCCTCGCCGCCCTCGCCGCGGTCTACAAGCCGCTCGGCGACTACCTGGCGCGCGTCTTCTCCACCGAGAAGCACACGAAGCTCGAGAAGGGCCTGTACAAGCTCTTCCGCGTCGACCCGGACTCCGAACAGCGGTGGCCGACCTACGCCGCGGGCGTGCTCGGCTTCTCGTTCGTCTCGGTCGTTCTGCTCTACCTGCTGCAGCGCCTGCAGCCGTTGCTGCCGTGGAACCTCGGCCGCGGCGCGGTGAGCCCGGCCGTCGCCTTCAACACGGCGGTCTCCTTCGTCACCAACACGAACTGGCAGTCCTACGTCCCCGAGACGACGATGGGCCACTTCGTGCAGATGGCCGGGCTGACCGTGCAGAACTTCCTGTCCGCCGGCGTCGGCCTGGCCGTGGCGATCGCGGTGACGCGCGGGTTCATCCGCGCGAAGACCGACCGGCTCGGCAACTTCTGGGTGGACCTCACGCGCGGCACGGTCCGCGTCCTGCTGCCGATGGCGTTCGTGTTCGCGCTCGTGCTGGTCGCGCTCGGCGTCGTGCAGAGCCTCAAGGCCGGCGTCGCCGTGACGAACCCGGACGGCAGCCACAGCACGATCGCCCTCGCCCCGGCGGCGAGCCAGGAGGCCATCAAGGAGCTGGGCACGAACGGCGGCGGCATCCTCAACGCCAACTCCGCGCACCCGTTCGAAAACCCCAACGCCTGGACCAACCTGATCGAGCTGTTCCTGATCCTGGTGATCCCGGTCAGCCTGACCCGCGCGTTCGGCAAGCTGGTCGGCAAGCCGAAGCAGGGGTACGTCCTGCTCGGCGTGATGGGCCTGCTGTGGGCGGCTTCGCTGGCCATCATCTGGTTCTCCGAAGCCAACGCGAACAACCCGGCGGCGCTGGCCGCGGGCGCGAGCATGGAGGGCAAGGAGCAGCGGTTCGGCATCGGCCTGACGTCGATCTTCGCCGACACCACCACCGGCACGTCGACCGGCGCGATCAACGGCGCCCACGACAGCCTGTCCGGCCTCGGCGGCGGGGGACCGCTGCTGAACATGCTCTACGGCGAGATCTCGCCCGGCGGCGTCGGCACCGGCCTCTACGGCATCCTCGTCATGGCGATCATCGCGATGTTCCTGGCCGGCCTGATGGTCGGGCGGACGCCGGAGTACCTGGGCAAGAAGCTCGGCAAGCGCGAGGTCACCGCGGCGGCGATCGCCATGCTCGCCATGCCGACCGTGGTGCTGCTCGGCGCCGGGATCGCGCTCCTGCTGCCGGACACGGCGGGCGCGCTCGGCAACGGCGGCGCGCACGGCCTGTCCGAGATCCTCTACGGCTACGCGTCCACCGGCAACAACAACGGCAGCGCGTTCGGCGGCCTGACCGCGACGAACGACTGGTTCCAGTCGTCGTTCGGCGTCGCCATGGCGATCGGCCGGTTCGTGCCGATCCTCGCCGTGCTCTGCCTGGCCGGTTCGCTGGCCGCGCAACGCAAGGTGCCGGAAACCGCCGGCACCCTGCCCACCACCGGACCGCTGTTCGCCACCATGCTCACCGGCACGGTGGTGCTCGTCGCGGCCCTCACGTTCATCCCGGCGCTCGCGCTCGGGCCCATCGCGGAGGCACTCGCATGACCGTCACCCAAGAACGACCGCAGGTGACTCCCGCCACTGAGACCACTGGCCGGGTCGGCGCCGGGGTGTTCAGCCCCCGCCAGCTCTGGACGTCGCTGCCCGACGCGTTCCGGAAGCTCAACCCGAAGCATCAGCTCGGCAACCCGGTGATGTTCGTGGTGTGGGTGGGTTCCGCGCTCACCACGGTCTTCGCGGTCACCGACCCGAGCGTGTTCACGATCCTGATCGCCGTCTGGCTGTGGTTCACGGTCCTGTTCGCGAACCTCGCCGAAGCCGTCGCCGAAGGGCGGGGCAAGGCGCAGGCGGAATCCCTGCGGCGGTCGAAGAAGGAGACCGTCGCCCGGCGGCTCACCGAAACCGGCTCCGAAGAGCAGGTGCCCGGGGTCGAGCTGAAGATCGGCGACCTGGTCGTCGTCGAAGCGGGCCAGGTGATCCCGGGCGACGGCGACGTCGTCGAGGGCATCGCGACCGTCGACGAGTCGGCCATCACCGGCGAGTCCGCGCCGGTCATCCGCGAGTCCGGCGGCGACCGGTCGGCCGTCACCGGCGGCACGACCGTGCTGAGCGACCGGATCGTCGTGAAGATCACGACCAAACCCGGTGAGTCCTTTGTGGATCGCATGATCGCGTTGGTGGAAGGCGCTTCGCGGCAGAAGACGCCGAACGAGATCGCGCTGACCATCCTGCTCTCGACGTTGACGATCATCTTCCTGCTCGCCGTCGTCGCGCTGCAGCCGATGGCCCGCTACTCGGGCAGCGAGCAGTCGGTGATCGTGCTGACCGCGCTGCTCGTCTGCCTGATCCCGACGACGATCGGCGCGCTGCTGAGCGCCATCGGCATCGCGGGCATGGACCGCCTGGTGCAGCGCAACGTCCTCGCGACCAGCGGCCGCGCGGTGGAGGCCGCCGGCGACGTCTCGACGCTGCTGCTCGACAAGACCGGCACGATCACCTTCGGCAACCGCCGGGCGACCGAGCTGATCCCGGTCGGAACGTCCACCCCGGACGAACTGGCCCGCGCCGCCCGGCTCGCCAGCCTCGCCGACGAGACCCCCGAGGGCCGCAGCGTCGTCGAGCTGACGGCGGACCACGCGGCGCAGGACGAGCACGGCGAGTTCGTCCCCTTCACCGCGCAGACGCGGATGAGCGGCCTCGACATCGGGACCCGCCGGATCCGCAAGGGGGCGGCGAGCGCCGTCCGCGAGTGGGTGCGGGACAACGGCGGCGAGTTCCCCGACGAAACCGAGCGGGTGGTCGACGAGATCAGCGCCCAGGGCGGCACTCCGCTGGTGGTCGCCGAGGACACCGTGGTGCGCGGCGTGATCCGGCTGTCCGACGTCGTCAAGCCGGGCATGAAAGAGCGTTTCGCGGAGCTGCGCGAGATGGGCATCAAGACGGTGATGATCACCGGCGACAACCCGCTCACCGCGAAGGCCATCGCCGCCGACGCCGGCGTCGACGACTTCCTCGCCGAGGCCAAGCCCGAAGACAAGATGGCACTCATCAAGAAGGAGCAGGAAGGCGGCCGGCTGGTCGCGATGACCGGCGACGGCACCAACGACGCCCCCGCGCTCGCGCAGGCCGACGTCGGCGTCGCGATGAACACCGGCACCTCGGCCGCCAAGGAAGCCGGGAACATGGTCGACCTCGACAGCGACCCGACGAAGCTGATCGAGATCGTCGAGATCGGCAAGCAGCTGCTGATCACGCGCGGCGCGCTGACCACGTTCAGCGTCGCCAACGACCTGGCGAAGTACTTCGCGATCCTGCCCGCGATGTTCACCGGTATCTACGCCCAGCTGGGCGGGCTGAACATCATGCACCTGGCCACGCCGAAGTCGGCGATCCTGTCGGCCGTCGTCTTCAACGCGCTGATCATCGTCGTGCTCATCCCGCTGGCCCTGCGCGGCGTGCGGTACCGGCCGTCGTCGGCCTCGGCCCTGCTGCGCCGCAACCTGCTCGTCTACGGCCTCGGCGGGATCGTCAGCCCCTTCCTCGGGATCTGGCTGATCGACCTGCTCGTGCGCCTCATCCCTGGAATCGGGTGACTGTCGTGAACACGCTCGTCAAGCAGACCTGGGCCGGGCTGCGCGTCCTCATCGTGCTGACCGTCCTGCTCGGGATCCTCTACCCCCTGGCCGTGTGGGCGATCGCCCGCATCCCCAGCTTGGAGTCGAACGCCGAAGGGTCGGTCGTCACGCAGAACGGCCAGGCCGTCGGGTCGTCGCTGATCGGTGTCGACCCGGTGCCCGCCGACCCGGCGCGCGACCCGTGGTTCCACACCCGGCCCTCGGCGCTCGCGAAGGACGCGCTCGGCCCCGGCGACCCCTCGACGTCCGGTGCGTCCAACAAGGGCCCGTACAACGAGGACCTCGTGAAGACCATCGAAGAGCGGCGGACCGCCATCGCCCAGCGCGAAGGCGTGTCACCCGGTCAGGTACCGCCGGACGCGGTGACGGCGTCTGGGTCCGGACTCGACCCGTCGATCAGCGTGGCCTACGCCGACCTTCAGATCGCCCGCGTGGCCCGGGTGACCGGGTTGCCGGTGGATCGGGTGAAGCAGCTGATCGAGCAGAACACGAGCGGGGCCGGGATCGGCGTTCCGGGCGTGAATGTGCTCCCGCTCAACTTGGCCGTGCAAGCCGCGGCCGGAGGGGCACACTGACAGCGTGACCACCGCGAACACGCCATCGAAGCCGCGCCGGGGAGAACTGAGGATCTACCTCGGCGCGGCTCCGGGCGTCGGCAAGACCTTCGCCATGCTCGGCGAAGCGCGCCGGCGGCTCGACCGCGGCACCGACGTCGTCGTCGGGCTGGTGGAGACGCACGGCCGCGAGAAGACGGCGGTGCTGCTGGACGGCCTCGAGATCGTCCCGCGGCGGCACGCGGACCATCGCGGCCGCGAGTTCGACGAGATGGACGTCGACGCGATCCTGGCCCGGGCGCCCGAGGTCGCCGTCATCGACGAGCTCGCGCACACGAACGTGCCGGGTTCGCGCAACGCCAAGCGCTGGCAGGACGTCGAGGAGCTCCTGGAAGCCGGGATCGACGTGCTCTCGACGGTCAACGTGCAGCACCTGCAGAGCCTCAACGACGTCGTCGAGCGGATCACCGGCGTCACGCAGCAGGAGACCGTCCCGGACGAGGTCGTCCGCCGCGCCGAACAGCTCGAGCTGGTCGACATCACGCCGGAGGCGCTGCGGCGGCGGCTCGCGCACGGCAACGTCTACCCGGCCGAGCGGATCGACGCCGCCCTCGGCAACTACTTCCGCCCCGGCAACCTCACCGCGTTGCGCGAGCTGGCCCTGCTCTGGGTGGCCGACCAGGTCGACGTCGCCCTGCAGCGCTACCGCGCCGAACAGCGGATCACCGACACGTGGGAGGCCCGCGAACGCGTGGTCGTCTCCATCACCGGCGGCCCGGAGAGCGAGACGCTCATCCGCCGCGCCAGCCGGATCGCCACCCGGGCCGGGGCCGAGCTGCAGGTGCTGCACATCCTGCGCGGCGACGGCCTGTCCGGGATCGGCCCGACCGCGATGGCCCGCTGCCGCACCCTGGCCGAAGAGGTGGGGGCGACCTTCCACACCGTCGTCGGCGACGACGTCCCGGCCGCGCTGCTGGACTTCGCCCGAGGCGTCAACGCGACCCAGCTCGTCATCGGCACCTCGCGGCGCTCCCGAGTGGCGCGGCTGTTCGACGAGGGCATCGGCGCCTCGGTCGTCCAGCGGTCGGGCCCGATCGACGTCCACATGGTCACCCACGCCCAGGCCGGCGGCCGGCTGCGGGCCCGGCTCGGCGCCAGCCCGCTGGGGTTCTCGCGGCTGGTCGCGGGCTGGGTGCTCAGCGTCGTGCTGCCGGTGCTGGTCACCCTCATCGGCTTCTACATCCCGGCCGGCCTCGACTTCGCCACCGACGTCATCTCCTACGTGCTGGCCACGGTCGTCGTCGCGCTGGTCGGCGGCCTCGGCCCGGCGCTGGTCGCGGCCGTGCTCGGGGCCGGGCTGCTCAACTTCTTCTTCACGCCGCCGCTGTACACGCTCAACGTGCACACCCCGCAGAACCTGGTGACGCTGATCGCGATGGTCGTGGTCGCGGTGCTCGTCGCGCTGGTCGTCGACCAGGCGGCGCGCCGGGCCACGCAGGCGGCGCGGGCGCGGACCGAAGCGGCGCTGCTCGCCTCCTACGCCCGGACGGTGCTGACCCACACGGACCCGATCGAGCGGCTGCTGGAGAAGGTGCGGGAGAACTTCGCGCTGACTTCGGTCACGTTGCTGGAAAAGCAGGAAGGCGAGTGGCGGGCGGTGGCGTGCGCGGGGGAGCAGCCGTGCGCCGACCCGGACGAGGCCGACGTCGACATCGCCGTCACCGCCGACGTCCACCTGACCCTGCGCGGCCGGGCGCTGCCCGCGGCCGACCGGCGCGTCCTGGAAGCCGTGGCCGGGCAGGCGCTGCTCGCCCTGCGCCAGCAGCGGACGGCGGCCGCCGCGGCCCGCGCCGAGCGCAAGGCCGAAGCGACCGAGCTGCGCACGACGCTGCTCTCGGCCGTCGGCCACGACCTCCGGACGCCGCTGACGTCGATCAAGGCGTCGATCGGCAGCCTGCGCGCGCCCGACCTCGACCTGTCCGAAGAGGACACCGCGGAGCTGATGGAGGCCATCGAGCTGTCGGCCGACCGGCTGGCCGGCCTGATCGACAACCTCCTGGACTCCTCGCGGCTGGCCACCGGTGCCGTGAAGCCGCACCTGCGTCCCGTGGGCTACGACGAGGTCGTCGCGCACGCTTTGTCCACTGTGGACGCATCGGACGCGGTGCGGGTGGCCGTGGACGACCAGCTCCCGGCGGTGCTCGCCGACCCGGGGCTGCTGGAGCGGGTGGTGGCGAACGTCTTGGACAACGCCCTGCGGCACGGCGGGGGTCCGGTGTCCGCGCGGGCGTCGGCGCACTCCGGCCACGTCGAGCTGCGGATCGTCGACCACGGCAAAGGGCTGCGCAAGGGGGCCGCGGACTCGGCGTTCGCGCCGTTCCAGCGCCTGGGCGGCGACCGCGACACGACGCCGGGGGTCGGGCTCGGGCTGTCGGTGGCGAAGGGGTTCACCGAGGCGATGGGTGGCACGATCCGCGCCGAGGACACGCCGGGCGGCGGGCTGACGATCGTGGTCTCGCTGCCCGCGTTCAGCGTCGAGTTCGAAGAAGAGGGGGTGCGATGAGCGACGCGGGGGCCACCGTGCTGGTGGTGGACGACGAGCCGCAGATCGTGCGGGCGCTGCGGATCAACCTGAACGCGCGCGGCTACAAGGTGATCACCGCGCACGACGGCACGGCCGCGTTGAAGGCGGTGGCCGAGACCAAGCCGGACGTGGTGGTGCTGGACCTCGGCCTGCCGGACCTGGACGGCACGGAGGTGATCGCGGGCCTGCGCGGCTGGACGACCGTCCCGATCATCGTGCTGTCGGCGCGCGGCGACTCGGCGGACAAGGTCCAGGCCCTCGACGCGGGCGCGGACGACTACGTCACGAAGCCGTTCGGCATGGACGAGCTGCTGGCCCGGTTGCGGGCGGCGGTCCGCCGGTCGGCGGTGGCCGGCGCGGACGGCGTCGAGGCGGTCGTGGACACCTCGTCGTTCAGCGTGGACCTCGCGGCGAAGAAGGTCCGCCTCCGCGACGGCGAGGAGGTCCACCTGACGAAGACGGAGTGGGGCGTGCTGGAGCTGCTGGTCCGCAACCGCGGCCGGCTGGTGGCGCAGAAGCAGCTGCTGCACGAGGTGTGGGGGCCGTCGTACGAGACGGAGTCCCACTACCTGCGGGTGTACCTGGCCCAGCTGCGGCGCAAGCTGGAGCCGGAGCCGTCGCGGCCCCGGCACCTGCTCACCGAACCCGGGATGGGCTACCGCTTCGAGGTCTAGCGGGCGGGGTACTCCACCGGGCATGGACGGGTCGAAGACGTGGCTGCAGGGCGGTGAGCGCATCCCGCCGGTGATCGTGCTGACCCTGGCCGTGGGAGCGACGTTCGGCGCCCTCGGCTGGGTGTTCACCGCGTTCGACGGCGGCGTGAGCGGGGTGACGTGGCTGCGCGTGGCGGCGGCGGGCGCGGGTGCCCTGCTGACCGTCTACCTGTGGGCGCTGTTCGCCCACCGCCTCCGACGGCGGCGCTGACGGGGTGGCCGGGGGAAGCAAGCGGTGGTTTTTGGGCGGCGATAAGCTGCCGCCGAAGCTCGCGTTGCTGTTGACGCTGCTTTTCGCGCTCATCGCGGCCGGCTGGCTCCTGCTCGCGCTGGACGGCGGACTCGCCGCCTGGAAAGGGTGGGTGCTCGCCGGAGTCGCGGCGGTGTCCCTGATCCAGGCGGCGTACTACGCGTTGCTGTACCGCTCCCGGCGCCGCTAGAACCAGAAGGTCGGCTGCTCGATCCCGAACCGCAGCTTGGCGTACCGCTTCGACGCCGCCGCGGAGAAGTAGATGTGCTGGGACGCCGCGTGCAGGTCGCGGAAACACCGCTGGACCGGCTGGTCCGCGTGCAGCGCGCCCGCGCCCGCGAGGCCCGTCACCGTGTTCACCGCGCCCAGCGCCGCTCGCATCGCCTGCTGCGTCGACAGCAGGAACTGCCCTCGCTGAGCCGCATCCGGTACGTCGCCCGCGCACGCCGTCTCCCACAGCGCGCCGAGCGCGTCGAACACGAACGCGCGCGCCGACCGCAGCTCGCCCTCGGCCCGGGTCAGGGCGATCTGGACGTCGCCGTCCTCGGCGATCGGGCCGGGGCCCGGCGGGCGGAACTTGGCCGGGGCGAACCCGGTGAACTCGTCCAGCGCGCGCCGCGCGATGCCGAGCGGGACGCCCGCCAGCACCGTGCCGATGAACGTGAAGAACGGGAACCGCCACAGCGGCCCGTCGTGGCGCGCCGGGTTCGTGAACGGCGAGATCGTGTGCTCCTCGCGCACGACGGCGTCGATCTCGACGTCGTGGCTGCCGGTGCCGCGCAGGCCGCTGACGTCCCAGTTCTCGACCACCCGCACCTCGGCGGCCGGGACCGCGGCCAGCCGCCAGTCCCGCGGGTCGCCGCCGGCGAAGCCGCCGTTGAAGAACAGGTCGGTGTGCGGGCTGCCGCTGCAGAACCCCCACCGGCCGGCGAGCGTGAACTTCCCGGCGCCGTCGGGGGTGAGCCGGCCCATCGGCGCGAAGACGCCGCCGCCGATCGGGTCCGGCACTCCCGCGACGAGGTCCGCCGCGACGGCCGGGTCGAGCCAGGCGAGGAACGCCGAGCCGTTGCCGATGGCGATCGTCCAGCCCGCGGACCCGTCGGCGCGGGAGAGCTCCTCGACGACTTCGACGAGCTCGGCGGGCGGCAGCTCCCGACCGCCGAGGACGCGCGGGGTCGCCAGCCGGAAGAGCCCGGCTTCCCGCGCCTTCTCGACGAGGTCGCGCGGCAGCGTCCGCAGCTGTTCGGCTTCGACGGCCCGCGCGCTCAGCTCGGGCGCGAGCTGCCGCGCGGCGGTCACGGCGTCGGTGGTGGCTTGTCCCATCATGGTCAGCGCCCCCTCAGGGTGTCATGATAGATGGACATCTATTTGATAGAGGAGTCTCTACCTAAATGGCTGAGCCTGTCAAGCGCCGTTACGACACGTCGCGACGCCAGGAGCAGGCGCGCGAGAACCGCCGCCGGATCCTGGCGGCGGCGTCGGGGCTCTTCCGGGAGAAGGGGTACGCGGGCACCGCGATGCCCGAAGTGGCGAAGGCTGCGGGGGTCGCGGTCCAGACGGTCTACAAGGCCTTCGCGAACAAGGCGACGCTGCTCAAGGCGGTCTTCGACGTGACCGTCGCGGGCGACGACGAGGACATCCCGATCGCCGGCCGCGACTTCATCGCGGCGATCCAGGCCGAACCGGCCGCCGCCCGGAAGATCGGGATGTACTTCGAGCACCTCGCGACGACCGCGCCGGTGGTGTTCCCGGTCCAGCTGCTGGCCCGGGACGCCGCCGCGGCCGACCCGGCGGCCGCCGAGGTGTGGGCGCAGATGCGCGCGGAGATGCTCACGGCGATGACGTACTTCTCGGCCGACCTGCTGGCGACCGGTCAGGTCAAGCCGGACCTGGCCGCCGACGACGTGCGCGACGTCCTGTGGGCCTACCACGGGCCGGAGCAGTACGAGCTGCTGTGCCTGGAGCGCGGGTGGCCGCCGGAGCGCTACGGGCAGTTCGTGCGCGACGCGGTCGTGGCCGCGATCCTGGTCTAGACATGCCGAAGGCCACCGCCGGAACGGTGGCCTTCGGGGCTGGTTCTCACTGCGCGTGCGCGGTGCTCCCGCTGCCGGTCGGGGAGCCCGTCGTGCTCGGCGACGGCGCACCGCCGGTGCTCGCGCCACCACTCGGCGGCGTCGTCGTCGTCGGGTCGGGCGTCGTCGTAGGAGCCGGTGTCGTGGTCGGCGTCGGCGTCGGCGTCTTCGTCGGCGGCTTCGGCGAGGAATTGCTGACCGGCGGCGGGTTGCCCGTGTCGTCGCGCGGCGGCGGCGGGGGCGGGGGCGGGTCGGCGTGGGTGACGACCGTGGTCGTGGTCTTGCCGTCCGGGCTGATCGAAACCACCGTGGTCGGCGCGCTCGACGCCGTGGTCGCCGACGCGCTCGTGGGCACGCCGCCGACGGTCGACGGACCGCTGGACGACGACGGGGTGCTCGGCACCGTCTGCAGGCCGGCCTGCGAGGTGCCCTGGCCGCCGGTGCCGCCGGTGCTGCCCGCGGTGGTGGCGGGGTCCGGGCCGGCGAGCTCGGCGACCGCGGCGAACGCGGTCGCGACCACCAATCCGGCCACCCCGAGCACGACGTACCCGGTGCGGTTCGGTTTGCTGCTCTTCGGCGGGGCGGTGTCGATCCTGGTCACGGGCGAGCTCGAGGCGGACCCGTCGGGGCGGGGCATTGCAGGCTCCTCGGGGGTTCGGGAGAGCGCGGTGGAGGCCGTGAATCGATCACTGCGTTCCCGGGCGGGGGAACCCGGGAGGACGACCTCGGCGGCGAGGTTATCACCGTCGGTGCCGCATTCGCCCAGGTAGTGGGCCTGCGCGATCACTGTGCGCAGTCGGAGTGTCCGGAAAGGATGAAAGCGTGAGTGAGGAACAAACGAACACCCGGTTGACGGCGTGGGTGCGCGGTCGCGTCCAGGGTGTCGGTTTCCGCTGGTGGACCCGTAGCCGTGCACTCGAGCTGGGGTTGGTGGGCAGTGCCCGCAACATGCCCGACGGGCGTGTCGAGGTCATAGCGGAGGGTGATCGAGACCACTGTGAGCGGTTGCTCGCCGCTCTGCGGTCCGGAGAATCACCCGGAAGTGTGGAGACGGTCGTCGAGCGCTGGTCCGACCCGAAAGGGGGACTCAGCGGCTTCCTCGAACGCTGACGCGGGCCTTGGTACTTCCGGGGCCGGTGTGGTTCGTGAGGTTGCTGAGACCTCGGAAGATGTGCTAGGGCACGCCGATGAGGGGGCGCGTCCGGCGGCTCGCGGGGACCCCCGGGTAGCCTGGGACGATTGAACCGCCAGTACCGGCAGCCAGAGGGGTCAGCACCCAGTGCACCTGAAAAGCTTGACGCTCAAGGGCTTCAAGTCCTTCGCCTCGGCCACCACGCTGCGCTTCGAGCCGGGCATCACCTGCGTGGTCGGCCCGAACGGCTCCGGCAAGTCCAACGTGCTGGACGCGCTGCGCTGGGTCATGGGCACCCAGGGCGCCAAGGACCTGCGCGGCGGCAAGATGGAGGACGTCATCTTCGCCGGCACCGCGGGCCGCGCCCCGCTCGGCCGCGCCGAGGTCACCCTCACCATCGACAACGCCGACGGCGCGCTCCCGATCGAGTACGCCGAGGTGTCGATCACCCGCCGGATGTTCCGCGACGGCGCGAGCGAGTACGAGATCAACGGCGACCGCTGCCGCCTGATGGACGTCCAGGAACTCCTTTCGGACTCCGGTATCGGCCGCGAGATGCACGTCATCGTCGGGCAGGGCCAGCTCTCGGCGATCCTCGAGTCCAAGCCCGAAGAGCGCCGCGCCTTCATCGAAGAGGCCGCCGGCGTCCTCAAGCACCGCAAGCGCAAGGAACAGACCCTGCGCAAGCTGGCCAACATGCAGGGCAACCTCGACCGCCTCGGCGACCTCACCACCGAGCTGCGCCGCCAGCTCAAGCCGCTGGGCAAGCAGGCCGAGATCGCCCGCAAGGCCCAGTCGGTGCAGTCCGAGCTGCGCGACTCCCGCCTGCGCCTGCTCGCCGACGACCTGGTCACCCAGCGGACCACCATCGAGCGCGACGAAGCCGACGAGCGCACCGCCCGCCAGCGCCGCGCCGAGGTCGAGCAGCACCTCGAGATCGTCTCCGCCGAGGAAGCCGAGCTGGAGGCCTCGCTCGCCGAGGACGCTCCGCTGCTGCAGACCGCGCAGGAGACCTGGTACAAGCTGTCCGCGCTGGCCGAGCGCCTGCGCGGCACCGTCCGCCTCGCGATCGAGCGGCAGCGGCACCTTTCCGCCGACGTCTCGACGTCGACCGGCGGCCGCGACCCCGAAGAGCTCCTCGAAGAGGCCGAGCGCGTCGCCGAGCAGGAAGAAGAGCTCAACGAGGCCGTCATGGAGGCCCGGGAGCTGCTCGCCCAGACCGTGCTGCGCCGCGAAGACCTCGAACAGCGCGTCCAGGCCGCCGAGCGCGCGCACTGGGCCGCCGTCCGCGCCATCGCCGACCGCCGCGAGGGCATGGCCAAGCTGACCGGCCAGGTCGAAGCGCTGCGCAGCAAGAACGGCGCCACCTCCGACGAGATCGACCGCCTCAGCGTCTCCCTCGAAGAGGCCGCCGAGCGCGCCGAGATCGCCGTCGAAGAGCTCGAAATGGCCAAGGCCGAGGGCGGCGTCGAGGAGTCCGACGACGCCGGCCTGATGGACCGCCACGACCGCGCGGTCGAGGCCAACAACGCGGCGAAGGCGCGCGTCGAAGAGCTGGTCAAGGCCGAACGCACCGCCGAGCGCGAGATCGCGTCGGAGAAGGCGCGCGTCGAGGCGCTGTCGATGGGGCTGCGGCGCAAGGACGGCGCAGGCGCGCTGCTCGGCGCGTCCCACGAGCTGCCGGGCCTGCTCGGCTCGGTCGCCGCGCTGCTCACCGTCGAGCCCGGGTACGAGGTCGCGTTGGCCGCGGCGCTCGGCCCGGTGGCCGACGCGGTCGCCGTCACCGGCGGCGAAGACGCCCTGCGTGCCCTGAAGTACTTGAAGGACACCGATTCCGGCCGGGCGGGCATCCTGCTCGGCGGTCCCGAGTCCACTGTGGACACGTACTCGTGGCCGGCGCTGCCGGAAGGCGCGCGCTGGGCGCGTGAGGTCGTCTCGGCGCCGGCGCAGCTGCGGCCCGCCGTCGAGCAGGCCCTCGACAAGCTGGCCCTGGTCCGCGACCTCGACGCGGCCCGCCACCTCGTCGCGGTGCACCCCGAGGTCCGGGCGGTCACCGCCGAAGGCGACGTCTTCGGCGCCCGCTGGGCGATCGGCGGCTCCGGCAAGCGCGAGAGCGTCATCGAGGTCCAGGCGGCCGTCGACGAGGCGGGGGAGCGGCTCCGCACGGCCGAACGCTCGCTGGAGCGCTACGCGGCCGAGCTGGAAGGCGCCCGCGCCGAGCAGCAAGCGCGTCGCGAAGAGGTTTCGCAGGCCAAGGACGCCCTCGGCGAGGCCAAGGTCCGCAAGGCCCGGTCCTCGGAACGGCTCAGCCGGCTGCAGCAGGCGGCCCGCCAGGCGCAGGCCGAGGTCGAACGCTTCGCCGGTCAGCGCGCGAAGGTCGAGCAGAGCCGTGAGCAGGCCCTCGCCCAGCTCGCCGAGCTGGAGGAACGCCTCGCCGCCGTCGCCGAGCAGCCCGTCGAGGACGACCCGGACACCGCCGAGCGCGACGCCGCCGTCGAAGAGCTGGCCGTCGTCCGGCAGGAAGAGATGGAAGCGCGGCTCGCGCAGCGCACTGCCGAGGAGCGGGCGCGCAGCATCGCCGGCAAGGCCGAAGGCCTCCGCCGCGCGGCGCACGCCGAGCAGCAGGCCCGGGAACGCGCCGAGCGCGCCGCCACGGCCCGCAAGCGCGGCGCCGAGATCGCCAACGCCGTCGTCAACGGCGGCGAGATCGCCCTCGAACGCATCGAGCACTCCGTCCAGCGCGCGGCTACCGAACGCGACCAGGTCCAGGCCCGCCGCCAGAGCCGCGAGCAGGCGCTGACCGGAGTCCGCGCCAAGGTCCGCGAGCTCACCGGCGAGCTGGAGAAGCTGACCGACGCCGTCCACCGCGACGAGGTCCTGCGCGCCGAGCAGCGGCTGCGCCTGGAGACCCTGGAAGCGAAGATCGCCGAGGACTTCGGCATCGGGCTCACCGACCTGGTCCAGGAGTACGGCCCGGACGTCCCGGTCCCGCCGAGCGCGGGCGAGATGGCCGAGTACGAGGCCGCCAAGGAGCGCGGCGAGGACGTCACCCCGCCGCCGCCCATGCCCTACGACCGCGACACTCAGGCCCGCCGCGCCAAGCGCGCCGAGAAGGACCTTTCCCTGCTGGGCAAGGTGAACCCGCTCGCCCTGGAGGAGTTCGCGGCGCTGGAGGAGCGGTACAAGTTCCTCTCCACGCAGCTGGAAGACCTCAAGGACACGCGCAAGGACCTCGAAGCGGTCATCAAGCAGGTCGACGAGAAGATCCTCGAGGTCTTCGCCGGGGCGTACGCGGACGTGGCCCGCGAGTTCGAGACGGTGTTCGGCGTGCTCTTCCCGGGCGGCGAGGGCCGGATGGTCCTCACCGAGCCGGACGACCTGCTGGCCACCGGCGTCGACGTCGAAGCGCGCCCGCCGGGCAAGAAGGTCAAGCGGCTTTCGCTGCTCTCCGGTGGCGAGAAGTCGCTGGTCGCGGTGGGCATGCTGGTCGCGATCTTCCGCGCCCGGCCGTCACCCTTCTACGTCATGGACGAGGTCGAGGCGGCGCTCGACGACACCAACATGCGCCGGCTGATCGGGCTGCTGGAGCAGCTGCGCGACTCGTCGCAGCTGATCATCATCACCCACCAGAAGCCGACGATGGAGATCGCCGACGCGCTCTACGGCGTGAGCATGCAGGGCGACGGCATCACGAAGGTGATCTCGCAGCGCCTGCGCACGGCCGAGGAGGAGCCGGTCCCGGTCAGCTGACCCGGCTCAGCGCATGTCGTCTTCGTGCGGCGCGCGCTCGTCCGGTTTCGCCCGGGGGTCGAACGTGCCGAGGTCGTTGCCGACCCAGCGCCCGTCGTCGATCCGCGCCCGCCGGCCGCGCGGGGTGATGAAGCCGCGCTCCACGCCCCGCTCGCGGTCCGACCGGTCCAGGACCAGCGCGATGACGAGCACCGCGGCGAGAACAACGCCGATCCCGATGAAGAACCCCATGTGAAACCCCCTCCGCGCCCAGGTTACGGGAGCGGGAGGGGGTCTCACAGCCACTTATTCAGCGACCCAGAAGGCGTAGTCCGCCGAGTAGCGCACCGCGGTCTGCGCGCCGTCCGTGCACGTTCCCGCCGGGGCCACGCCGCCGCGGGTGTTCAGCCGCTGGACGTAGGTGACCTTGCCGAAGATCCCGTCGCCGGTGTTGAGGTTGGCCTTGAGCAGCAGCTGCGGGATCGCGTTCGGCTGCGGGGAGTTCGCCACCGCCGCCGCGCCGACCGTGCTGCCGTCCACAACGGACGTCCACACCGGACCCTTGCTGTGCAGGGCCACCGGCCTGCCGTGCCGGGTGAGCACCGCGGCGGGCTGGATCAGCGTCCACGCGCCCCCGGTGCACCCGTAGATCTGTACCCCTTCGGCGGGGTATGAAGCCAGCGCCACGTTGCCCGCCGGGACCTTGATCGCGTCCGGCACCTTCGGGGCCGCCGGGGTGGCCGAAGCCGTCGCCGCGCCGCCGAGCAGCAGGCCACCGACCGCGAGCGCCACCGTCATCCGCTTCATGAAGTCCACCTTCGAAGTCCTCCCGCCGCTTCTCGGCGGGCTCCCGCAAATCGACACGGGCGCCCGCCGGAAACGGTTCAGAAGGATCAGGCGGCGGGGACTTCTTCCGCTTCGCCGGCGGCTTCGGCTTCGGCCGCCTTCGGGTCCGGCGTCCGGTGCCGCAGTGAGAGCAACCCGCCCACGACCAGCGTGATCACCACACCCAGCAGCGTGTACCAGGGGTAGGCCAGGGCCACGCGATCCCCGGCCGCCTTGCTGAAGTCGATGCCGATCAGCCCGCCGGTCTTCGCGCTGAACTTCACCCCGAGGATGACGAACGCCATCACCACGACCGTGGCGACGAACGCGATGATCGCGTCCACCTGCCGCGCCTTCTTGACGAGCAGGCCGAGCAGGAACGACCCGAGCAGCGCGCCGTAGGTGTAGCCGGTGATCGCCAGGCCCAGCTCGATGACCGAGTTCTTCGTGGTGGAGAACAGCGACGCGAAGATCGCGAACACCACGGCCCAGATGAGTGTCCACATGCGACCGTGCTTGAGCAGCTTCGAATCCTCCGGCGAGCGCTTGGTGAAGCGCTGGTAGAGGTCGGCCACGGTGGACGTCGAAAGTGCGTTGAGCGCCGAGGCCAGCGCCCCCATGGTCGAGGCGAGCACGCCCGCGATGAGCAGGCCCGACACGCCGACCGGCAGGTCGTCGATGATGAACCGCGAGAACACGTCGTCCGGGCTCTGCAGGCCGAGCTGCGCGACCGACTTGCGGCCGTTGAACACCCACAGCATCGCCCCCACCAGCAGGAACAGCGCGAACTGGATGGTGACGATGATGCCGCTGCCGATGAGCGCCTTCTGGCCGTCGCGCAGGCTGCGCGTGGCCATCAGCCGCTGCGCGATCAGCTGGTCGGCGCCGTGCGAGGCCATCGACAGCGCCGCGCCGCCGAGGACCGCCGTGACGAACGCGTACGGGCTGGTCAGCAGGTTCTTCGAGAAGTCGACGAGCATGAACTTGCCGTCGTCGGACGCCTGGGTCATCCAGTCGCCGGGCAGCTTGTTCAGCAGCACGATCGCGGCCACCGCCGCGCCGCCCAGGTAGAGCGACAGCTGGATGACGTCGACCCAGACGACCGCCTTGATCCCGCCGATGTAGGCGTAGATCAGCGTCAGCGCGGTCAGGATCACCACGATCACCCAGTAGTCGAGGTGGATGTTGTAGTGCCCGAGGATCACCTTGATCGGGATCGCGCCGGCGAACAGGCGCACGCCCTCGGCGAGCAGCCGCGTGATCACGAACGTCACCGACGCCGTGCCCTGCAGGCCCGAGCCGAAGCGCTTGCCCAGGAACGCGTACGCGCTGACGAGGTTGCCCCGGAAGTACCGCGGCAGCAGCACGAACGCGGCGATCGTCCGGCCGATGATGTAGCCGAAGGCGAGCTGCAGGAACAGGAACGCGTTGCCGAAGACGAGGCCCGGCGTGCTGATCACGGTCAGCGTCGAGGTCTCCGTGGCCACCACGGACAGCATCACCGCGCCCCACGGCAGGCTGCGTTCGCCGACGAAGTAGTCGGCCGCCGACCGTTGCTTCCGGCCGACGAGCACGCCTATCAGCGGCATCGCCGCCAGGTAGACCACGATGATCGCGAGGTCAACTCCGCGCATGGACTTCTCCTACCGTCTATCCGGCCTTCTCCGCGACTCGCAACCGCGTCACGGTGCCCCCCAGCGGGGCGGGAAGGTTCAGGGGCCCGGCGCCCGGGACGAGCGCGCCGAGCAGGCGCGGTCCGCGGGCACCGGTCGCGGACGGCACCGTACCGGGCACACCGCACCAGGTGAGCCAGCCCAGCAGCGCCGTGAGGTACGCCTCTTTGCCGGCGCCGGGCAGGCCGAGGTCGTCGCTGGTCTTGATCACCGCGGACGGCAGCCGCCGCGCCAGCGCCGTCATCAGCGCCGGGTTCGCGATCCCGCCGCCGGAGGCGACGACCGTCGTGACGCCGTGGCGCAGGCACTGGTCGGCGACGGTCACCGCGGTGAACTCCGTCAGCGTCGCCAGCAGGTCGCCGGGATCCACCGGCCGCAGCCCGGCGAGGGCGGCGTCGAGGTAGGGCGCGTTGAAGTGCTCCTTGCCGGTGGACTTCGGCGGCGCGGCGGCGAAGTACGGGTCGGCGAGCAGCCGGACGAGCAGGTCGTTGCGCACCGAGCCGCTGAACGCGAGCCGCCCGTCGACGTCGCTGCGCTGCCCGGTGACGCGGTGGGCGGCGACGTCGAGCAGGGCGTTGGCGGGCCCGGTGTCGTAGGCGATCGCCGGCTCGGCCCCGGCGACGACGGTGATGTTCGCGATCCCGCCGAGGTTGAGCGCGGCGACCGGGTGGCCGCTGTCCTCGGCCAGGCCGCGCAGCCAGAGCTGGTCGAGCGTGCTCGCCAGCGGAGCGCCGTGGCCGCCCGCGGCGACGTCCCGGGCCCGCAGGTCGGCGACCACCGGCAGCCCGGTGCGTTCGGCGATCCAGGCGGGCTGGCCCAGCTGCAGCGTGCCGCGGACGTGTCCCTCCTCGACCCAGTGGAACACCGTCTGGCCCAGGGAGGCGACGAGGTCCGCGCCGCCGGCCAGCTCTTCGGCCCCGCGCGCGGCCGCGTCGGCGAACGCCTGGCCGACGCCGGTGTCGAGCCGCGTCAGCTCGCCGGCGGTGCAGGGGTTCGGCGGCAACGCGGCGAGCAGGCCTTCGCGCAGCGGTTCGGGATAAGGGACGTCGAGCTCGCCGAGCGGGGTCAGGACCACCGTGTCGTCCTCGGCGTGCAGGTCCGCGGCGGCCACGTCGATGCCGTCGAGCGAGGTGCCCGAAAGCAGCCCGATCACCCGGAAGCTGTGACTTGCGCGATTCCCCATCGGGAGGGGTTTAGTGCAGGGTCCCTGGTGACGCAACCCACGTGGTGAAGTCTTGCCCCAATCGGGATCTACGTCGTTATGAATTGCCTGTGCGGACGGGGTGTCCGCGACGCCGCGGTGCGGATGAAAGGATGGGCGGGTGTCGAGCACCTGGTTCCTGTTCGTAGTCGTCGCCGTCGTCGTGCTGGTCGCCATCCTGGTGACCGGCCTGCTGGTCGCGCGCAAGCGCCGGATCAGCCTGGACGCGAAGCGCGAGGTCGAGGAGAAGCCGAAGGGCGGCTCCTACGCGGCCAGCGGGGGCATCGCGCTCGCCCCCGGCGGCGAGGCCCCCGAACACCCCGTCGAAGACCGGCCGGAAACCGACGGCCAGCCCGCGGTGGGCGACGACGCGGCGGTGCCGCGCGACTCGGCGCAGCGCACGGTCCGCGACGTCAAGCTGCCCGAAGCGCCTTCGGAGGCCGCTCCCGCTGCTCCCGCCGCTCCGGTCGTCGAGGAGATCGAGCCCGCGACCGGCCGCATGGAGCGGCTGCGCGGCCGGCTGTCGAAGTCGCGTTCGGTGTTCGGGACGAGCCTGCTGGGCCTGCTCGGCGCGGGTGACCTCGACGAGGACTCCTGGCAGGACGTCGAAGACACGCTGCTGATGGCCGACCTCGGCGCGGCCACGACGACCCAGATCGTCGAGCGCCTGCGCGACGAGCTGTCCCGCCGCGCGATCCGGTCGTCGGCCGAGGCGCGCGAGGTGCTGCACGAGGTCCTGACGGCGCAGCTGTCCACCGACGCCGAGCGCGCGGTCCGGGCGCTGCCGCACATCGTCGACGGCAAGAAGCAGCCGGCGGTGGTTCTGGTGGCGGGCGTGAACGGCACGGGCAAGACGACGACCACGGGCAAGCTGGCCCGCGTCCTGGTGGCCCAGGACAAGACGGTGGTCCTGGGCGCGGCGGACACGTTCCGCGCGGCGGCGGCCGACCAGCTCCAGACGTGGGCCGAGCGCGTGGGCGCGGAGGTCGTCCGCGGCAAGGAGGGCGCGGACCCGGCGGCGGTGGCGTTCGAGGCGGTCAAGCGCGGCGTCGACACGGGCGTGGACGCGGTCCTGGTCGACACGGCGGGCAGGCTGCACACGAAGACGGGCCTGATGGACGAGCTGGGCAAGGTCAAGCGAGTCGTGGAGAAGCAGGCGAAGGTCGACGAGGTGCTGCTGGTCCTCGACGCGACGACGGGCCAGAACGGGCTGATGCAGGCGCGGGTGTTCGCCGAGGTCATCGACGTGACGGGCATCGTGCTGACCAAGCTGGACGGCACTGCCAAGGGCGGGATCGTGTTCCAGGTGCAGCGCGAGCTGGGGGTGCCGGTGAAGCTGGTCGGGCTGGGCGAAGGCCCGGACGACCTGGCGCCGTTCGAGCCGGGCGCGTTCGTGGACGCCCTGCTGGGCTGACCGACCGTCGGGTCACCTCACCGAGCCGCTACCGGCTCAGAGCCGGAAAAGCGGCGTCCCGTCCGGCTTCCGCAGCCCCAGCTGCAGGATCACCGGCGCCGACGGGCGGGTGGCCGGGATCAGGCACGGGGACGTCCCGCGGGGCTTCACCGTCAGCCGGGACCAGCCGATGCCCTGCAGGGTGCGGCGGGCCGGGTCGACCACCATCGCCGCCCCGACGTAGTGGCCGCCCGGTACGGCGATGCGGGCCGTGTGCCCGAGGACGAGCGAGAACGCCGTGCCGGTGCGGCTGCCCTCCTCCTGCAGCGTCAAGACCACCGGCGTGCGGACCTTCACCGCCGAGTGGTGCCGGACGGTGATCTCGACCGTTCCCGCGGCCGTCTTGGGCGGGTGCGGCCACTTGGGCGGCGGCGGCGACCCGTCGAGGGCGCGGTCGACGAGCCGGTCGACGAGGTTCGAAGCGGCGAGCCAGCTGAGGTGCGGGTCCATCGGGGGTCCCTCCGGCGGAAATCCAGGTGACGGGCGGCGCGCGCCGGCGCAGAATCCGGGTATGCCCGGTTGACGCACGTCCGCTCGTGCTCCTCCTCGTGTCAGACGCCCGGAAGCCGTCGTCCGCTACACGAGAGGAACCATCATGACTGTCATCCCCGGCGATCGGGTAGTGCTGCGCCCGATCGCCGCCGCGGACCGCGCCCGTTTGCGCGAAATCCTCGCCACGCCCGAAGTCGCCCGCTGGTGGGGCGACCCGGATCACGAAACCGAAGGCCTGTACGAGGTCGAAGACGGCTACTCCGTCTACGCGATCGAGCTCGACGGGGTCGTCGTCGGGTTGATCCAGAGCTGCGAGGAACTGGACCCGCAGTACCGCCACGCGGGCATCGACATCTCGGTGCACCCGGACTTCCACGGTCGCGGCATCGGCACGGACGCGCTGCGCGCCCTGGCTCGCCACCTGCTCGAAAGCGGCCACCACCGCCTGACGATCGACCCGGCGGCGGCCAACGAGACGGCGATCCGGGTGTACACGAAGGTGGGATTCCGCCCGGTCGGCCTGATGCGCGACTACGAGCGCGCCCCGGACGGCACCTGGCACGACGGCCTGCTGATGGACCTGCTGGCCGGCGAGCTGAAGTAAGGGGTCAGTCCTTGTCGACGACCTGCTGGAGCAAGCGGCTGATCCGGTCCATGCTGACGTTGATCTTGGTGAAGCCGCTGTCGACCTTGGCTTCGAGCCTGTTGAGCCTGTCGTGGTCCTCGACCTGCGTCTCGCGCACCGCGTTCAGCACCTTGGTGTGACCGTTCAAGGTCTGCTTGAACTCGGAGACGTCGCGGTCCGCCGTGCCGGCGAGCACTCGGGCGGCCGCGGCGTCTTGCCGGGTGGACCGCACCTGCTCTTCCAAAATGGTCACGCGGGCTTCGAGGTCTTCGAGGCTGGCCATGCCGGTTACTTTACCGGCGGGCTCAGAGTCTCCGACATCAGGGTCACTTTCAGTCATAGGATATCACTCAAAGTCACACTGATAGTGCCGTCTGGGAAAGGCTCGCCCCCAGGGCGTCGGCCACCCGCTGCACCGCCGGGGCGATGTGCGCCACCGCCTCGGCGGTCAGCCGGCCCGACGGGCCCGACACCGAAACCGCCGCCGGCACCGGCGCTCCCGGCACCGCCACCGCGACGCACCGGACCCCCAGCTCCTGCTCCGCCTCGTCCAGCGCGTACCCCTGCGAAGCGATCCGCGAAAGCTCGACCGCCAGCGCGTCCGGGTCCGTGAACGTGTGCTCGGTGTACGCGGGCATGCCCGTCCGCGAAAGCAACGCCCGCACCTCCGAAGCGGGCAGGTGGGCCAGCATCGCCTTGCCCACCCCGGTCCCGTGCGGCAGCAGCCGCCGTCCTACCTCGGTGAACATCCGCATCGAGTGCTTCGAGGGCACCTGGGACACGTACACGACTTCGTCGCGCTCCAGGACCGCCAGGTTCGCCGTCTCGCCGACCTCCTCGACCAGCTCCGCCAGCAACGGCCGCGCCCACGCGCCGAACTGCATGCTCGCGTTCTCGCCGAGGCGGATCAGGCGCGCGCCCAGCGCGTAGCGGCGGTTGGTGTTCTGCCGGACGTACCCGAGGTCGACCAGGGTGCGGATGAGCCGGTGGATCGTCGGCATCGGCAGCCCGGACAACGTCGCCAGCTCGGACAGGCTGGCTTCGCCGCCGGTGTCCGCGAGGTGTTCCAGCAGCTCGAAGGCGCGCTGCAGGGACTGGACGCCGCCGTCGCGACCGTTCTTCTCCGCCGGCACGGTGGCCCTCCTTACGTCGGCGTTGAGGTTCCGCTATGCAGAAACTATAGTCCGGCTGGTAGAAAACCGTAGGGCCGTTATCCAAGATTCCGAACCTTCGAGGTGTTTCCCCATGTCTTCTGAAGTCCAGGTGCTGGGCGAGCCGGTCGAGCGCGGCGACGAGATCCTCACCACGGAGGCGCTCGACTTCCTCGCCGGACTGCACGACGCCTTCGCCGCCCGCCGCGACGAGCTGCTCCAGGCGCGGAGCAAGCGCCGCGAGGAGGCCCGGACCACCGGCCGGCTCGACTTCCTGCCGGAGACCAAGGAGATCCGCGACGGCGACTGGCAGGTCGCCGGCGCCCCGCCGGCGCTGCGGGACCGCCGCGTCGAGATCACCGGGCCGACCAGCCGCAAGATGACCATCAACGCGCTCAACTCCGGCGCGAAGGTCTGGCTCGCCGACCTCGAGGACGCCAACACGCCGCACTGGGCGAACGTCGTGTCCGGCCAGGTCAACCTGTACGACGCCGTCCGCGAGACGATCACCCTCGAGAGCGGCGGCAAGAGCTACGCGCTGAAGGACGACGTCGAGCACGCCACGATCGTGGTCCGCCCGCGCGGCTGGCACCTGCCCGAGCGCGGCCTGTCCTTCGGCGGGCGCGAGGCCGTCGGCGCGCTCGTCGACTTCGGCCTGTACTTCTTCCACAACGCGGCCGAGCTGCTCAAGCGCGGCAAGGGCCCGTACTTCTACCTGCCGAAGATGGAGAGCCACCTCGAGGCACGGCTCTGGAACGACGTCTTCACCCACGCCGAGAAGACCCTCGGCATCGAGCACGGCACCATCCGCGCGACCGTGCTGATCGAGACCATCCCGGCCGCGTTCGAGATGGAGGAGATCCTCTACGAGCTGCGCGAGCACGCGTCGGGTCTCAACGCCGGCCGCTGGGACTACCTGTTCAGCGTGATCAAGTACTTCCGCGACGCGGGCGAGAAGTTCGTGCTGCCGGACCGCAACTCGGTCACCATGACCGCGCCGTTCATGCGCGCCTACACCGAGCTGCTCGTGCGCACCTGCCACAAGCGCGGCGCGTTCGCGATCGGCGGCATGGCCGCGTTCATCCCGAGCAAGGACCCCGAGGTCAACAAGGGTGCCTTCGAGAAGGTCCACGCGGACAAGTCCCGCGAGGCCGGCGACGGCTTCGACGGCTCCTGGGTCGCGCACCCGGGCATGGTCGAGCTCTGCAAGGAGGAGTTCGACAAGGTCCTCGGCGACAAGCCGAACCAGCTCGAGCGCACCCGGGACGAGGTCAGCGTCACCGCCGACCAGCTGCTGGACGTCGCTTCGACGCCGGGCGGCGCGACGGCGGCCGGCCTGCGCGCCGCGGTCGACGTCGGTGTCCGCTACATCGCGTCCTGGCTCGGCGGCAACGGCGCGGCGGCGATCCACAACCTGATGGAAGACGCGGCGACGGCGGAGATCTCGCGGTCGCAGATCTGGCAGTGGGTCAAGAACGGGACCACTTTGGACACCGGCGACGTCGTGACGAAGGAGCTGGTGCGCGGGGTGCTGACGGACGTCCGCGGCGAGCTGGCCCGCGAGATCGCGGCCGACCTGCTGGTGCCGGCGATCGAGCTGTTCGAGCAGGTCGCGCTGGCCGACGAGTTCCCGGACTTCCTGACGCTCCCCGCGTACGAGCGGATCAAGTAGTGCGGCTGCCCGAGGACGTCTACGACGCCGCCGACGCGCGCTTGGCCGAGGCCGACGCGCGCGTCGCGGCGTCGTACCCGGGGGAGCGCCCGGGGCGGCAGCCGGTGCACACGGTCTACGTCCCGGCGTCGCGGTACAAGACGCGCCTGGTCGCCGACTGGGGCAAGCAGGCGATGCGCGTGTTCATCGAGCACGGCGACCTCCTCGGCGTCGACGCGGACGTATACGAACGCGTCCGCGCGAAGCTGCTGACCGAGCCGATCGAGGACTTGCGCATCGACTTCGAGGACGGCTACGGCCGCGTACCCGACGACGTCGAGGACGCGGCGGCGCTCGCGGCCGGCCAGACCCTGGCGACGACCGGCGGGACACCGTTCTCGGGCATCCGCTTCAAGAGCTTCGAAGCGGCGACGCGCCGGCGTGGCATCCGGACGCTGGACCTGTTCCTCACGGGGCTCCTCGAGAACGGGCCGCTGCCGCCCGGGTTCGTCGTGACGCTGCCGAAGGTGACGGCGATCGAGCAGGTCGCCGTCGCCGCGGAAGTGTTGGCGCGCTTGGAATCCGCGTACGGGCTCGCCGAGGGAACGCTGCGGTTCGAGGTCCAGATCGAGACGTCCCAGTCCATTGTGGACATCGACGGGACGCTGTCGGTGCCGCGGATCGTCCAGGCGGCGGCGGGGCGGTGTTCGGGGCTGCACTACGGGACGTACGACTACAGCGCCGGGCTCGGGATCGCGGCGGCGTACCAGAGCATGGAGCACCCGGCGGCGGACCTGGCGAAGGGCCTGATGCAGGTCTCGGCAGCGGGTACGGGCGTCCGGCTGTCGGACGGATCGACGAACCGCCTCCCGATCGGCGACGCGCTGCCTTCGGCGTGGGCGGAGCACCTGCGGTTGGTCCGCCGCTCCCTGGAGCGCGGGTTCTACCAGGGCTGGGACCTGCACCCGCACCAGCTGCCGACGCGTTTCGCGGCGACGTACCAGTTTTACCGCTCGGGCTCCGCGGCCGCGGTCGAGCGGCTGCAGGCGTACGCGGACAAGCAGGCCGGGGGAGTGCTGGACGAACCGGCGACCGCGCAGGCGTTGGCGGTGTACCTGCTGAGAGGCCTGGACTGCGGCGCGCTGGACGAGGGCGAGTTGTCCTTCGGACGGCCGGAGCTGGAGAAGTACGCGCAACGCCTGGCGTGAGGCTCACTCACCGAGCCGGGCTCGGTCGGCGGCCTCGCGGCCCGCGTCCCAGCCTTCGTGGCTGCGCACGGTCACCGATTTGCCCACCACCTGGGGGAAGAGCGCGGTGAACGCCGCGTTCACCTTCAGCTCGTGCGACGCCAGCACCGGCAGCAGCCGGTCCGCGTCGGGCGTCGCGGTGAGCGTCGCCTCGGCGACCGCTTCGAGGCGCTCGCCGATCCGGGTGGCGTAGGCGACGAGGAACGACTTCCGGAACGCCCGGTCCCGGCCGGCGGGACCGGCGATCATGGCGCGGGTCGCCTGCACGAGCAGGGACGTCGTCAGCAGCGCGACGGCGTCCAGGTCGTCCTCGTCGCCGACCACGGTCACGAAGTCCCAGCGCGGGTCGAAGACGGCGCGGCAGCGGTTGGCCTTCGCGACCACGTCGACCAGCAGCGACTTGGCGTCGACGTACGGGGTGTCGAGCCAGATCCGGCGGGACGCGGGCACGTCGGGCGCGGACACGCCGGCTTCGACCAGCACGCGGTCGAGGGCGTGCCGGGTCATCAGCTCCTGCGCCTTCGCCGAAAGGGCTTCGGCCTCCTCGGGGAAGGCGCTGGACTCGGCCTTCGCCAGCAGCGCGCGGACCCGGCCCAGCTTCTTTTCGTCGGCGGCGGGGCGCTTCGGCGCCGCGGTGCCCGGCGTGGTCAGAACGGGCAGGGTCATCAGGAAGCCGAGGGCTTCGATGACGGAGGTCAGGGCCTCGGCCGGGGTAAGGATGTGCTTGGCCACCCACTGCGGCAGGTGCGGCTCGGACTCGGTCCACCACCGGACGGCGCCCACGTCGTCGAGCCGGTCCCGCGAGGTCGTCTCGACGTCGGCGGCCGCGGTGTCGAGCACGAAGGACCGGGCGAACTCGTCGACCCGCCGCCGGGCCGCCTGGTCGAGGTCTTCCGGCAGCCAGCCGCCGCGGCGGGCCCGGGAGATCAGGAGGTGCGCGGCCCGGCGGGCCCCTTCGGCCGCCTCGGCGGGCAGCTCGAGGTCCGGCGCCAGCCGGTTCGCGTGCGTCCCGGCCGCGCGACGGACTCCCTGCGCGGTCTCGGAGGCGGCGGCCAGCAGCGCGTCGCCGAACTCTTCGGCGGTCCCGGGCCTCGGGGTTTCCGGGGCCGGGGTGCGTCGCTTCTGCTTGCCCACCGGGCGAGTGTGCCGCAGCCCGGTCACCTTCCCGGCGCCCGGCCCGTCGGGAAGGCATGCACACCGCACTCACCCTCATCGCGATCGTCCTCAACGCGGGCATCGGCCTCGCCGACCTGGCCAAGGCCGAGTTCGTCCTCGCCACGTCGCGAGCCGTCGACGTCCCGCCGAGCTGGCTGCCCGTGCTCGGCGCCCTCAAGCTCGCCGGGGCGGCCGGCCTCACCCTGGGCCTGGCGGGGATCCGACCGATAGGGACAGCCGCCGCGGTCGGGCTGGTCCTCTTCTACCTCGGGGCGATCATCGCCCACCTCCGGGCGCGCAAGATCGCCACCGGTGTCGCCCCGCTGCTCTTCCTCGGCCTCGCCGTGGCGACGCTCTAACGCAGCCGCGGCAGGGCGTCCCGCGCGAAGTGGCTCAAGATCCGCAAATCCTCCGCGAACCGCTCCCGGTGCTCCGGCGGCAGCGGCTTGAAGAAGAACTGCTCGATGTTCTCCACGTGCACCCGGCTGGCCCGCACCGTGGTCTCCTCGCCCAGCGCGGTCAGCCGCACCAGCTGGACGCGGCGGTCGTCGGGCGAAACCGTGCGCGTCACCAAACCCAGCGCCGACATCCGGTCCACCAGCCGGGTCGCGCCGCCCGTCGTCAGGACCTGCTCCTGGGCGATGGACCGCATCGTCAGCCCATCCTGCCCCGTGCGGCCGACGATCAGCAGCACCTCGTACATCAGGTGCGTGATCCCGCATTCGCGCTCCAGCGCGCGGCCGAGCAAGTACTCGAGCCGGTTCGCCGCGCCCTGCAGCCGGCCGAATGCGAGCACCCGCGGGTCGTAGGCGGCCTGCTGGGCCGACGTGATCTCCACTTCACTCCTCCATGCGCAACGCGAGGTAGACGTCGAGCTGGTCGGTGAACTCCGTCAGGTCCGCCCCGAGCAGCTCGCCCGCCCGGCCGATGCGGTAGCGCAACGTGTTGACGTGGACGTGCAGCGCCTTCGCCGCCCGCGTCGGCGAGCCCGAACACTCCAGGAACACCCGCACCGTGTGCACCAGGTCCGTGTGCTGCTCGGCGTCGTACGCCAGCAGGGGCCCGAGCACCCGGCGCCGCAACGCCGCGCGCAGCCCCTCCGGCGTCCCGGCCAGCAGCAGCCGGTGCGCGTCGACGTCGCCGGCCTCGACGACCACGACGCGTCCCGCGCGCCCGGCCGCCACGTCCAGCGCGAACCGCGCCGTCGCGAGAGCCTCGGCCCTTGGCGCGGAATCGCCCACCCCGCAGAGGATCCGGGACGCCCGCAGCAACGGTTCCACAGTGGACAGCCCGGCCGAGCCCGGCCACCGCGCGACAGCCGCGTACGAAGTGTCCCCAGTGGACTCGAGCGGCAGCCCGTCCGGCAGCAGCTCCCGCAGGACGTCCCGGCTCTCGTCGCTGCCCTCGGTCCGCAACGCGATGACGTGCGCCTCGGCGGGCACCTCGACGTCGGGCGGAACCGACCGCGCGCGCGTGACGCCCACGAGCCCCGCCAGCTCCTCGGCCAGCTCCGCCTGCGCGGTGCTCAACGGCCCGCCGACGGCGACCAGCCACGGCACCGCGTGCCGTCCCTCGACCGGCACCACCGTCAGCGACCCGGCTTCCTTCGCCGCGTACCGTCGCACGACGTCGGGCGCCGGCACCGGCAGCGGAGACGTGCCCGCGACGACCCGGCCGAGCCCCGACAGCACCCAGCACGGCAGCCCGAACTCCGCGGACGCGCGCTCCAGCAGCGTCTCGACCGGGGCGTCCGCGGCGGCCTGCAAACGTTTGCGCGCGCTCTCGGACGCGGCGGCCAGCGCCAGCACCACCTGCTCGGTGATCACCGAGAACGACAGGTCGGCGGGCACTTCCAGCAGCGGGATCCGGTGCCGCTCGCAGGCCTCGACGACGTCGCCGGGGATGCCGCCGGAGTCGGCGCCGGACGCCGCCAGCGCCGCCGCTCCCGAGCGTGCCAGCGCCGCCACGAACGGCTCGGCGTCACCGGGGCGCCGCCACCAGAGCAGGCCGGAAAGCACCAGCTCACCGGCCGAGAGGTACCGTCCGGGGTCGGGCAGCTCCGTCACGTAGATGCGCGTCACCGGGCGGTCGAGCAACTCGGCCCCGGCTCGCGGGCGCAGCCGCAGACCGGGGAGGCCCAGCAGAGTTTTCACGGTCGTCATCAGGCTTGTAGGAAAGCACAACCGGACCGGGTTTCGCTCCTGTGCGTTTCATGCGCCGTGCCGTTGCCGCCCGGACCCGGTTCGGCGTCTACTGGTCTATCGTCCCTTCTCCGGCGAAGGAGCACGCTTTAAGGAGGCAGAGTGGAGTTCCTGCGTCCCACGACGCTCGCCGAGGCCCTCGCCCTCAAGGCGGAGCGGCCGGACGCCGTGCCGATCGCCGGCGGCACCGACGTCATGGTCGAGCTGAACTTCGACCACCGGCGCCCCGAGGCCCTCTTGGACCTGACCCGGGTCGGCGAACTGGCGGAGTGGTCCACTGTGGATCACTCGGACGGCACGGTCCGGCTCGGCGCCGGCGTCCCGTACACCCGCGTGATCGCCGAACTGGGTGAATCCGTCCCGGCGCTGGCCATGGCGTCGCGCACGGTCGGGTCGCCGCAGATCCGCAACCGGGGCACGGTCGGCGGCAACCTCGGCGCCGCGTCCCCGGCCGGCGACACCCACCCGGTGCTGCTGGCCCTCGACGCGCGGGTCGAGGCAGCCTCCGTCCGGGGGACCCGGATCCTCCGCGCGGAGGATTTCTACGTCGGCGTGAAACGCCACGCCCTCGAACCGGACGAGCTGATCACCGCCGTCCACCTGCCCGCGCACGCCGGGCCGCAGCAGTTCGCCAAGGTCGGGACGCGCAACGCGATGGTCATCGCGGTCTGCTCGTTCGCACTCGCCCTACGCGACGGGCAGGTCGGCGCGGCGATCGGGTCCGCCGCCCCGACCCCGCGCCGGGCACGAGCGGCCGAGGAGTTCCTGGCCGCCGAGCTGCCGTGGACGTCGTCCGAGCCGCTGGCCGACTCCCTGAAGCGCCGCTTCGGCGACCTCGTGGCCGAAGCGACGTCACCGATCGACGACGTCCGGGGCAGCGCCGCGTATCGGAAGCACGCGTTGGGGGTACTAGCGCGGCGTACGTTGACTTGGGCCTGGGACGAACACCGGACGGGGGAGCGCGCATGCGCCTGAATGTCACGATCAACGGCGAGAAACGCGAGGCGGACGACGTCTGGGAGGGCGAAAGCCTGCTCTACGTCCTGCGTGAGCGGCTCGGCCTGCCGGGCTCTAAGAACGCCTGTGAGCAGGGAGAATGCGGCTCCTGCACGGTCTACCTCGACGACGTCCCGGTGTGCGCCTGCCTGGTCGCGGCCGGGCAGGCCGAGGGCCGCGTGGTCCGCACGGTCGAGGGCCTGGCCGACGGCGACACCCTCGACCCGGTCCAGCAGTCCTTTGTGGACGCGGGTGCGGTGCAGTGCGGCTTCTGCACCCCGGGCCTGGTCGTCGCCGCGCACGACCTGCTCAACCGCGTCCCCGACCCGTCCGACGAGGAGATCCGCGAAGCCCTCGCCGGCAACCTGTGCCGCTGCACCGGCTACGAGAAGATCCTCGACGCCGTGCGCGCCGTCGCGGAGGGCGGGGTCGCGTGAGGACGCTCATCAGCGGTGCAGCGGTCGCCACCGTCAGCGGCGAGGAGTACGCCAACGGCCATGTCGTCGTCGAGAACGACCGGATCGCCGAAGTCGGCGAAGGCGTCTACACGGGCGAGTTCGACGAGCGCGTCGACGCCGAAGGGTGCCTGGTCACGCCCGGCCTGATCAACACCCACCACCACCTCTACCAGTGGGCGACCCGCGGGCTGGCCGCCGACCACACGCTCTTCGAGTGGCTCGTCGCGCTCTACCCGGTCTGGAAGCGCCTCGACGCGGAGATCACGCACGCCGCCGGCACCGCCGGGATGGCGCGGCTGGCGCTGACCGGCTGCACGACCGTCGCCGACCACCACTACGTCTTCCCGCGCGACGGCGGCGACCAGGTCGCGGCGCTCGCGGCGGCCCGCCAGCGGATCGGCGTCCGGCTGCACGTCGTGCGCGGGTCGATGGACCGCGGCGAGTCCGACGGCGGCCTGCCGCCGGACAACCTCGTCGAGTCGACCGAGGACGCGCTGACCGGCACCGAAGCGGCGATCGAGCGCTTCCACGACGACTCGGCGGGTGCCCACCTGCAGATCGCCGTGGGCCCGTGCTCGCCGTTCTCGGTCACCGAGCGGCTGATGTCCGGCGCGGCCGAACTGGCCCGTCGCAAGGGCGTCCGGCTCCACACGCACCTCGCGGAGACGCTCGACGAGGAGAAGCAGTGCCTCGCCGAGGTCGGCTGCACGCCCGCCGAGTACGCCGACAAGCTCGGCTGGCTCGCCGACGACGTCTGGCTCGCGCACACCATCCACCTCGCGCCCGAGGCGGTCCGCCGGTTCGGCGCGACCGGCACGGGCTCGGCGCACTGCCCGACGTCCAACGGCCGGATCGGCGCCGGCATCGCCCCGGTCCGCGACCTCCTCGACGCCGGCGTCCCGGTCGGGCTCGGCGCCGACGGGGCCGCGTCCAACGAGTCCGGTGGCCTCGGCGAAGAGCTGCACCAGGCGTTGCTGCAGGCCCGCCAGCGCGGCGGGCCCCGCGGCCTGACCACGCGGGAAGCCTTGTGGATGGGCACGATGGGCGGCGCCCGCTGCCTCGGCCGCGCCGACGACCTCGGCTCGATCGAGCCTGGCAAGCTCGCCGACCTCGCCGTCTGGGACCTGACCGGCCTGAACTACGCGGGCATCGCCGACCCGGTCGCGGCACTGGTGCTCGGCACGACCCCGCCGCTGCGCCGGCTGTTCGTCGGCGGCAAGGCCGTCGTCGCGGACGGCACGCTGCGCGAAGCCGACGAGTCCGAGATCGCCCGTGAGCTGGCGGGCGCGAGCGCCCGGTTGAGGGAGGGCAGATGACCACCACTTCCGTCACCACGCAGACCGCGAACGGCGTCGGCGCGTCACCGCGCCGCCCCGACGGCACGGTGAAGGTGCGCGGCGAGTTCGCCTACTCCTCGGACCTGTGGCACGAGGACATGGTGTGGGGCGTGACGCTGCGCAGTCCGCACCCGTACGCGCGGATCACCGGCATCGACATCACCGAAGCCCTGGCCGTGCCGGGCGTCTACGCGGTGCTGACGCACGAAGACGTCCCCGGCGTCAACCGGTACGGCCTCGAGCACGCCGACCAGCCGGTGCTCGCGTCCGACGTCGTCCGGTACCAGGGCGAACCGGTCGCGCTGGTCGCCGCCGACCACCCGGAGACCGCGCGCCGCGCGATGAAGCGGATCGTCGTTTCGTACGAAGAGCTTTCTCCGGTCACGGACTCCGAAGCGGCCGTCGCGGGCGAAGGGCCTTCGCTGCACGAGGGCGGCAACGTCGTCCGGCACGTGAAGATCCGCCGCGGCCCGCAAGACGTCTCCGCGGACGTCGTCGTCTCGGGCGTCTACGAGGTCGGCATGCAGGACCAGGCGTTCCTCGGGCCCGAGTCCGGGCTCGCCGTGCCGGACACCGAAGGCGGCGTCGACCTCTACGTCGCGACGCAGTGGCTGCACGTCGACCAGCAGCAGATCGTCGCCGCTTTGGGCCTGCCGGTCGAGAAGGTGCGGCTGACGCTCGGCGGTGTCGGCGGCGCGTTCGGCGGCCGCGAGGACCTGTCGATGCAGGTCCACGCGTGTCTCCTCGCGCTGCACACCGGCAAGCCGGTGAAGATGGTCTACAACCGCGAAGAGTCCTTCTACGGCCACGTCCACCGCCACCCGGCGAAGATGTACTACGAGCACGGCGCCACCCGCGACGGGCGTCTCGTGTACGTGCGTACGCGGTTGTACCTCGACGGCGGCGCGTACGCGTCCTCGACCGGCGCGGTGGTCGCGAACGCCGCCACGCTCGGCGTCGGACCGTACAAAGTGGACAGTGTCTCGGTGGACTGCTGGGGCACGTACACGAACAACCCGCCGTGTGGCGCGATGCGCGGCTTCGGGGCGGTGCAGGCGGCGTTCGGGTACGAGTCGCAGATGGACAAGCTCGCTCTCGCGTGTGGCTTGGACCCGGTGGAGATCCGCGTCCGCAACGCGATGAGCGAAGGCGATCTGATGCCGACCGGCCAGGTCGTCGACGCGGAAGCGCCGGTCGCCGAGCTGCTTTCCCGCGTGCGGGAGATGCCGATGCCGCCGGTCCGGCCGTTCGACCTGCGGCACATGCCGGGCGGGGTGTCGAACACGACGCACGGCGAGGGCGTCGTCCGCGGCGTCGGGTACGCCGTCGGCATCAAGAACGTCTGCTTCTCCGAGGGTTTCGACGACTACTCGACGGCCCGGGTGCGCCTGCAGCTGGTCGGCGGCGAGCCGGCCGCGACCGTGCACACCGCGGCCTGCGAGGTCGGCCAGGGCCTGGTGACGATCATGCAGCAGATCGTCCGGACCGAGCTCGGCGTCGACCAGGTGACGGTCCTGCCGATGGACACCTCGATCGGCAACGGCGGCTCGACGTCGGCGTCACGCCAGACCTACGTCACCGGCGGCGCGGTCCAGGCCGCGTGCGCGGCGGTGCGGGCGCGGCTGCTGTCCCGGTTCGACCAGCGGGTGCGCGTGGTCGGCGGCAAGCTCGTCGCGGCCGACGGCCAGGTGGTCGCGGACCTGGTGGACGTCCTCGGCGACGACGTCCACGACGAAACCGTCGAGTGGCGGCACCGGCCGACTTCTTCGCTGGATCCGGAGACCGGGCAGGGCACCGCGCACGTGCAGTACGCGTTCGCCGCGCACCGGGCGGTCGTCGACGTCGACACGGAACTGGGCCTGGTGAAGGTGGTCGCGCTGGACTGCGCCCAGGACGTCGGCAAGGCGCTGAACCCGCAAGCCGTGCTGGGCCAGATCCAAGGGGGTTCGGCGCAGGGGCTAGGGCTCGCGGTGATGGAGGAGATCCAGACCTCCGGCGGGAAGATCCGGAACCCCTCCTTCACCGACTACCTGATCCCGACGGTCCTGGACATGCCGCCGATGAGCATCGACGTCCTGGAGCGCCCGGACCCGCACGCGCCGTACGGCCTGCGCGGGGTCGGCGAGCCACCGACGATCTCGTCGACCCCGGCGATCGTGGCCGCGATCCGGGCCGCGACCGGGCTCGCGCTCACGCGCGTCCCGGTCCGGCCGGAGCACCTGACCGCTACTTGAGCAGCCAGTTCTGGTTGGCGTCGTCGTTGCAGCCCCAGAGCTCGAGCTGGACGCCGTTGACGTTGCCGGCGGGCTTGTCGCCGCCGGTGACGTCGACGCACAGACCGGTCTGGGTACCGGTGATCGAGCCGTCGGGGTTGAGCTTGAACTTCTGGTTCGCGCCGCCGTGGCAGGTCCAGGCGATCAGCTTGGTCCCGGCGGTGGTGCCGCCTTCGCTGGCGTCGAGGCAAAGACCGCTGGCGGACTTCAGCTCGCCGGCGCCGGTGAACGTCCAGGACTGGTTGGGGCCGCCGTCGCAGTCCCAGATGTCGACCGTGGTGCCGGGCGTGGTCACGTTGCCGTTGATGTCGATGCAGCGTGAGGACGACGCGCCCTGCAACGGCCGGGCGGTGCTGCTGCCGCTCGCGCCGGCCTTGACGCGGTAGATGACCGCGCCGTGCGAGGGGACGTCCGCGCTGATCGTGCCGGTGCTGGTGGTCTGCTCCTTGGACCACAGGTTGGTCAGCCGGTAGCTCGACGCCGCGGGCAGCCCGGCCGCGGCGGCCGTGGTCGACATGGTCTTCGTGGTGCCGTTTTCGTTGAACAGCACGACGGCGACGTCCCCGCCCTGGAGCGGTTTCGCGAGGACGTCGAGGCCGTTCCCGGTCGCGATGCGGGTGGCCTGCTTGCCGAGCGCGTCCTGGTCGACGGCGATGACGTCGGCGTTGAGGTAGGTCGAGAAGGTGGCGACGCTGGCGGAGCGCAGGTCGGCGCCGGCGATCAGCGGCGCGGCCATCGCGGCCCAGAGCGTGAAGTGGGCGCGGTCCTCCTGGAAGTCCATGCCGTCGCCGACTTCGAGCATGTCGGGGTCGTTCCAGGCGCCGGGTTTCGCGGCGGACGCGAGGCCGACGTTCTGCCGGTAGATGGAGTCGATGCTGCCCCAGTTGTTCGTGATGTCGCCGGTCGTGCGCCACAGGTTGCCGACGTCCGGCGCCCACGTCGAGGGGTTGAAGTTCCCCCATTCGCAGATGCTGTAGGCGATCGGGCGGCCGGTGGCCTTCAGCGCGTCACGCATCGCGGAGTAGCGGCGGACGTAGTCCTGCTGGTTTTCGCCGGCGGGGCTGCCGCAGTTGTCGTACTTGAGGTAGTCGACGCCCCAGCTCGCGAAGAGGTTCGCGTCGGCCTGCTCGTGGCCGAGGCTGCCGGGGTAGTGCTGGCAGGTTTCGGAGCCGGCGCTCTCGTAGATGCCGAACTTCATCCCGCGGGCGTGGATGTAGTCGCCGAGGGCCTTGAGGCCGCTCGGGAACTTGGCGGAGTCGGCGACGAGGTTGCCGTTGCCGTCCCGCGTCTTGGTCATCCAGCAGTCGTCGAGGTTGACGTAGGTGTAGCCGCGGTCGCGCATCCCGGAGCTGACCATGAGGTCGGTGGTCTGCTTGACGAGCGTCTCGTTGATGTTGCACTGGAACGTGTTCCAGGTGTTCCACCCCATCGGGGGCGTGCGGAGGAGCCCGTTTTCGAGGGCTTGGGCGGGCGGGCTGCTGAGTGCGGCGCCCGCCAGGACGGCGGCAAGGACGGCGAAGACTCGGCGCATTGCGGCTCCAACCGGACGGCGGTGTGAGGCAGGAGGACTAGACCACTGTCGTCAGACAGCACTGCGCAGCATCCGTGTCGGATGCTGCGCGGTCAAGCGCCATTTTGAGTATTCGTGTTGGATTCCCGACTAAAGTTGTGCGTTCTCGTCGAGTAGCCGCTTGGCAACATCCACGGTGGCGGCGCCGGCGACGGCCATGGCCTCGGTGTCCCGCAGCGAGCGGCAGAGGACGAAGGCACCTTCGAGGTTGTTGACGGCGGTGATGGTCAGCGTCCGCGCGGCGGCTGGGCCGAGCCCGAACTTCCCGAACTTTTCGGTCCCGGCGTCGATCCAGGCGGTGAAGACGTCGGCGGTGGCCTGCCGCAGCGGCTCGTTGGTGGCGGCGACCTCCAGGGCGACGGTCGCGATCGGGCAGCCTTCGACGTAGTCGGTGGCTTCGAGGGTGGCGATCCCGGCGGCGAAGAAGGCCTCGATCCCGCTGATGACGTCCGGAGCGGGCGCGATGAAGAGGTCGAAGAGCTGGATGTAGGCGAGCCCGGAGGTCCGGATGACCTCCGCCCCGAGCTGCTCCTTGCCCCCGGGGAAGAAGTGGTAGAGCGACCCGAAGGGAGCATTCGCCTCCGAGACGATCTGCTTCAACCCGGTACCGCTGTAGCCGTTGCGCCGGAACAGTTCCGCGCCGGCGGCCATGATGCGTTCTTTGGTCCCTGCCACGGTGCCACGATACGCCCGGTTTGATAGAGCGTTCTATCAAACCGGGCGTGGCGGCTAGTGGATGTCCCAGGCCGGGCCCGGGTCCTCGGCGTCGTCGCGCAGGATCGTGCCCTCGATCAGGCCGTACGGGCGGTCCGCCGCGTAGAACACCTCGTTGTCGTTCTTCAGCCCGAACGGGCTCAGGTCCACCAGGAAGTGGTGCTTGTTCGGCAGCGAGAGTCGTACTTCAGCGACCTCTTCGCGCGCGTTCAGCACCGCCTCGCCCATCGCGTACAGCGTCTGCTGCAGCGAAAGGCTGTGCTTCGTCGCGAACCTCTCCAGCATCAGCCGCCGGACTTCGCGGTGGCTCTCGGCCCAGTCGACGTCCTCGCCCTGGTAGCGCCACTTCGCCGTCACGGCCGTCGCGAGGATGCGGTCGTCGGTCTCGGCGAGCGTCGTGTACTGGTCGCGCGGGAAGCCGTGGAACTCCGAACCCGTGGACTTCAGCAGCGTCAGGCCGTCGATGCCGGACACGACCCACGCGCGGCCGTCGCGGATCGTCACGGCCGTGGTGCGCCGTTCGTCGCCGGAGCGGCTGAACGCGTGGTCGTGCGGCTCGCCGCCGACGGCGATCCGGTCCCAGCCGTGCTCGTCGATCTTGATCCGCGCGCCGGTGATGTTCCCCTGCGAGCCGGTGAAGTGCCGCGCGAGGCGCAGGCCGAAGTCCTCGATCTCGCCGACCGGCGCCTCCTTCGCGAAGGCGTACACGGTGTTCTTCTGCGTGTCGGTCGCGAGCACGCCGGCGTTGTCACCGGTGAGGTGCGTCGCGGCGAGTTCGCCTCGCAGCGACGTCGACACGGTGAGGTCCTTGAGGTGGTGCACGGGGCCGTCGCGGCGCACCGTCACCAGGCGGACCTCCGCCTTGCCGTACTGGTTGGGGCCCAGGGTGATGGCCACGGTTCAGCTCCCTCGGTAGGTCGAATAGGCGAACGGGCTGAGCAGGAGCGGCACGTGGTGGTGCGCGGTGCCGTCGGCGATCCGGAAGGTCAGCGCGACCTCCGGGAAGAACGCGTCCGGGCCGAGGTAGGCGCCGGTGTCGAAGACCAGCCGGTACGCGCCGGGCGCCAGGGTTTCGGGGCCGAGGTCGCGGATGCGGCCGTCGTCGTCGGTCCGCCCGTCGGCGATCGGCTTGCCCTCGGCGGTCTCGAACCGGACGGCGATTCCCTGCGCGGGGCGTCCGGCCGCCGTGTCGAGGACGTGGGTGGTCACGAGGCTCACGCGGTCACCGCTTTCGCGAGTCGGAGTTCGGCGATCTTGAGGAGTTCCCGCCCGGCGACGGCCAGTTCGGTCGCCGGATCGTTGTCCAGCCTGGATCGGAGGATCTTCAGCAGCTCTTCGCCGCTGCGGCCGCTGGCGCAGACGAGGTAGACGTGGCCGAACTTGGCTTCGTACTCCGCATTCGCGGCGGCGAAGGCGTCGGCGTTGTCCACACCGGACTGTTCGCCGCGCGCCCAGCCGCTCGCCGGCTTCTCGCCGATCCGCGGGTGCGCGGCCATGGCCTGCCGGATTTCGTCGCTGCTCAGCGGCAGGTCGGCGGCGGCCTTGAGGGCGGCCAGGTCGGCGTACGGGCGGCCGTCGAGGATCGCGTCGACCCAGCGGGGGACGGCGAGGCACGCCGTCAGCAGCGGGCGGACGTCGTCGGCGGTGTTGAACTCGGAGAGCAGCACGGGCTGACCGTACGTCGGCGCCGGAGTTACGTCAACATTTTGTTGAAAGCGCTGGTCAGTCCGCTTCCCGGTTCAGGTAGTTGTAGACGGTGAACCGCGTGACGCCCAGCGCGTCGGCCACCGAGGAGACCGATTTCCGCAGGTCGAAGGCACCGCGCTCGCGCAGGACGCGCACGGCCCGCTGCTTCCCGGCGCGGTCGAGTTCGCCCAGCTTGGCGCCCATTTCGCGCTCGACGTCGGCGATGAGGCGGGCGAGGGCATCGTTCAGCTCGACGACGGTCTCGTCCGCCCCCTTTCCGGCATCGCGTGGCGTCTTCCCGCCTGTCGCGGCGCGCGGTTCGGCGGCTTCGGCCTTGTCCGCGCCGACCCGGCGCACCTGCAGCGTCACCTGGGTCGCACCCGCGTCGAGCGCGGCCCGCGCGATCGCCGGAAGCGCGTCGTAAAGCTCCTTCGCCTCGCCCCGGGCGAGCGTCCCGAGCGGGCCGAAGTCGGTGTCCAGCCCGGCTTCCGCGGCGGCGTCGCGCGCGGCGACGGCGTGCTCGGGTGGTGAACCCTCGCCGTGGAACGGTTCGCTGGTGAACTCCGCTTCAAGCCGCACGAGGATGACCGTAACGCGCCGCGTCCGTCGTTGACGAGCGGCGCGCGCCGTGGTTACTGTCGTTGTGCGAAACCGTCTTTCCGTACTGTGAAATCGGCGGTGGTCAATCCTCCCGGAGAAGGGTTTTCGGATGGATCTTGTGGTGCGCGCAGCCCGAGCCGTCACGGTCGAGGGCGAGGTTCCGGCGACCCTCGGCGTCGACGGCGGCCGGATCGTCGCGGTCGAACCCGGCGGGGCTGCCTTGTCCGGCGACCGCGAGCTGGAGCTCGGCGACGACGTCGTGCTGCTGCCGGGACTCGTCGATACGCACGTCCACGTCAACGATCCCGGCCGCGCCGAGTGGGAAGGCTTCGAGACGGCGACCCGCGCGGCCGCGGCGGGGGGCGTGACCACGATCGTGGACATGCCGCTCAACAGCCTGCCCCCGACCGTCGACATCGCGGCGCTGGAGGTCAAGCGCAAGGCGGCGACCGGCCGGGTGCACGTCGACGTCGGCTTCTGGGGCGGCGCGATCCCCGGCAACGTCGGCGATCTGCGTGCCCTGCACGAAGCCGGGGTGTTCGGCTTCAAGTGCTTCCTGCTGCACTCGGGCGTCGACGAGTTCCCGCCGCTCGACCCGGCCGGGCTCGACGAAGCGTTGCGCGAGCTGAGTTCCTTCGACGCGCTGATGATCGTCCACGCCGAAGACGCGCACGAGATCGACTCGGCGCCGGAACCGCACGGCGGTCGCTATGTCGACTTCTTGAGCTCGCGGCCGCGTGAGGCGGAGAACCTCGCGATTTCCCAGGTCATCGCGGCGGCCCGCCGCCACGACGCGCGAGCGCACATCCTGCACCTTTCGTCGGCCGAGGCGTTGCCGCTGGTCGCGTCGGCGCGCCGCGACGGTGTCGCGCTGACGGCGGAAACCTGCCCGCACTACCTCAGCTTCATCGCCGAGGAGATCCGCGACGGCGCGACGCAGTTCAAGTGCTGCCCGCCGATCCGGGAGGCGGCCAACCGCGAGCTGCTGTGGCAGGGGCTCGCCGACGGCGTGATCGACACCATCGTCAGCGACCATTCGCCGTGCACGCCGGAGCTGAAACGCTTCGACAGCGGCGATTTCGGGCTCGCCTGGGGCGGGATCTCGAGCCTCCAGCTGGGCCTGTCGGCGATCTGGACACAGGCGCGGCAACGCGGGTTCGCGCTCACCGACGTCGTCCGCTGGATGGCCGAACGGCCCGCCGCGCAGGCCGGGATGCGCCGCAAGGGTCACCTGGCGGCGGGGTACGACGCCGACTTCTGCGTGTTCGCGCCGGACGAGGCGTTCGTCGTCGACGTCGCGAAACTGAAGCACCGCAACCCGGTCAGCGCCTACGACCGGCGCCCGCTCGCCGGCGTCGTGCGCTCGACGTGGTTGCGGGGCACCGAAATCACCGGCGACGAGCCCCGCGGCGCGTTGCTGACCCGGGGGGACTGCTGAAATGGAGGCTGCCTTGTCCGACCGTCCTGAGTGGACCGAACTGCCCGACCTCGCGTCACGCCGCTTCGGCGGGACGGTGATGTGGGCGACCGACGAGCTGTTCGCCGAGAAGGAGAACCTGGTCAACCCGTGGACGCCGGCGCACCGCGCCGAGACGTTCGGCCCGAAGGGCCAGGTCTACGACGGCTGGGAGACCCGCCGCCACCGCGAACCGGGCGACGACCAGGCGGTGGTCAGGCTCGGCCTGGCCGGCACGGTCACCGGCGTCATCGTCGACACGGCGTTCTTCAAGGGCAACTACCCGCCGTTCGTCTCGGTCGAGGCGGCCTCGGTGCCGGGCTACCCGTCGGCGGCGGAGCTGCAGACGGCGGACTGGGACGTCCTGGTGGACCGCGCCCCGGCGGCCGGCCACACGGAGAACTTCTACGCGGTCAACGGTTCGCGCCGCTACACGCACGTCCGGTTGACGCAGCACCCGGACGGCGGCGTAGCCCGCCTGCGCGTCCACGGCACGCCGATCCCGGACCCGGACCTCCTGGATCTGGACGCGCTCGACCTGGCGGCGCTGGAGAACGGCGCCATCGTCACGGGCTGCAGCAACAAGTTCTATTCCTCGCCGAACAACCTGCTGTCGCCCGGACTCGCGGCGCACCAGGCAGAGGGCTGGGAGACGGCCCGCCGCCGCGACGACGGAAACGACTGGGTGACGCTCCGCCTCGCGGGCGCGGGCATCGTCCGGTTCGCCGAGCTGGACACGAGCAACCTCAAGGGCAACGCGCCGGGCTGGGCATCGGTGAGCGGCCGCGACACGTACGGCGAGTGGGTCGAGCTGCTGCCGAAGACCCGCTTGCAGCCGGACACCCGCCACCGTTTCGCGTTGAGCGACGGCCCGGAGGTAACGGAGGCCCGCCTGGACATCTACCCGGACGGCGGCTTGGCGCGGTTGCGCTTGTTCGGCCGGCTCACCGAGGCAGGCCGGACGAATCTGAAGGCCCGCTATTCCAAGACGCGCTAGTTGTCAGCGCCGGGCCGGTTGAGGTAGGCAGAGGCCAGCGAGAGCACGCAGGCGCAGCCGATGATGGCGCTGACCCACCACTGGAGCCCGGCCACGATGCTCCAGACGAAGCCCGCCGCCGCCAACAAGGCGACGAGGATGTTCCGGAACTGCAGCGGGGTCGGTTTGGCCATGCCGACAGCCTCTCACGGGTGCGTTCGGAGGTTGCCGCGTGCCCACGCGTCTGTGCTGCGGCGGGCCGCCAGCTCCTGCGGGTGTGCGCCGGCGGCGGCGCAGGTACGCGCTCGAACGCTGCCAGGGCCTGGGGGCCGTGCCGGTCCGGCGCGCCCGCCGGCGGCCGGCCGCGGGTGCGGTAACGGGCTGCTCGCTCCCGAGGGCATGCGCCAGCCGCGGCCGTCCTGCGCCTGCAGGTTCGCGCTCGAACGTCGCCGGGGGCTGTGGCTCGTCTGGGGCCCGCCGGCGGCCGCCCGCGGGTGCGGTAACGGGCGCTCGCTCCCGAGGACGTGCGCCAGCCGCGGCGCGGCCGTCCTGCGCCTGCAAGTTCGCGCTCGATCGCTGCGGTGGCAGTGGCTCGTCTGAGGCGGGGCCGGGCCGGTCCGGGCCGGTCCGGCACGCGCCCGCCGGTTTTTAGCCGGGCTTGCGTCCGATGGGCGCCGGGGCAGAGTCGTTCGCCTCGGGTGGGTCAGGCCGCGTGCCGGTTTGGCGCGCGCCTCCAAGGTGCCTGGCGGGCTTGCGCTGGCCGGCGGCGGGATTTACTCGTCCCCGCCCCGCCCCGCCCCGCCCCGCCCCGCCCCGCCCCGCCCCGCCCCCTCTTGCCGTCCTCAGATCTCCGCGCGCTGGCCGGGTTCGAGCAGGATCAGCCGGTCGGTCAGGCCGGCCGTCTCGAATTCCTTGTGCAGCACCTCTGGCCCCTCGGTGAAGTGCTGCCAGCCGCGGAAGTGCAGCGGTACTACCTTGGCCGCGCCGAGTACCTTTGCCGCCTCGACTGCGTTTGCGCTGGTCAGCGTCAGAGGTGCGCCGTCGAAGAGCTTTGTTCGGGCGGCGCCGGCGAACAGCACCGCGATGTCGATGCGGAACCTCGACGCGATCTCCCGCACCAGCTCCACCGACGCGTTGTCGCCGCTCACGTACACCGTCGGCAGGCCGCTGCCGCTCAGTACGAACCCCGTGACCTCGCCGGTCGTCGGCTCGGCGCCCTCCGGGCCGTGGAGCGCCGGGACTGCCGTCACCGTCAGCGGTCCGACCTGTGTCTCCTCCCAGGGCTTCAGACCTCGCGCGGTGCCGCCCAGCCGTTCGGCTCCGCTGCGCGTGACCAAGGTCAGCGGCACCGTCCCGAGGTAGGCGCGGCCGCGGTCGTCCAGGTTGTCGGGGTGCTGGTCGTGGGACAGCAGGACCGCGTCCACCACGCCGACCGCCTCTTCGGTCAGCACGGAGTCCTCGGTCTTGACCAGCACGCGGTCGCCGACGGGGTGGTTGCCGGGCGCGTCGAAGGTCGGGTCGATCAGCAGCCGCACGCCGCCCAGCTCCAGGAGCGCGGTCGGGCCGCCGGACAACGTGATCCCCAGCTTTTCGGTCATGCCCAGGGCCAACAGCGGGAACGGGCGTTCTCTTCCCTAGGGTGCCGACTGCCTCCGGGAGCTGATCACGCCGGTGTTGAACCCGGCCAGGTGAAGTCCGCCCGCAAAACGCGCGTGTTCGATCTTCACGCACCGGTTCATCACGACGTCCAGCCCGGCTTCCCGCGCCCGGTCGGCCACCGGCTCGTGCCACAGCCCGAGTTGCAGCCACAGCGTCCGCGCGCCGGCGTCGATCACCTCTTCGGCCACCTGGGGCAGGTCGTCGTGCCTCCGGAAGACGCTGACCAGGTCCGGTTCACCCGGTAGGTCCTTCAGTGAGGCGTACACCGGTTTCCCGAACAGCGTGTCCAGTCGCGGGTTGACGAAGTTGACCTCGTACCGCGTCGACGAGAGCAAGTAGGTCGCGACGAAGTAGCTCGGCCGCGCCGGATTGGCGGACGCACCCACCAGCGTCACCGACTTCGTCCGGTTCAGGATCGCCCGCCGTCCGACGGCACCCACCTCATGTGTCATCCGGCCACCGCCTTGCCCAGCGCCTGGTCGAGGTCCCAGAGAATGTCGTCGACGTCCTCCAGCCCGATCGACAGCCGGATCAGGTCGGGGCTGACGCCCGCCGCCGCGAGCTGTTCCTCCGACAGCTGGGCGTGCGTGGTCGACGCCGGGTGGATCACCAGCGTCCGCGCGTCCCCGACGTTCGCCAGGTGCGACAACAGCTCCACCGATTCGACGAACTTCTCGCCCGCCGCCCGGCCGCCGTCGATGCCGAACGAGAACACCGCGCCCGGCCCGGCGGGCAGGTACTTCTTCGCCAGGTCGTGGTGCGGGTGCGAAGGCAGCCCGGCGTACGACACCCACGTCACTCGTGGATCCGCTTGAAGGTATTCGGCGACCGCCTGCGCGTTGGCGACGTGCGCGTCCATCCGCTGCGGAAGCGTCTCGACCCCTTGCAGCAACAGGAAAGCCGAGTGGGGTGACAGGACCGCGCCGATGTCCCGCAGCTGCTCGGCGCGCAGCCGGGTGCAGAACGCGTATTCGCCGAAGTTCTCCCAGTACTTCAGGCCGCCGTAGCTTTCGACGGTCTCGGTCATCCGGGGGAACTTCCCGTTGCCCCAATCGAACTTCCCCGACTCGACGACGATCCCGCCGAGCGTCGTCCCGTGCCCGCCGAGGAACTTCGTCGCCGAGTGCAGCACGATGTCGGCGCCGTGCTCGATCGGGCGGCACAGGTACGGCGTCGCCAGCGTCGCGTCCACCACGAGCGGGATGTCGTGGGAATGCGCGAGGTCCGCCAGTGCCGCGAGATCGGCGATGCCGCCGCGGGGGTTGCCGATCACTTCGGTGTAGAGCAGCCGGGTCCGGTCGGTGATCGCGGCCGCGTAGTCGTCGATGCCGCCGCTGACGAACGTCGTCTCCACGCCGAAGCGCCGCAGCGTGCCGGTGAGCTGCGTGACCGTGCCGCCGTAGAGGCCGCTCGCCGACACGATGTGGTCGCCCGCCTCGGTGAGTGCGCTGAAGGTAAGGAACTCCGCGGCCTGCCCGCTCGCGGTCGCCACGCCGCCGATGGCGCCTTCGAGGCTGGCGATCCGCTCCTCGAACGCGGCCACGGTCGGGTTCCCGATCCGGCTGTAGATGTTCCCGTACTTCTGCAATGCGAACAGGTTCGCCGCGTCGGCGGCGTCTTCGAAGACGAAGCTCGTGGTCTGGTAGATCGGCACGGCCCGCGCGCCGGTCGCCGGGTCGGGGGTGCCGCCCGCGTGCAGTGCGCGGGTCCGGAAGCCCCAGGTGCGTTCACTCATCGGTTCTCACCGTAACCGTCCTCCCCCTCGGATGGCCACGCCTCCCAGGTGGTGGGCGCGGTCATTTCGTGCTTCCGACGTTAGCACGCTTTGGCATTCCGTGCGCTACACTCGAAAGCATGAAATGCGCCGCCTGTGGCAAGCCGCTGCCACCTCGCCGGGGTTCCGGGCGAAATCGCCGGTATTGTGATGCTACGTGCCGGAGCGCCGCCCGCCGCCGACGCGAGAGCGTAAAGATTGACTTGACATTCGTGGATCGTCAATTCATCCTTGACAGCGTGCCGAAACACGGCCCGCTGGCCGCGGTCGGCGAAGCGGTGGAGAAGGTCCGCGACGCGGAGGCGACGCTGCGGGACGCGGTGGACGCGGCCCGGGCGGCCGGGCACACGTGGCAGGAGATCGGCAATCTCCTGGGCACCAGCCGCCAGGCCGCCTTCCAGCGGTTCGGCCGGCCGGTTGATCCGACGACGGGGGAGTCCATGACGGAGCTGAAGCCGCCGGACGTGCTTCACCGCGCCGAAGAGCTCGTGGCGGAGCTCGTCGGCTGCCAGTGGCAAGAGGTCCGCCGGGACTTCGACGACCGCATGCGCGAGGCGGTCGGCGAGGACGAGCTGAAGCTCGCCTGGGCCCAGGTGGCCGGGGCGGTCGGGCGGTACGAGCGGACGGGGGAACCGTACGCGCGGTCCATGGGTGACTACACGGTCGTCCACATGCCACTGGCCTTCGAGGCGGGCGAGCGGACCGTGCAGGTGACCTACCGGGAAGACGGCCGGGTGGCCGGGTTGTGGATCAGGCCGGCCGAAGAGTAGCCGGTGACCAAGGGGGAACGATGGAAGCACAGGGGGACGAATGAAGACAGCCATAGCGGGCGTGGTCGCGCTCTTGGCGGCACTGGTGGCCCCGGCCGCCCAAGCCGCCGAGGTGCCCACGGCGACACAACAGCTCGAGTGGGTGGTCGACGCGACCGGGCGCGTCCCGGTGCCCGACACCGAAGTCCGTGCGCACGTCGCCCAGGTGATGCTGGACGCTGTGGGCGGCCCGGCGGGAGTCAACGGCGCGCTCGGGAAGCTGGGGCCGCTCCAACTGAAACGGATCGTCACCGAGGCCCCGGACCACGTGGAAGCGGCGGTCCACGGGACCGCCGACGACTACCTGCTCGGCCTGCACGTGGACCAGGCCGGGCTGATCGACGGGCTCGCGGCGAAACCGGACGACCCGGTCCCCGCTTCGTGGCCGGAGGTCGACGCGCAGCTGGCGGCCCTCGGCGGCCGGGTGTCGTTCGGCGCGTCGGAGATCCTCCCGGACGGGCGCTGCCGGGACGTGCACGGCGTCCGCGATGACGTGCAGCGGCCGTTGGGTTCGGCGTTCAAGCTCTACGTCCTGGGCGCGCTCGGCAAAGCGGTCGCCGAGCACAAAGCGTCCTGGACCGAGCAATTGGCGATCCGGGACGACTGGAAGAGCCTGCCGTCCGGGGTGCTGCAGAACGAACCGGCCGGCACTCAGCTGCCGTTGTCCGCCTACGCCGACAAGATGATCTCGATCAGCGACAACACCGCGACCGACCACTTGATCCACCGGCTGGGGCGGGATGCCGTGCAACGGCAGCTCACCGCGTTCGGCAACCAGCGACCGGCGGCGAACATCCCGTTCCTGACCACGAAGGCGATGTTCGAGCTCAAGGCCACGCAGTACCCGGCTCGCGCCGACGCCTACCTGGCGTTGCCGCGCTGGGCGCGTCCCGCGGCGGTCGCGGGGCTGGAACGGCTTCCGCTCACCGGACTGCAGGGCTGGATGGCACCCGAGAAGATCGACGACATCGAGTGGTTCGGTTCGCCGGACGACATCTGCCGGGCGTTTTCCGGGCTGCAGAAGGAGAACCAGCCGGAGATCGAGCACGCGTTGTCGCTGAACGACGGCGGCCTCGGCCTCGACCGGGCGAAGTTCCCGGACGTCTGGTTCAAGGGCGGCAGCGAACCCGGCGTGCTGACCTTGAACTACCTGGCGCGCACGGCGGACGGCCGCTCGCTGGTCACCAGCGTGATGGTGTCGGACCCGGTGACCGCGTTGGACGAAAACCACGTGGCGGCACGGGGAATCGCCGTCGCGAAGGGCGCGGTGGCGCTCCTCGCGGCTACGCTTCGTCCGTGACGGTGAGGTGGAGCCTGACGATCGACTGCGCGGAACCCCGCGTGCTGGCGAGGTTCTGGGCGGTGGCCCTCGGCTATATCGAGCGGCCACCACCCGCGGGGTTCGCGAGCTGGGAAGACTGGTTCGCGCACCACGATGTGCCCGAGGCGGAATGGGACGACGGCGCCTACCTGAGTGATCCGGAAGGCGTGCTGCCGAACCTGAGCTTCCTCAAGGTGCCCGAGGGCAAGGTCGCCAAGAACCGCGTGCACCTGGACGTCCAGGCCGGCGGCGGCCGCGACGTTGCGTGGGAGACGCGGTGGGAGCGGGTCGTCGAGGCGGTCGCCCGCCTCACCGCGGCGGGCGCGACCGTGCTGCGCGAAGACGTGCTGGACGGTCGTCCGGACCACGTCGTGATGGCGGATCCGGAGGGCAACGAGTTCTGCGTGCTCTGAGTTGTCGATCCCGGGGCGGCGCGTTCGTGTAGGAGGTGGAGCCGGACCTGCGTGGCCACGCTCGGCGCCGGCGAGCAGCCGGACGTCGTCCCGCTCGCGTTCGAGTTCGACGGCGAGCACTTCTGGGTCGGCGGGACCGGCGCGGCCGTGGCGGCCACCCGCAAGTTCCGGAACATCGGCGACGGACGGCGGAAAGTCGCCTTGGTGGTGGACGACTTGGTGTCGCTGCAACCGTTCATCGCACGGGCGATCCGCGTGTACGGCGAGGCGGACGATCCGGTGGAACGGACCGGGTTGGTGGGCCGGGGCTGTACACGCGGATCACCCCGCGGATTTCGTGGAGCTGGAACATGGCGGGCGAGCCCGTGGGGGAGACGTGGTGCGAGCCGAGGAGGGTGGTTCATGGGTAGCTGACCGGGCCGGATGATCCAGATCACGGACGACGTCTCTGCGTTCTCGTCACATCGGCCGCCGCCGCGGGGTCTACTGCTACGACCGCGACGGAGGGAACGAGGCACGGTGGACACGCTGACCGAACGGTTCGAGCAGGAGCGGCCGCGGCTGCGCGCGGTCGCCTTCCGGATGCTCGGTTCGGCGAGCGAGGCCGACGACGCCGTCCAGGAGGCCTGGCTGCGGTTCGACCGCACCGACCTGGCTGAGGTCGAGAACGTCGGCGCGTGGCTGACGACCGTCGTAGCCCGGGTGTGCCTGTCGATGCTGCGGACGCGGCGCAACCACCGCGAGGAGCCCCTGGAGGGCCGGCCCGAGCAGGGTGAGGACCGCCGGGACCCCGAGCAGGAGGCGGAGCTGGCCGACACGGTGGGGCTGGCGCTGCTGGTCGTGCTCGACGCGCTGGCGCCGGCCGAACGGGTCGCGTTCGTGCTGCACGACATGTTCGCCGTGCCGTTCGACGAGATCGCGCCGATGCTCGACAAGACGCCGGCGGCGGCCCGCCAGCTGGCGAGCCGGGCCCGGCGGCGGGTCAAGGGCGGCTCCGCGGTGGCCGCGGACCTGCCGCGGCGGCGCAAGGTCGTCGAGGCGTTCCTGGCGGCGTCGCGCGGCGGTGACTTCGAAGCGCTGCTCGCGCTTCTCGCGCCGGACGTGGTACTGCACGCGGACCGGTTCGTCGGCCCGAGCCCCGCGCCGGTCGTGCTGCGCGGCGTCGAAAACGTGCGCAAGGGCGCGGTGCTGGCCTCCGAACGGGCCCGCGCCAGCGAGCTGGCCCTCGTGGACGGCTCGCCGGGGCTGCTGTGGTTGCGCGACGGGCGGCTGTCGGTCGTCCTGGCGTTCCGGGTCGACGGCGACCGGATCACCGGCATCGACGTCATCGCCGACCCGGAGCGGCTGCGCGGGCTGGAGCTGGCCGTCCTCGACTGAGCTGGGACCTGGGTCAGCCCAGGGCGGCGCGGAGCCGCGCGTCGCGCTCGGCCGGCGTCTGACGCGGGCAGCTCACGCACTTCGGGTTGCCGACCTCGTAGATCAGGCAGCACGAGGCGCGACGCACCGCAGGCGTCCGGCCGACGCGCACGAACCGGGGCTTCGGCAGGCCCAGGCCGATCGCGGCGACGAGCGGCTCGGCCAGGGCCATCGCGCGTTCGGGGTCGGACGTCCACAGGAGCCGGTTGCCGATCGAGTCGGTGGCGATGGCGCCGAGGGCACGCTCACGCGCCCCGGTGACGGCAGCGATCGTCGCGATGGCGGTGCCCAGCGCCGAAGCGAACGCGGCGCCCAGCTCGGGCAGCCCACCGGCGAGACGCCGGGTGGACCGGGCGCCGAGGAACCGGCCGTCGGCGAGGAGGTCGATCTCCACGGCGTCGAGCGACGGGTCGGCCGGCGCCCCGGCGACCAGACCTTCGACCGCGGGAGCCACGAGCACCGATGAGAGCGAGTACCACCAGATCGTGCCGAGCACCTCCGGCCGGGCACAGCCGTAGAGCTTGGCCGCGCCGCCGATGCGGGCGCGCACCCACTCGGCGTCTGCGAGCAGGGTCGCGGGCGCGGTCCAGTCGGGCTTCACGGCACCCAGCCTTCCAGAACGGCCGTCACAGCCGCCGGTAGGTGGAGACGGTGAAGGACACCGTCACGGCTTGAGGCTCGCTCAGCGCCTCGAGGCGGGACCGCCGGTCGCCGCGGTCGAGGTGGAAGGCGGTCGGGCCCATCTCGACGGCTTGGCGGACCTGCCGGGGCGTCAGCTCCGTCGTCCGGCGGACCTCGGTGCGGCCGGTGCGGGCGAAATACTCGCCGAGGGTGCCGTCCAGGCGCTCCTCCTTGCGCTCGTCCACCGACAGCACCAGGTCGCCCAGCTCGCGGAGGTGGTCCGGGTCCGGGGCCGCGACCGTCAGCAGGCCGCCGGGACGCAGGACGCGGTGGAACTCCGGCCCGTTGCGGGGCGCGAAGACGTTCAGCACCGCCGAGGCCACCTCGTCGCCCACCGGCCACGGCTCCCACAGGTTCCACACCGCCGCGCCCAGCCGCGGGTGGGCACGGGCCGCGCGGCGCAAGGCCACCGCGGAAACGTCCAACGCGAGACCGAACGCGGCGGGAGCCGTCTCCAGGACGTGCGCCAGGTAGTAGCCCGTTCCCGCGCCCGCGTCGATCACCAGGCCCTCGGCGTCCGCGCACACGCGGGCCAGCTCGTCCGCCAGCGGGAGGTAGGCGCCGGTGGCCAGGAAGTCCGCGCGGGCGGCGACCATCGGGGCCGTGTCCGCCGTTCCGGCCGGGATTCGCGCGTGCAACAGGTTCACGTACCCCTGGCGGGCTAGATCGAACGAGTGGCCCGATGAACAACGCAGCGTGCGATCAACACTCTTCAGTGGCGACGCGCACACCGAACAGCGCAACGCGTCGACGACCCGGGGTGGCAGTGGGTCATTCCCGTGGTCGGCTCGCGTCATGGGGCTATTCGACCACGACGTAAAGCAACCGGACACTCCAGCACACCTCCCGGGAAACCTGGCCGTAACAACCGGGCGCGGACAGTTCACGCGGGCGAAACCTCTCGCGCCGCCCCGTGAAACACCGCGCGCCAAAACTGCCATCGCACAGACCCAGGGCACGGGAGGACGATGTGCTGAACGCAGGAGACACCGCATGGGTATTGGCCAGCGCCGCGCTGGTCATGCTCATGACCCCAGGATTGGCCTTCTTCTACGGCGGCATGGTCCGCGCGAAGAGCGTCCTGAACATGCTGATGATGAACTTCATCGCGCTGGCCGTGGTGGGGGTGCTGTGGGCGCTGTACGGCTTCTCGATGTCGTTCAGCGACGACGCCTTCGGCGGGCTGGTCGGTAACTTCCACTTCGCCGGCCTCGGCGACTCGATCGGCAAGCTGGTCGGTCTAGCGACAGCCGCGAGCGGCTCGTCGCCCGCGGTCGCGTGGCCGGGCTCCGACGCGCTGCCGGTGCTCGCGTTCGTCATGTTCCAGCTGATGTTCGCCATCATCACGCCCGCGCTGATCTCCGGCGCCATCGCCGACCGCGCGAAGTTCTGGGGCTGGACGCTGTTCGTCGTCATCTGGGTGACGGTCGTGTACTTCCCGGTCGCGCACTGGGTGTTCTCGTTCGACGGCTTCACGGGCGCGAACTTCAGCGGCGGCTGGATCGCCAACAAGCTCAAGGCGTTCGACTTCGCCGGTGGTACCGCGGTCCACATCAACGCCGGTGCCGCGGGTCTCGCGCTGGCGATCGTGCTCGGCAAGCGCAAGGGCTGGCCGAAGGACACCGGACGCCCGCACAACGTGCCGTTCGTGCTGCTCGGCGCGAGCCTGCTGTGGTTCGGCTGGTACGGCTTCAACGCCGGCTCCGCGCTGGCCGCCAACGACCTCGCGGCCGTAGCGTTCACCAACACGACCGTCGCCACCGCCGCCGCCGTTCTCGGCTGGCTGATCGTGGAGCAGCTCAAGTTCGGCAAGCCGACCACGCTCGGCGCCGCGTCCGGCGCGGTCGCCGGCCTGGTCGCGATCACCCCGGCGTGTGGTTTCGTGAGCCCGCTCGGGGCCATCGCCATCGGCGTCATCGCCGGTGCGGTCTGCGCGCTGGCCATCTCGCTCAAGTTCAGGTTCGGCTTCGACGACTCGCTCGACGTCGTCGGTGTCCACCTGGTCGGCGGCATCGTCGGCACCCTGCTCATCGGATTCTTCGCCACGACCGACGCCAACAGCGCGGGCGGCAACGGCCTCTTCTACGGCGGCGGCTGGAGTCAGCTGGTCAAGCAGGCGGCGGCAGCCGGTGCGGTACTCGCGTACTCGTTCGTCCTGTCCTTCATCATCGCCTTCGTGATCAAGAAGGCGGGCGGCTTCCGCGTCAGCACCGAGGACGAGGTCACCGGTATCGACGAGGCTCAGCACGCGGAGAGCGCGTACGACTTCACCGGGTTGTCCGGCGGTGGCGCACCGTCCACCATCCCGGTCAAGACCGGCCCGGCCGCGAAACTCGAGGAGAGCAAGGCATGAAGCTCATCACGGCGATTGTCAAGCCGTTCACGCTCGACGACGTCCGCTCCGCGCTGGAGCAGCTGGGCGTGCTGGGCATGACGGTCAGTGAGGTCCAGGGCTACGGCCGGCAGAAGGGCCACACCGAGGTCTACCGCGGCGCCGAGTACTCGGTGGACTTCGTGGCCAAGCTGAAGATCGAGGTCGTCACCGACGACACCAACGTGGAGAAGGTCCTCGAGGCCATCACCACGGCCGCCCACACCGGCAAGATCGGCGACGGCAAGCTGTGGGTGACCCCGGTCGAGACGGTCATCCGGGTACGGACCGGCGAGCGCGGCACGGACGCGCTATAGGCGACTGGGAAATGGCCGACGGGGGCGAACTGGTCAAAGCCACCGAGCGTTTGCTCGAGGGCAGGCACGGGAGGCTGGGGGCGTCCGCACTGCGGGCGGCCCTGGTCGACCTCTACGAGTTCTGGCTGAGCAGGGGAGCCTCGGCGGCCGGCGTCGACACCGCGGAACCGGGTGTCGCGCTGGTCGCCGTGGGCGGGCTCGGCCGCCGGGAGCTGGTGCCGTTCTCCGATCTCGACCTGGTGCTGGTGCACAACGGCAACAGCAACGTCGGTGAGATCGCGGACGCACTCTGGTATCCCTTGTGGGACGCGAAAGTCGGGCTGGACCACTCGGTCCGCACGCCCGGCGAAGCACTGAAGGTCGCTTCGGAGGACCTTCGCACGGCGATGGGGCTGCTCGACGCCCGGCACCTTTCCGGGGACGCCGAGCTGACCGGCCGGCTGGTTTCCGCGGCGCGCGACCAGTGGCGGCGCACCGCGCGCAAGCAGATCCCGGACATGACGGCGTCGGTCCGGCAGCGCTGGAGCCGCAGCGGCGAGATCGCGCAGTCCGCCGAACCCGACCTCAAGCACGGGCGGGGCGGGCTGCGCGACTTCGCCGTCCTGGAGGCGCTGGCCGCGGCGCAGCTCACCGCGCGGCCCGGCGAAGAACTGCTGGAAGCCAAGGAACTCCTGCTCGACGTCCGCACCGAGCTGCGCCGGGAGATCCGGCGCGAACGGGACATCCTGTCCGCACCGGAGGCCGAGCTGGTCGCCGCCGAACTCGGCTTCGGTGACCGGTTCAACCTGGCGCGCAAGCTTTCCGGCGCGGGGCGCACGATCGCGTACGCCCTCGACGTCGCTCTCCGGTCCACTGTGGAGCCGCCGAAGCCGCGGTTCGGACGGCGGCCGTCGCGCACGCCGCTCGCCGAAGGCGTGGTGCTGCACGGGAACGAGGTCTCGCTGGCGCGTGACGCCGTCCCGGCGAAGGATCCCGCGCTCCTGCTGCGGGTCGCCGCCGCGTCGGCGCGCACGGGCAAGCCGATCGCGCTCGGCACGCTCAAGGCGCTCGCGGAATCGGCGCCCGAGCTGCGGGCGCCGTGGCCGCCCGACGCGCTGAACGCCCTGGTCGAGCTGCTGGGCGCGGGGGAGGGCCTGGTCGACGCGGTCGAGTCGCTCGACCGGACCGGCCTGTGGGCCCGGCTGTTCCCCGAGTGGGGGGCGGTCCGCGACCTGCCGCCGCGCTCGCCGGTGCACCAGTGGACCGTCGACCGGCACCTCATCCGCACCTGCGTCGAAGCGGCGAAGCTGACCACGACGGTGCCGCGGCCGGACCTCCTGCTGATCGGCGCGCTCCTGCACGACATCGGCAAGGGGCGCGACGCCGACCACTCCGAGCTGGGCGCCAAGATCTCCGCCCAGGTCGCGATGCGGCTCGGGCTGAGCCCGGCGGACGCGGCGACGGTGTCGGCGGTGGTCCGCCACCACCTGCTGCTGCCGCACACCGCGACGCGCCGCGACATCAGCGAGCCGGAGACGGTCTCGCGGGTGGTGAAGACCCTGGACGGCGACATCGTCCTGGTCGAGCTGCTGCACGCGCTCACCCAGGCCGACTCGCTGGCCACCGGCCCCGGCGTCTGGACGGACTGGAAGGCGCGGCTGCTCGCCCAGCTCGTCACCGGCTGCGAGGAAGTGTTGCGCGGCAAGGGGTTCACCGCACCCGAGCCGATGGACGACGAACAACGCGAGCTCGTCAAGCAAGCCGTCGCTTCGGGCAACGGCGAGATCCGGATCAGCTCCCAGGGCAAGGTGGTCACGGTGCTGCTGGCCGTGCCGGCCCGCGCGGAGCTGCTCGCCCCGGCGGCCGGCGTGCTGGCGCTGAACTCGATGGAAGTGCACTCCGCGGTCCTGCGCGGGCACGACGGCGGCCGCGCCGGGGTGTTCACGGCGTCGCCGAAGTTCGGCTCGCTGCCGGACGCGACGCTGCTGCGCGAGCAGTTCGCCCGCGCGGTCGCCGGCACGCTCCCACTCACCCAGCGCCTGGCGGCCAAGGAACGCGACTACGGCTCACCGGCTCCGGTCGCACCGAAGGTCCTCTGGTTCGACGACGAGACGAGCGGCCCCGACACGGTGGTCCTCGAACTGCGCGCCGCCGACCGGATCGGCCTGCTGTTCCGGGTCGCGGGGGCGCTGCGCCGCTGTGACGCGGAGGTCCGCTGGGCGAAGGTCTCGACGCTGGGCGGCGCGGTGGTGGACTCGTTCGCCGTGACGCCCCGGAGCGGCCGCATCGAGCCGGGCTGGCGGCGGGAAGTGGAACAGGCGATCCTGGCCGCGGCCTCCTAGCCGGGCTGCCGCGAGAACGGCTTGCGGTGCGCCCTCCGCTCGCCCCGGCTCGAACCGGGGCGAGCGGAAGCCGGACGGCGGCCTGGCCCGCCGGTGCTGCGGGGTGTGCGGACCCGCGTCATGCGCGGCCGGTTGGCGGGTGCTGCGGGGGGTGCGGACCCGCGCCATGCCCGGTCGGCTGGCGGGTGCCGCGAGGTGTGCCGACCCGCGGCAAGCCCTGCCGACGCCCCCCTTAAACCGGCGCCCCGAGCCAGCGGCGGAGCGCTTCGTCCAGGCCCGGGCCGCCGGACCACGCGACGTACCCGTCGGGCCGGACGAGCCGAGGTGCCGCCCCCTCCCGGCCCTCGACCCGCCCGGCCCAGCCCGCCGGCACCGCCGCGCCCACCAGCACGGCGCGGCCGTCGGTGCTCGCCGGGACATCCGTGGCCCGGCCGCTGATCCCCGGGTACGTCACCCCGAGGCCCGACAGCTCCGCGGCGACCGCGCGCCGCGCTTCGGGAACGGCCAGCAGCTCCGTGACGACCTCGCGGACCGCCGCCGCGTCCGGGTCCGGTACGCCGAGGACCGCCTGCGCCCTCGTGCTGACCAGCACGCGCGCCGCGATCGGGTGGCGCTCGTCGTGGTAGCTGTCGAGCAGCCCGGCCGGTGCCGTGCCGTGGACCGTCGCGGCCAGCTTCCAGCCCAGGTTCACCGCGTCCTGCAGGCCCAGGTTGAGCCCCTGGCCGCCGACCGGCAGGTGGACGTGCGCCGCGTCGCCGGCGAACAGCACGCGGCCGTGGCGGTAGCGCTCCAGCTGCCGGGACGCGTCGCCGAACCGCGACGCCCACAGCACGTCGCCCACGCGGATTTCGGGTCCGTGCGCCGCGGTCAGCGCGCGCTGCACCTCGTCGGCCGTGACCGGGGCGTCGCGGCCGAGCCGCTGCTGTTCCTCGCCGAACACGATCGTGCGGTAACGGCCCCCAGACAGCGGCAGCAGGTAGCCAGACCCCGACGAGGGCAGGGTCCAGTCGTCGGCCAGGCCGGTGGGCTTGGCGGCCAAGGTGATGTCGGCGACGACCAGCGAGATCCGCGCCGAGCTGCCGGGGAAGGCCGCGCCGAGCAGTGTCCGGACCGTGCTGTGGCCGCCGTCGGCGGCGACCAGCCAGCCGGCCCGGTGCTCGCGCCCACCCGCGGTGACCGTGACCCCCTCGTCGTCCTGCGCGACGGCGGTGACGGCCGCGTCGCGCAGCACCGGCGTGCGCAGCCGCGCCTCGATCGCCGCCGCGACGTGCGCCTGCTCCACGCCGAGCTGGTACGGGAAGCACGTCGGCAGGTCGGTGTAGTCGATCGGGACACCGGAGAAGTGCCCGGCGGGCAGCTTCGCCCGCACGTGCGGCTCGATCGCGGCGAGCAGGCCGCGGTCGGCCAGCACCTCGACCGACCGCGGCTGCAGGCCGAGGGCCTTCGACTGGGTGGCGGGCTCGGCGTCGCGCTCGAGGACCAGGACGTCGACGCCGGCGCGTTCCAGTTCGAACGCGGTCAGCAGGCCGGTCGGGCCCGCCCCGGCGACCAGGACGTCAGGCATCGAGGTTCTCCTTGCGGAGGTACCAGACGTGCCAGGCGATCAGCAGGGCCAGCGCGCCGAACCACGCCACGTTGGTGACCAGCGCGATGAGGTCGATCGGCAGCGTGTAGACGAGCACGATGTGCACCACCGCGCTGCCCAGCAGCACCGCGCCCCAGGCAGCCGTGTTGATCCGCAGGCCGCGCCGGAACCGGGCGTCGGTGTCCCAGCGGGCCGCCCACGCCTGCGCCCCTTCGGCGCCGCGCTTGACCTCGGCGATCGTGCGGCCCAGCGTCAGCTGCGCCGGCCGGCCGAGGAACACCGAGACCAGCATCCACGCACCGAACACGCCACCCAGCGCGGCGGTCCAGCCTTCGCGGATCACCAGCGTGCGCGGGTCGTCCGACAGCAGGCCGAGCACGACCGACAGCACCAGCACGCTCAGCGTGACCAGGGCGACGAGGTCGACCTTGCGGGTGCGGGCGATGGTCCACAGCACGTACGGCGCGGCCACCAGGACACCGGCCATCAGCGCCCACCACTGGCTCACGCCGGCGGCGCGCAGGCCGTAGAACAGCGCCATCGGCACGATCACTTCGAACACGACGTTCCGCACGTTGGCGCGGACGACCCGGCGCAGGCCGGCGTCGGGTTCGGTCTTCTGCTCGATCATCATGCGGATCCCCCAGCGGATTCGGGTGCGGTCGCCCGCACGTAGAGGTCGGCGAGCTCACGGCCGATGCGCGTGAGCTCGGTGGGTTCCAGCCCGGCCGCGGCCGCCGTGGCGACGACCGCGTCGAGGCCGGCGGTCAGGGCGAGCGCCGTGGTCCGGGCGTCGAGCGGCCCGAACGCGCCGGCCGCCTGCCCGGTGCGGAAGTGCTCTTCGAACAGCGCGAGCCGGCCGTTGACGGCGGCGCTCTGCGAGCCGGCGTTCTTGACGAGGTCGATGAGCGCCCGCACTTCGGTGGGGTGCTCGCCGACGAGCTCGACGTTCGACTCGACGAAGGCGCGCAGCTGAGCGACGTGCCCGACGGCGGCGTCGATGCGCGGCTGCATGAACGCCCCGGTGACCTCTTCGATCTCGGTGACGCACGCCTTGAGCAGGTCTTCCTTGCCCGCGAAGTGGTAGCTGATCATGCCGGTGCTCGACAGGCCGGCGTGCTTCGCGATCCGGCTGAACGACGCCTTGAGGTAGCCGGCTTCGGCGATCACTTCGATCGCCGCCCGCACGATCTGGGCTCGCCGGCCGGACTCGGTGAACGTTCTTGCTCGCATGAGCAAAATTTAGCTCAGTCGAGCAAATCTGACAAGTCGCCTGGTCAGCGCGGGGGAGAAGGGGTGGATCAGGCGGGCGCGGTGCCGTCGACGACCTGGTTGCGGCCCGCGTCCTTGGCTCGGTACAGGGCCTTGTCCGCGGCCTGCAGCAGCCGGTCGACGGCTGTGCCGCCGTCCGGGTAGGTCGCGACGCCGATGGAGGCCGACAGGCCGCCGATCGCGCGGATGTGGCTCCCGTCCTCGTACTCGACCCGCAGGGACTCGATCGCCGACCGGATGCGCTCGGCCACCGCCAGCACCGCCGCCGGCCCGATGTCCGGCAGCAGGACGACGAACTCCTCGCCGCCGAAGCGGCCGACCGAGTCGTAGTCGCGGACCGCGCTCTTGATCGTCGCCGCGACTGCCCGCAGCACGGTGTCGCCCGCGAGGTGCCCGTGCTCGTCGTTGATCAGCTTGAAGTAGTCCAGGTCGATCATCAGCACGCCGAACGTGCTGCGCGTGCTGCGCTGGGCGCGGGCCAGTTCGCGCGAAGCGAGCAGGTGCCACCCGGTCGTGTTGAACAGGCCCGTCTTCTCGTCCGTCGTCGCGGCGATCTCCAGCTGCTTGATCAGCACCGCCCGGTGCAGCACCAGCAGCGGCGGCACGATCGCGACGGCGAGCGCGGGCAGCGTCGCCAGCGTCAACGCCGTCAGCAGGCCCAGGCAGAGCGTCGCGACCTCGAGGAGGTTGTCGCCGAGGCCGCCGAAGAACGCCTTGATCGTGCGCTTCGTGATCGTCAGCGCGGGGACGATCGTGATCGCCGCGACCAGGAAATACGTCACCGCGGACAGGGTGATGGCCGTGACGCCGCGCCAGCCCGCCGTCAGCGCCGTGTACATGTCCGGGATGCCGAGGCGGTTCAGGACGAGCTCGGCGGAGTAGCAGGTGATGACGACGAGCGTCGCGTTCAGCGTGGTCCGGAACGGCGGGACGCGCTTCATCCGCGCGAGGCTGCGCGTCGCCAGGTGCGTGTAGAGCACGACGATCAGGGCCGTGACGAGCGCGGGCGGCAGGAGCAGCACGCCGGCGAACGTCCAGACCGACGTCAGGTTGATGTGCGGCGTGTCGGACACCAGCCGCCGGACGCGCTCGATCTTGCGGCCCAGCTCGGCCTGCAGCACGCCGAGGCACGCGAGGACGGCGAAGACGACCAGGTCCCAACGGTGCGTGGGCTCGGTGGCGGCGGACCAGACGGTGGCAACGAGCGCCACGGACTCGACGAGGAAGCAGTAGGCGATCAGCGATCCGCGCTGCTGCCAGAGGGTCCAGTGAGCAGGATTCAGCGCCCCACGGATCCGGCCCACGCGGGGTTCGGCCGGACGGGCGCCGTCCATACTCAAGGCGGTGCAACTCCCCTGGGTGATCCGACGATCCGCGTCCACTTCACCACATTGGGCGACCGCGATCGACGATTGCCACACGATCGGAGCAGCGAAGGGAGGCCGCCGCCATGCGCAACCGCGAGTCCTGACGCCCGGCCGATGTCCGCGCTACGCCGGAAGGAGGCCGTCATGCGCAACCGCGAGTCCTGAACCGCCACCCCCAGTCCCGCCGCTCGAGAGGAGATCTGCCGTGCGCAACCGCGAGTCCTGAGCCGCTGCCGTCCAGTCCCTGCGCCCGAGAGGAGCCGTGCCGTGCGCAACCGCGAGTCGTGAGATCCGACGTCCTGCTGCTCCGTGCGAGAGGAGAGCCCTGTGCGCAACCGCGAGTCCTGAGCTGCCGCCGTCCAGCCCCAGCGCCCGAGAGGAGCCGTGCCGTGCGCAATCGCGAGTCCTGAGACCACCCGCCGCCGCCACGCGCGAGAGCGAGAGGAGAGCACTGTGCGCAACCGCGAGTCCTGAGAGCCGGCACCCCGTCACTACGCGCGAGAGGAGAGCCCCGTGCGCAACCGCGAGTCCTGAACCCGCAGGTCAGCCGTCCGCACCCCCGGAAGGAGCCGCGCCGTGCGCAACCGCGAGTCCTGACCCCGCCGCCACCCAGTCCGTCCCGCACGAGAGGGGATCGTCACCATGCGCAACCGTGAGTCCTGAAGGAGCCGCCGGCCCGGGTGGGGCCGCTCAGGCGGTCGCGCCGCCGTCGACCACCAGGTCGTGCCCCACGGTGAAGGCCGCTTCGTCCGAAGCCAGCCACAGCACCGCGGCGGCCACCTCGGCGGTGGCCCCCACCCGGCCCAGCGGGATCGCTCCCTTCACCCGCTCCGCGCGATCGGCGTCCGTCTCGCCGGGGCGCCGCGACATGTCCGTGTCGGTCGCGCCCGGGCTGACCGCGTTGATGCGGACCCCCTCGGCGATGTGGTCGCGCGCCGCCGTGCGGGTCAGCGCGCTCACCGCGGCCTTCGACGCCGCGTAGGCCGCCATGTTCGGCAGCCGGCCGTGCGCGCCGATGTTGGACGCCATGTTCACGATCGCGCCGCCGCCGTGCGCCCGCATGTGCGCGACCTCGTGCTTCAGGCACAGCCAGGTCCCCGTGACGTTCGTGGCCAGCACCGCGCCGAAGGCGTCCTCGCCGAGGTCCGCGGCCGGCGCCGGCGAGCCGAGGATGCCCGCGTTGTTGAACGCGACGTGCAGCCCGCCGTGCCGCGCGACGACCGTCTCGACCAGCCGGGCCACGTCCGCCGAGTCGGTGACGTCGACCGTCACCGCGCTCGCGTCCCCGCCGATCTCGTTCACCGCGGCCGCCAGCCGCTGCTCGTCGCGCCCGGCGACGACCACCGTCGCGCCCGCCGCGGCGAACGCGCGCGCCGCTTCGCGTCCGATGCCAGAGCCGCCGCCCGTCACCAGGACGACCTTGCCCGCGAACCGTGCCCCCATCGTGTGCCTTCTTTCTGGTCCGATCAGTCTTGAATAAGCCGCATGGCCTGCGAGACGGCCGCGTCCAGCCGGCTCGCGGCGTCCGTGCCCTTGCCCAGGACGCGCAGTCCCTGGAGCACGGTGAGCAGGAACCGCGCCAGCGTTGCCGGGTCGCTGTCGTCCGGCAGTTCGCCTTGGGATCGAGCGCGTTCCAGCGCCATGGTGAGCGCGACCTCGAGGGTGTCCCAGCTGCGCTCCACCAGCCGCGCGACCTCGGGATCGTGGGGGAGCAGCTCGATCGCCGCGTTGACGACGAAGCAGCCCATCCGGCTCTCGTCACCGAGGATTTCGGCCCGGTAGCCGTCGAAAAGCCGGCGTACCGCGGCCACGCCGGAGCCCGGCCCCGACAGCTCGGCCACGACGCGGGCGTCGGTGCGCGCGGCGTACCGCTTCAACGCCGTCACGTAGAAGTCGTGCTTCGTGCCGAAGGTGGCGTACAAGCTCGCCTTCGCGACGCCGACGTGCGTGACGAGGTCGCTGACCGACGTCGCTTCGTAGCCCTGACGCCGGAAGAGCGTGAGTGCGGCGTCGCAGGCTTCGTCGACGTCGAACTCCTTGACCCGGGACATGCTCGGAACCCTACTTCTTTCGAGAACGATCGGTCAAATAAAAGCCTCGCGGTGTGTCGCCGTAGCCGACGGCGGGTGCGGTGGCACCATGGCTGCTCTGACCGGCCCGAGGGGGTGAGTGATGCACGACGTGACGCTGCCGCCGACGGTCGTCGCCACCCACCTGCGCTCCTGCGCCGAGGAGCTCGCCGCGAGCCTGCGCTGCGGCGGCCCGGGCGCCACGACCGCCGAGCTCACCGACGTCGTCGCCCACCTGATCGCCGGTCAGGAGGCCATCTCCCACGCGCTCGCCGGCCTCGCCGCCCGCGTCGAGGGCGGCACCAACGCGCTCGCCGCGGCCCCGCCCCTGGACGTCGAAGTCGTCACCGAGGTGCTCCGCGCGGCGGCCATCGCGGCCCGCTGTTCGGCCGAAGCGCTCGACGAGGTCACGCCGTCGTTCGAATGTGTGAGCGAATCCGTCGCGCCTGACACCCGTTTGTAGCTGTCGGCGCGCGAGGTCGTTTGCCTAGCCTGGAGCTGCGGAGGTGGCTCGCATGCGCGCAGTCTGGACGGGCACGATCGGGTTCGGCAGCTACGCCATTCCGGTGAAGGCGTACAGCGCGACCGAGGACCGCGAGATCCCGCTGCACCAGGTCCACGAGGCCGACGGCGGCCGCGTCCGGGTGAAGCGGGTCTGCGAGGTCGACGGCGCCGAGGTGCCGCCCGAGCAGATGGTCCGCGGATACGCCGTCCCGGGCGGTGACGTCGTGCTGCTGTCGGACCACGAGCTCGCGTCGCTGCCGATGCCCGGCCGCACGATCGCGATCCGCGGGTTCGCGCCGCTCGCCGACGTCGACCCGGTCTGGTTCGCGAAGAGCTACTACCTCGAGCCGGAGCCGGCGGGCACGAAGCCGTACGTGCTGTTCAGCGAGGCCCTGCAGCAGTCCGGGCGGATCGCGTTGGTCACCGTCGCGCTGCGCCGCCGCGAGACCCTGGGCGCGCTGCGCGTGCGTGACCAGGTGATCGTGCTGGAGACGATGCTCTGGCCGGACGAGGTGCGCGCGCCCGACTTCCCGTTCCGCCACGCCGACGTCGACATCCGGCCGGGTGAGCGCTCTGGCCGGACGAGGTGCGCGCGCCCGACTTCCCGTTCCGCCACGCCGACGTCGACATCCGGCCGGGTGAGCTCCGGCGCGCGGTGAACCTCGTCGAGGAGCTGACCGGCGAGTTCGACCCGGGCCGCTACCCCGACCGTTACCGCGAGGCGTTCCAGGCGTTGGTCCAGGCGAAGATCGACGGCGCGGAGGTCGTCCAGCCGACGGCGGCCGAACAGGCCGAGGGCGTCACGCGGCTGCTGGCGGCCCTGCAGGAGACGGCGTCCGAAGCCGAGGACGCGCGCAACGCGGCCGTGGCGAAGGCGAAAGCCGCCGCGGCGAGGGCGGCGAAGGCGCGTACGACGGCGAAGCGAGCGGCCACCCGCAACCGCACGAAGACGCCTTGAGTATTACTACCCACGGGTAATTGAGGGTTCTCCCACTGCTGGCCGGGCACGGGGCGCGGCAGACTTCGTCCTGCCAGCGGGTACCGGACCGCCGGCAGGGGGGGAGAACCGGACGGCCCCTGGGGAGGTGAGCCGTCCGGGGACCAGGGTTCCGGGGCGGGCCGACGGAGGAGCGGCCCGTTCCCGGAACCCGCATCGCACCGCGGGGAGGCGGCGCGAACGCCGAAGCCGCCGTGGAGGGATCGAGGGGTCTCCGCGGCGGCTTTAGGCGTCCGCCACCCGCAACATCAGTTCCGAGGCCAGGCTCAGCAGCTGCCGTTCGGTCGGCGAGAGCGTCGCCTCGATCGCGCCGGCCAGCCAGCGCTCGCGCCGGACGCTGTACTCGCGCAGCACCGCCAGCCCGGCCGGCGTGATGCTCACCAGCGAACGGCGCCCGTCCCGCGGGTCCGGCGTGCGCGTCACGAGCTCGCGTTCGGTCACCCACGCGAGGATCCGCGTCAGCGACTGCGGCTGCAGCCGTTCCGCCTCGGCCAGCTCGGTCGGCGTGTGCGTCCCCGCCCGGTAGAGCCTGCTCAGCACCGCCAGCACCGCCGGGCCCGGGCCGTTCGGGTCCCGCTCCGCGCGCATCCGCCAGTTCAGCCGCCCGACGCCCTCGCGGACCCGGCGGGCCAGGTCGGCCAGCTCCGGGTCCGCGCTGACCGGTGGTGCGACGTCGGGTTCGGGCTGCATGGCCCCAGGTTAGGCGGTTCCCCGGACCAGCCGGGCATAACGCCCGCCGCGCGCCAGCAGGTCGTCGTGCGTCCCGCGTTCGACGATCCGGCCCTCGTGCAGCACGACGATCTGGTCGGCGTGCTCCACAGTGGACAGCCGGTGCGCGATCGTCAGCGTCGTGCGGCCCGCGGCGAGCCGGTCGAGCTCGGCCTGCACCGAGCGTTCCGTGCGGGTGTCGAGCGCGCTGGTCGCCTCATCGAGGATGAGCACCGGCGGGTTGCGCAGCAGGATCCGCGCGATCGCCATCCGCTGCTTCTCACCGCCGGAGAAGCGGTAGCCGCGCTGGCCGACGACGGTGTCGTAGCCCTCGGGCAGCCCGGCGAGGGTGTCGTGGATGTGCGCGGCCTTCGCGGCGGCCTCGATCTCCTCGTCGGTCGCGTCCGGCTTCGCGAAGCGCAGGTTCTCGCGGACGGTGTCGTGGAACAGGTAGGTCTCCTGCGACACCATCCCGACGCCGGCGGCGAGCGAGGCCAGGGTGACGTCGCGGACGTCGGTGCCGTCGATCGTCACCGAGCCGTCGCTCACCTCGTACAGCCGCGCCACCAGGTAGGCCAGCGTCGTCTTGCCGGAACCGGTCGAGCCGACGAGCGCCGTCGTGGTCCCGGCCGGGACCTCGAGGTCGATGTCCTTCAGGGTCAGCGGGCCCTCGTCGTCGTAGCGGAACGAGACCCCGCGCATCGCGACGTCGCCGCGGCGCACTTCCAGCGTGCCGGCGCCGGGCTTGTCGCTGATCTCGACCGGCAGGTCGAGGACTTCGAAGATGCGTCCGAACAGTGCCTTCGACGTCGCCACGTTCTGCCCGATGGTCTGCATCGCGCTGGCCGGCGCGACCAGCCGGTTGAGCATGCTGGTGAACGCCACGACGGTGCCGAGCGAGATCGGGGCCGCCCCGCCGGCCAGCGCCAGCCCGGCGATCCAGTAGACCAGCGCCGGGATGACGGTCAGGCTCATCGCCCGCGACGCGATCTGCCAGCGGCCGGCCAGCGCGGCGGCGCGTTCCAGGGACGCGATCTCCCGCGACTCGGCGCCGAACCGCTCGCGCATCGCCCGTTCGTTGCCCATCGTCTTGGCGAGCAGCACGCCGGTGACCGACAGGGACTCCTCGACCATCGTCGTCAGCCGGGCCATCCGCCGGGTCCGGCCGCGCGCGAGGTTCCGCCGCTTCTTGCCCAGCCGCAGCGTGAACAGCAGGAACAGCGGGACGACGATCAGCGAGAGCGCCGCGAGCTGCCAGTCGAGCAGGATCAGAGCCACCGTGATGGCGGTCGTCGTCGTCAGGTTCTGCACCATCGACCCGGCGGTCGTGGTGATGACGTTGTCGACGCCGCCGATGTCGTTGAAGACCCGCGAGAGCACTTCGCCGCTCTTCGTCCGGGTGAAGAAGCCGAGCGACATCCGCTGCAGGTGGCCGTAGACCGCCACGCGCAGCTCGTTCATCACGCGCTGCCCGATCGTGTTGGACAGCCCGGTGGTGGCCACGCCCAGCGACGCGCTGCCGACCGCGCAGGCGATCATCCCGCCGGCCAGCAGGCTCAGCAGCAGCGTGTCGCGGTGGGGGAGGGCGTCGTCGAGGATCTCGCGCAGCAGGAACGGCGAGGCGACGCCGAGCCCGGCCTGCACGACGATCAGCGCGAACAGCGCGGCGAGGGGCCGGCGGTGGGCGCGGAAGAGGCCGGCGATCCGCCGGAGGGGCACCGGCTCGTCGGTGTCGGCGGCCGGTTCGGCGAGCGACGGCCGGGGTCTGGTCGCAGAGGTCATACACACATGTTTACTTATCTGTTGAGGGATGGCCAATAAATTTCCGGAAACTCCCGGAAAAGTAGTACGCATGCGCTTATAAGGTGCGTGTACCCGTGAGGCCGAGGAGCCGGAGCGACTACCCTCGGGAGGGCCGGCCTTGTCCGGCGCGCCACTCTCGACCCAGCTGGAGCGTGCACACCCGTGTTCGACACCCTGTCCGATCGGCTCACCGCCGCCCTGCAGACGCTCACGCGCAAGGGGAAGCTGTCCGACGCCGACATCGACGCCACCGCGCGCGAGATCCGGATCGCGCTGCTGGAGGCCGACGTCGCCCTCGGCGTGGTCAAGACCTTCATCGCGAAGATCAAGGAGCGGGCGAAGGGCGCCGAGGTCTCCCAGGCCCTCAACCCCGCGCAGCAGGTCATCAAGATCGTCAACGAGGAGCTCGTCGGCATCCTCGGCGGTGAGACGCGCCGGCTGAACCTGGCCAAGAACCCGCCGACCGTGATCATGCTCGCCGGTCTGCAGGGTGCCGGTAAGACGACGCTCGCCGGCAAGCTCGCGCTCTGGCTGAAGAAGCAGGGCCACACGCCGATGCTGGTCGCCTGCGACCTCCAGCGCCCGAACGCCGTCACGCAGCTGCAGGTCGTCGGCGAGCGCGCCGGCGTCGTCACCTTCGCGCCCGAGCCGGGCAACGGCGTCGGCGACCCGGTCGACGTCGCCCGCCGCGCCATCGCCGAGGCCAAGCACGCGCAGCACGACGTCGTCGTGGTCGACACCGCGGGCCGCCTGGGTGTCGACGAAGAGCTGATGAAGCAGGCCGCGGACATCCGCGACGCGGTGAGCCCCGACGAGGTCCTGTTCGTCGTCGACGCGATGATCGGCCAGGACGCCGTGACCACGGCCCAGGCGTTCCAGGACGGCGTCGGCTTCTCCGGCGTCGTGCTCACCAAGCTCGACGGCGACGCCCGCGGTGGTGCCGCGCTGAGCGTCCGCGAGATCACCGGCCAGCCGATCCTCTTCGCCTCCAACGGCGAGAAGCTCGAGGACTTCGACACCTTCCACCCGGACCGGATGGCGTCGCGGATCCTCGGCATGGGTGACGTGCTCACCCTGATCGAGCAGGCCGAGCAGGCGTTCGACCAGAACCAGGCCGAGAAGGCCGCGGCGAAGCTGTCCAGCGGCCAGCTCACCCTGGAGGACTTCCTCGAGCAGATGCTCGCGGTCCGCAAGATGGGCCCGATCGGCAACCTGCTCGGCATGCTCCCGGGTGCCGGCCAGATGAAGGACCAGCTCGCCCAGGTCGACGACAAGCACCTGGACAGGCTGCAGGCGATCATCCGCGGCATGACCCCGGCCGAGCGCGAAGACCCGAAGATGATCAACGGCTCGCGCCGGCTGCGCATCGCGAACGGGTCGGGCGTCACCGTCCGCGAGGTCAACGACCTGGTCAACCGGTTCTTCGAGGCCCGCAAGATGATGGCCCAGATGGCCGGCCGGTTCGGTTTCGGCGGCGGGGGCGGCTCGAAGTCGCGCAAGGGCAAGAAGGGCAAGAAGGGCCGCGGCCCGACGCAGCCCAAGGTCCGCGGCGGCTTCCCCGGCGGCATGCCGATGCTGCCCCCGGGCGGGCAGATGCCGGGCGGCATGCCCGACCTCTCGCAGCTGGGCGGCATGAACGACGTCCCGGGCTTCGACCCGTCGAAGTTCAAGCTGCCGAAGAACCCCAAGGACAATTGAGCATCGCGTCGGGGAAAACTCTGCACGCCGCCGGGGTGGTCCTGCCCGGCGGCGAGTCCCGTGAACTGTGGATCACCGGCGGCCGGATCTCGTTCGAGCCGGTGCCGGACGCCGAGACGCTGGGCCGGGACGTCTTCCTGGTGCCGGGTCTGGTCGACGCGCACTGCCACCCCGGCATCGGCGTCGGCGGCCCGGTCTCGCTCGAAGAGGCGACCGAGCAGGCGCTCACCGATCGCGCCGCGGGGACGCTGCTGATCCGCGACTGCGGGCTGCCGATCGACGTCCGGCCGCTGCAGGAGCGGGCGGACCTGCCGACGATCATCCGAGCCGGCCGGCACCTGGCGCTGGCCAAGCGGTACATCCCCGGCCTCGGCGTCGAGCTGGAAGACGCCTCGCAGCTGCCGGACGCCGTCGCCGAGCAGGCGCGGGACGGCGACGGCTGGGTCAAGCTCGTCGGCGACTGGATCGATCGCGGCGTGGGGGACCTCGCGCCGCTGTGGCCGGACGACGTCCTGGCCGAAGCCGTCAAGGTCGCGCACGAGAACGGCGCCCGCGTCACCGCGCACGTGTTCGGCGAAGCCGCGCTGCCCGGCCTGATCGCGTCCGGCATCGACTGCCTCGAACACGGCACCGGCCTGAGCGGCGACCAGCTCGCCGAACTGGCGCGCCACGACGTCGCGCTGGTCCCGACGCTGATCAACATCGACAACTTCCCGGGCATCGCGGACAAGGCCGGCAAGTACCCGGTGTACGCGGACCACATGCGGGCGCTGCACGCCGGCGTCGGCGAGATGGTCGCGACGGCGATCGAAGCGGGCGTACGCGTCTTCGCGGGCAGCGACGCGGGCGGCATGGTCGAGCACGGCAGGCTCGTCGACGAGATCGAGGCGCTGCACCGCGCGGGCATGACCCGCGAGGCGGCGCTGGCGAGCGCGTCCTGGGCCGCCCGCGACTGGCTCGGCCACCCAAGCATCGCGGACGGCGCGCCCGCCGACCTGCTCGTCTACGCGAGCGACCCCCGCGAGGACCTGGGCGTCCTGCGGCACCCGGAGCACATCGTGCTCGGCGGTGTCGTGTACGCGTGACCCCCGCTGTTTTCCTTGTGGGGTCGGCACTTTAGCGTTGGCCCTGTGACGGACGACGACGGCGCACGGCGCGTGCTGGGTGCGCATTGGTGTTTCGTGGCGTTCTTCGCGGGGATCGCCGGCTACTACCTGATCAACCTCGTGATCGCCGCGGCGGTCAACCGCAACGTCGGCGAGTTCGACCCCCTCGAGCTGCACGACATCGGCCCGCTGCTGCTCCTGGCGTTCGTGCCCAACCTGCTGCTCGGCCTCGGCCCGGCGGCGGGCTCGTGGCACTGGGGCGAGGGCCTGCGCGCCGACTTCGGGCTGAAGCCGACCTGGCGCGACGTCCGGATCGGCCTCGCCTGCGGCGCGCTCGCGCTGGTCGTCGGCTACGGGCTCAACCTCGTGCTGATCGCCGTCTACGGCGCCGACGACGTCTCCGACAGCCCGCTGACCGACCTCGCCGACACCTTCGACGGCGACACGGTCTGGCTGGTGCTCGCCGCGGTGATCGTCATCGCGGGCGCGCCGATCACCGAGGAACTGCTGGTCCGCGGCACGCTGTGGAAGGCTCTGGCGTTCCACCGGGTCCCGCCGTGGGTGGTGCTCTTGGTCACGTCGGTGGTGTTCGCCCAGCTGCACGGCGAGCCGACGCGCACGATCGCGCTCATCGGCCAGGGCATGGCGATCGGGCTGGCCCGGCACCTGTCCGGCCGGGTGAGCGCCGGGGTGATCGCGCACGCGGCCAACAACCTGCCGCCCGCGGTGCTGCTGTTCGTCGCGCACTGAGTGTTGCGAAGATCGTGGACAGTAGTCGGACGGATACTGTGCGATCACATTGCGGCCGCTAGGCTCGTCGGCAGGAGCCGAGCGACCGCGGAGGGCCAGGCGTGACCACTTCCCAGCCCCGGGACCCGGCTTCCGACGCGCTGCCGGAACCCGAGGAGCCGGCAGCGTTCCTCGAGCCTGAGCGGCGGCACCGCTGGGGCTTCGGGGCCTTCCTGCTCGTCGAGGCCGTGCTGCTCGCGTCGGCGGCGTTCGTGTCGGTGCTGGTCGGCGACACCGGTCCCGGCCCGCTGCCGATCCGGGTCGTGCTGCTCGGCACCATGCTGCCGACGATGATCGCGGCCGGCGTCGCGGTGCTGATCACCTACCTGCGCGGCAACGGTCCCGTCGCCGACCTGCGGCTGGAGTGGCGCTGGGCCGACGTCCGCACGGGGTTCCGCTACGGCTGCATCGGCCTCGTCTTCACCACCCTCGGCGCGTACCTGTGGACGCAGCTGGTCGGCAACGCCAACGCGACGTCGGCGATCAGCGCGCTGGTCGAGGACCGGAAGATGTCCATCTCGGCCGCCGTCGTGATGTTCGTCTACCTCTGGCTGCTCGGCCCGATCTGCGAAGAGATCATCTACCGCGGCCTGCTCTGGGGCGCCGCCGAGCAGCTGCAGTGGCGCAGCGAGCGCTGGGGCCGCGTCGCGGCGTTCCTCCTGTCGACCGCGGTGTTCGCGGCCAGCCACCTCGAGCCGCTGCGGACGACGTTGCTGCTGGTCATCGCGGTGCCGATCGGCCTGGCCCGGCTGGCCACCGGCCGGCTGCCGGCCAGTATCGTCGCGCACCAGGTGAACAACTTCCTCCCGGCGTTGACCATCCTGCTCGGGGCGCTCGGGGTGGCCTCTTTCTGAGTGCGCGGGTGCCGTCTGGCAGAATGGGTCACTGCCTGCTTCCGCCGGACCCTCTCACCGCGCGAAAGCTCCTGACCTTCGGGTGCCCGCGTCCGTGTCCCCACTCGGCCCGCGTGCGCCCAGCCCAGCACCAGAGAGACTCGAGGAGAACCCACACCCGTGGCCGTCAAGATCAAGCTGCAGCGCCTCGGCAAGATCCGTGCGCCGTACTACCGCATCATCGTCGCCGACGCGCGCACCCGCCGGGACGGCAAGGCCATCGAGACGATCGGCAAGTACCACCCGAAGGAAGAGCCGAGCCTGATCGAGGTCGTCTCCGAGCGCGCCCAGTACTGGCTGAAGGTCGGCGCGCAGCCGACCGCGCCGGTCCAGCGCCTGCTGGAGATCACCGGTGACTGGCAGAAGTTCAAGGGCCTGCCGGGCGCCGAGGGCACCCTGAAGGTGGCCGAGCCGAAGCCGTCCAAGCAGGACCTGTTCAACGCGGCGCTCGCCGCGGCCGGCGAGGAGCCCTCCGGCGAGGCCACCACGCCGAAGAAGAAGTCCGCCCCCAAGAAGGCCGAGGCCGAGAAGGCCGAAGCCACCGAGGGTGAGAAGGCCGAGTGAGCTTTCTGGCTGACTCCCTCGAGCACCTGGTGCGCGGGATCGTCGACAACCCGGACGAGGTCCGGGTCGAGCTGCTGACCACGCGCCGTGGCCGCACGCTCGAGGTGCACGTGCACCCCGACGACCTCGGCAAGGTGATCGGCCGGGGTGGTCGCACGGCGACCGCCCTGCGCACCGTCATGGGCGGCATCGGTGGCCGCGGCGTCCGCGTGGACGTCGTCGACACCGATCGCTGAGCCTCTTCGGAAAACGGTCAGGATGGACGTCGTAGTCGGCCGCATCGCCAAGGCGCACGGCATCCGCGGGGAACTCGCGGTGGACGTGCGCACGGACTCGCCGGACGAGCGGTTCCGGATCGGCGCGGCCGTGACGACGAAGCTGCGTGACGGCAGCAAGAGGGAACTCACCATCGCAGCCGCCCGCGAACACAGCGGGCGGCTGCTGGTGCGTTTCGAGGAGGTGCTGACCCGCGACGTCGCCGAGACGCTGCGGGGCGCGCTCCTGCTCGCCGACACCGACACGCTGCCGCCGACATCGGACCCGGACGAGTTCTACGACCACGAGCTGGCCGACCTGCGGGCCGAGCTGGCGGACGGGACGGTCGTCGGCAAGGTCGTCGAGGTCGTCCACTCGCCCGCGGGCGAGTTGCTGGAGCTGGACGTCGACGGCCGTGAGGTGCTGGTCCCGTTCGTCCGCGCGATCGTGCCCACGGTGGACGTCGACGGCGGCCGCGTCGTCCTCGACCCGCCGGAAGGCCTGCTCGACGCATGAGGCGCTGGACGGCCGTTCTCGCGGCACTGCTGATCGTCTCGGTCTTCGCGCCCCCGGCCCAGGCGGCGGGCCCGACCTACGGCGACTTCTCGCTGATGTTCCAGCGCAGCGCGGGCCAGTACGCGCCGCCGGGGGAGAAGGCGTACCAGTGGGCCTGGTCGCCGCAGTCGGCGACCGAATCGCAGATCTCCTGGGGTGACCCGGTCACCTGGCCGCCGTCCTACGCGGAGCACTTCGTCCGCGACGGCGACTGGGTGCTGCTCGACGGTTGGGGCGGCAACGGCACCTACTACACCGAACGCGTGACCGGCGAGTCGCTCTGCCGGGGGAGTGCCTGCACGCCGATCCCGTCGCACGGGGGACAGCAGCACTACGTCCGGTGGACCGTGCCGTCCTCGGACTACCGGCTCGTCGCGAACGGGACCGTCACCGAGCAGAGCAGCGGCAAGACGTTCCTCTTCAAGCACGAGCAGACCTGGCACGCGCCGGCGCCGTGCGCGTCCGCCCGGTTCGGCGCGCGGACCTGCATCACGCAGAGCGAGTCCTGGTGGGACGACAAGGACCTCCCGGCCGGCTCGCCGATCCACGAGACCGAGCGCCGGGACGTCCGGATCGCGCAGGGGCTCGGCATGGCCTTCACGATCGACCAGCAGGTCGAATCGCCGTGGCACGCCGAGGCCACCGAGTACTGGAACTGGTGACCGGGTGCGCATCGACGTCGTCACGATCTTCCCCGAGTACCTCGACCCGCTGCGCGCCGCGCTGCTGGGCCGGGCGATCGACCGCGGCCTGATCGAGGTCGGCGTGCACGACCTGCGCGACTGGACCCACGACGTGCACCGCGCGGTCGACGACGCGCCGTACGGCGGCGGCCCCGGCATGGTGATGAAGCCGCAGATCTGGGGTCCGGCGCTGGACGACGTCTGCACTTCCGAGACGCGGCTCGTCGTGCCGACGCCGGCGGGCAAACCGTTCACGCAGGAACTGGCGCACGCGTACGCCGAGGAAAAGCACCTGGTGTTCGCCTGCGGCCGCTACGAGGGCATCGACCAGAGGGTCGTCGACGACGCCGCGCGCCGGATGCCGGTCGACGAGGTGTCGATCGGCGACTACGTGCTGGTCGGCGGCGAGGCGGCGGTGCTGGTCATCGTCGAGGCCGTCGTCCGGCTGCTGCCCGGGGTGCTCGGCAACGCGCGTTCGGCCGCCGAGGACTCGTTCTCCGACGGCCTGCTCGAAGGGCCCAGCTACACCCGCCCGGAGGTGTGGCGCGACCTGGCGGTGCCGGACGTCCTGCGCTCCGGCAACCACGCGCTGATCGACCGCTGGCGGCGCGACCAGGCCCTGGAGCGGACGGCCCGCCGCCGCCCCGATCTCCTGGCCGGCCTGCCGGAAGGTAGTCTCGACAAGCACGATCGAGGGGTCCTGGAGGGCTTGGACCCCGAGCAGGCTCAGGGCCGGTTCCCGCCGCCCGATCCCGGTCTGTAATACTTGACAGGTTGGCGTGAGTGGACCTCCTCGTTCACGATCCCGCCATCAGCCCCCTTGGGTCGCCCGCAGCTTCACCGTTGCGCGCTGTGCGGCCTTCGGGACGTGTACGCAAGCCATACGAAGACGAGGACGGACCACCGATGAACACCCTGGACGCGCTGGACAAGCAGTCGCTGCGTTCCGACATCCCGGACTTCCGCCCGGGCGACACGCTCAAGGTGAGTGTCCGCGTCATCGAGGGCAACCGCGAGCGCAACCAGGTCTTCCAGGGCGTGGTCATCCGTCGTCAGGGCGGTGGCATCCGGGAGACCTTCACCGTTCGCAAGATCTCCTTCGGTGTCGGCGTGGAGCGCACCTTCCCGGTGCACTCGCCGAACATCGCCGAGGTCGAGGTCCACAAGCGCGGTGACGTGCGGCGCGCGAAGCTGTACTACCTGCGCGACCTGCGCGGCAAGAAGGCCAAGATCAAGGAGCGCCGCGAGAACCGCGAGACGGCCTCGGCTAACTGAGTCACAACCCGGTTACCGGTAGCCTGACGACGTGGCCGAACCCGTGTCCCAGAACGCTCCTGAGGATGACCCCGATCGCTCCGAGGAGGACCAGCCGAGGCGGTCCCGCTCCGAGGAGCGCGGGGGGTCCCGACGGCGGCGAGCCAAGCCCGCCAAGAAACGGTCGTTCTGGAAGGAACTGCCGATCCTGCTCGTGATCGCCTTGGTGCTCACGATCCTGATCCAGACATTCCTCGCGAAGGTCTTCATGATCCCCTCGGGGTCCATGGAGGCCACCCTGCACGGGTGCCCCGGCTGCACCGGTGACCGGATCCTCGTGGACCGGGTCACCTACGACTTCACCGAGCCCTCGCCGGGCGACGTGATCGTGTTCAAGGGTCCGCCGGCGTGGGTCAACAACGAGATCGCGCCGCAGGAGTCGAGCAACATCGTCGTCCAGGGCCTGCGCGGTCTGGGCTCGCTGGTCGGGTTCGCCCCGCCGGACGAGCGCGACTTCGTCAAGCGCGTGATCGCGGTCGGCGGCCAGACCGTCCAGTGTTGCGACACGCAGGGCCGGGTCGTCGTGGACGGCAAGGGGCTCGACGAGCCGTACGTCCACTGGGAAGACCCGGCCAACCAGACGGAGCGTCCCTTCGAACCGGTCAAGGTCCCCGCGGGGACGGTCTGGGTCATGGGTGACAACCGGAACAACTCCGACGACTCCCGGTTCCAGGGCGGCGGCGGCGTGAACGGCGCGGTCCCCGTGGACAACATCATCGGCAAGGCGCGGATCATCGTCCTGCCGCCGAGCCGGTGGGGCGGCATCACCGACCACAACCCGCAGGAAGCGGCCCAGCCGGTGGCGCTCGGCGCGCCGGCCTGGCAGAGCGGCGTCCCGCTCGGCGCCGGCATCGCGGCGGCCTGGCCCGCGCTCTTCGTGGGGCGCAAGCTCAAGTCCGGACTGCGCCGGAAACGCTAGCCACCCCGATCCGTGTCGGCAGACGGGTGATCCAGCCTTGACTCTTCCCGTTCCCCTCACCGCGGCCGAGCCCATCCGGCCGCCGCGGGCCGTGGTGCGCGGCGACCTCTTCTGGGGCCTGCAGGGCGCGCTCGACCGCCGTGGCCTCGGCCCGGTCGCCGGTGTGGACGAAGCCGGTGCCGGGGCGTGCGCGGGGCCGCTGGTGGTCGCGGCCTGCGTGCTCAAGCAGGGGGACGCGAAGCTCACCGAGCTGACGGACTCGAAGCTGATGACGGCCAAGGCGCGCGACCGGGTCTACGACCTGATCCTCAAGCGGGCCGTCGACTACTCCGTGATCGTCATCCCCACAGCCGAGGTCGATCTCTACGGCATCCGGGTGATGAACCTGGAGGGCATGCGGCGCGCCGCGGCGGCGCTGCGCGTGTCGCCGGGCTACATCCTGACCGACGGGTTCCGGGTCCCGGGCCTGACGGCGCCGAACGCGGCGGTGATCAAGGGCGACCGCTCGGTGGCGTGCATCGCGGCCGCGTCGGTACTGGCGAAGGTGACGCGAGACCGCATCATGGCGGGCTACCACGACGACCTCCCGCACTACGGTTTCGACGTGCACAAGGGTTACAGCACGTCCGACCACCTGGCGGCGCTGCGCGAGCACGGCCCCAGCGACGTCCACCGGTGGTCGTACACGAACGTCGCGACGGTGGCCGTCAAGCACGGCCTGCGGCCTTCGCGGCCGGTCGTGCTGACGTACGCGGCGCTGGAGAAGGCCATGGAGTCCGGGACCGCGGCGAGCCTGACCGCGGTCCTCGACGAGGCACTCGAGCCACAACTCAGCCTGCCGCTGCATGCCCCGGGCGCGGGTGTGGGTCACAATGAACGCTCCGCCGGAGCAGCACGAGCCCGAGGAGGGGCGCGGATTTCATGAGCGCAGAGGATCTCGAGAAGTACGAGACCGAGATGGAGCTCTCGCTGTACCGCGAGTACCGCGACATCGTCGGCCAGTTCTCGTACGTGGTGGAGACCGAGCGGCGGTTCTACCTGGCGAACGCGGTCGACGTCCAGGTCCGCGACGGCGGCGGCGAGGTGTACTTCGAGGTCCGCATGTCCGACGCGTGGGTCTGGGACATGTACCGCCCCGCCCGGTTCGTCAAGCACGTCCGGGTCATCACGTTCAAGGACGTCAACGTCGAAGAGCTGGACAAGCCGGACCTGAGGTTGCCCGAGGACGGCCCGTTCTCGGGCTGAGCTCCCGTTTCGCCACCCGCGCCGGTTCGTCCAGTCCTGGACGAACCGGCGCGGGTTTTTCTTCGCCCCCGTAGCACAGCGGCCCGACAGTTCCGGCCGTCCCGCGGCGATCCGTGGACGAGTTGTCCACATACCCCCGGTTGTCCACAGCCCGGCGATTCCGGCCTGGTTTCGCCGTGCCGCCCCCTGGCATCGTCGAACGCACACGCACCGTGATCGCCGGGACCGCCCCGGTGACGGGCGCACCGACGAGGGGGCGACACGATGACGGGCACCGACCAGCTCGCAAGACACCGCCGCGACCTGGGCACGTGGGGCGAAGACCTGGCGTCCCGGCATCTGCAGGACAGCGGCCTGGTCCTGCTGGGCCGCAACTGGCGCTGCCGCGAAGGTGAGATCGACCTGATCCTCACCGACCGCACCCGCGTCGTGTTCTGCGAGGTCAAGACGCGCACGGGCACGGAGTTCGGCTTGCCCTCGGAGACGGTGACGGAGGAGAAGGCGGGCCGAGTACGCCGGGCGGCGGAGCGGTGGCTGCGCGAGTACCGGATCGGCTGGTGCCCAGTCCGCTACGACGTCGTGACGATCCTCGCGGAGCCGGGCAGACGCCCCCGCGTCCAGCACATCGAGGCGGCGTTCTGATGCCGATCGCCAAAGCCTGGTCCGCCGCCCTCCTGGGGATCGACGGCCGGATCATCGAGATCGAGGCGGATCTGGGCGGCGGGCTCAGCAGGGTCACGCTCGTCGGGCTTCCCGACGCCGGGCTGCGCGAAGCCAAGGACCGCGTCCGGTCCGCCATCCGCAACTCGGGCCAGCCGTGGCCTGACGGCAAGGTCACCCTCGGGCTCTCGCCGGCGAACCTGCCGAAGGTCGGTTCGGCGTACGACCTGGGGATCGCGGCCGCGATCCTCGCGGCGACGGGCGCCGTGCCGGCAACGCGGCTGCTCGGCACCGTGCTGCTGGGCGAACTCGCGTTGGACGGGCGGATCCGCGCGGTCCGCGGCATCCTGCCCGGCCTGCTGGCGGCGCGCGCCGCGGGATACGGGCGCGCCGTCGTGCCGCAGGACTCCCTGGCGGAGGCGGCCCTGGTGGACGGCATCGAGGTCGCGGGAGCGCCGCACCTGCGAGACCTGGTGGCGTGGTTGAAGAGCGAGCTCGACCTCCCGGCGCCGTCCCCGCCCTCCCCGGCGGCGGTACCCGAAACTCCCGACCTGGCCGACGTCGTCGGCCAGCCGGAGGCACGGTGGGGGCTGGAGGTCGCCGCGGCGGGTGGCCACCACCTCCTGCTGACGGGGCCACCAGGCGTCGGGAAGACGATGCTGGCGAAGCGGCTGCCGGGCCTGTTGCCGAGGTTGTCGTCCGACGAGTCGTTGGAAGTGACGGCGGTGCATTCGGTCGACGGCTCGCTGTCGAAGTCCTCGCCGCTCGTCACCGTGCCACCGTTCGTCGCACCCCACCATTCGATCTCCATCGCCGCCCTCATCGGGGGCGGGAGCGGAATCGCGATGCCCGGGGCGATCAGCCGCGCCCACCGCGGCGTGCTGTTCCTCGACGAGGTCTGCGAGTTCGGCGGTCAATGCCTCGAGTCGCTGCGGACGGTGCTCGAAGAAGGCGAGGTGCGCATCGCGCGCGTGAAGGGCGCGATCACCTACCCGGCGCGGTTCCAGCTGGTGCTGGCGGCGAACCCGTGCGCGTGCGCACCACCGAAGGACGCTGACTGCGTGTGCTCGCCGACAGCGCGGCGGCGCTACCTGGGCCGGCTGTCCGGACCGCTGCTGGACCGCGTCGACCTGCGGGTTCAACTGCGGCCGTTGAGCGCGATAAGCGCGCACGACACCGGTCCGTCGGAGTCCTCGGAAATCGTCCGCGGCCGGGTGCTGCAGGCGCGCGAGCGCGCCGCGCGACGGTGGAGCGAGCACGGCTGGCGGTCGAACTCGGAGGTACCCGGTCCGGCCCTGAGGCGGAAGTTCACGCTGCCACCGGCTGCGACCGTCCTCCTGGACCGGGCTCTGGATCGAGGTGCCTTGAGCGGCCGCGGTGCCGACCGGTGCTTGCGCATCGCCTGGACCTTGGCCGATCTGGACGGCGAACCCCGTCCCGGCGCCGACCAGGTCAGCTCGGCCCTTGCGTTCCGCGAGCGGGTGGCGGCATGAGCGCCGACGAGCTGCGCCGGGCCCGCGCCTACCTCCTACGGGTCGCGGAACCCCCAGCCGCGGCGCTGAGCGCCTTTGTCGCCGCACATGGCCCGGTCGAGGCGGCCGCCCGGGTCCGTCGAGGCGACTGTCCGCCCGAAGTGCTCAAGGCGACGGAGGCGCGCCGTGAGTACGACCTCGTCGATCAGGACTTCGCGCGAGCCACCGCGGCCGGTGCTCGGCTCGTCGTCCCGGAAGACGATGAGTGGCCCGCCTGGCCGCTGCTCGCCCTCGAGCAAGCGGCTCGGCGTGGTGTGTCCGAAGCCGTTCCTCCGCTCGCGCTGTGGGTCTCCGGCGAGGTCGCGCTGGGCGCCGCCGCCGACCGCGCCGTCGCCGTGGTCGGGGCTCGGGCGGCGACCGAGTACGGCGAGCACCACGCCGCCGAGCTGGCCTACGGCCTGGCCACCCGGGGCGTTCCCGTCTTCTCGGGCGCGGCTTACGGCATCGACGGCGCCGCCCACCGCGGTGCGCTCGCCGCTTCGGGAGTCACCGTCGCGGTGCTCGGCTGCGCCGTCGATGCCGGCTACCCGGCCGGCCACGTCGGGCTGCTGAACCGGATCGTCCGCAACGGCGGTGCCGTCGTCAGCGAATACCCGCCCGGCACGCCGCCCGCCCGGCACCGGTTCCTGGTCCGCAACCGGCTGATCGCCGCCCTCACCGAGGGCACCTTGGTCGTCGAAGCAGGGAAACGCAGCGGTGCGCGCAACACCGCCGGCACCGCCGGGGTCCTTGGGAAGGTCGTCATGGCCGTGCCGGGGCCCATCTCGTCGGGGATGTCCGTCGGCTGCCACGACCTGATCCGCGACTCCCGCGCGACGCTCGTCTCGACCGTCGACGAGATCCTCGAGACCGTCGGCCGCTTCGGCATCGCCGAGGACCCCGCCGCCCGGCCGAAACGCCCGACCGACCGGCTGGGCCCCGAGGCGCTGCGCGCCTACGAGGCGCTTGCCGCACGCGCCGACCGGTCCGACTCCGAAATCGCGGCCGAGTCCGGCCTGCCGCTGCGGAAAGTGCGAGCCCTGCTGCCGGCGCTGGAGATCGACGGATTCGCCGTCCGCGGAGACGCGGGCTGGCGACGACGGAGGGAAAGCGCGTGAACGCCACGAAATCCGGGCGAAATCGTCGAAGGTGTTCGGCCGGTCCGGTGTGCCCGCGTGGCGATCCTTGACCGGAGGCGGTTGTTCGCGCAGCGTGACATCCATGCCGCCGCCATCACACTCCGGCCGAGGAGGCCGTCCGGACCTGCGCGCGCTCCGGGCCGGGCTGCCCGAGCCGGTCCAGGACGTCGTCACCGCGTACGAACGGCACCTCGGGCTCGAACGCGGCCTGTCCGCGCACACCGTCCGGGCGTACGTCGGCGATGCGGTGTCGCTGCTCGGGTTCGTCGTGGACGGTGGCGGTGCGCTCGCCGAGCTGGACCTCGCGCGGCTGCGGTCGTGGCTCGCCGCCCAGCAGACCGGTGGGGCGAGCCGGACGACGCTCGCGCGGCGCGCCGCTTCGGCGCGGACCTTCACCGCCTGGGCGCACCGCACCGGCGTCCTCGCGACCGACCCCGGTGGCCGGCTGGCCGCGCCGCGGGCGCACCGCACCCTGCCGGGGGTGCTGCGCGCCGCGCAGGCGGGGGAGGTCATGCAGGCATCGGCGGCCGGGGCGGCCGAACGCGATCCGGTCGCCCTGCGTGATCGCGCGATCGTCGAACTGCTCTACGCCACCGGAATCCGCGTGTCCGAGTTGTGCGGGTTGGACCTCGGTGGAGCCGACTTCTCCCGTCGTGTCGTGACCGTGCTCGGCAAGGGCGGCAAGGAACGCGTGGTGCCGTTCGGCGTCCCGGCGGCGCAAGCGCTCGACGACTGGATCACCGAGGGGCGGCCGAAGATCGTCGCGGAAACCGCCGGTGACGGCGTCGAGCCCGCGCTTTTCCTCGGTGTCCGGGGAAAACGCGTCGACCCGCGGGCGGTGCGCCGGGTGGTGCACGACGCCGTCTCGGCGGTGCCCGGAGCGCTCGACATGGGGCCTCACGGCCTGCGGCATTCGGCGGCGACGCATCTGCTGGAGGGGGGTGCCGATCTCAGGAGCGTTCAGGAACTGCTCGGTCACGCTACGCTTGCCACGACGCAGCTCTACACTCATGTGACCGTCGACCGGTTGAAAGCGATCCATGACCGAGCGCACCCCAGGGCCTGAGGCGGCCCGGGGAGTCTCGCCGGGGTCGCTACAAGCGGGCCCGGCGGCGCACGCGCATCCGCACGAGCACGGAGACGACACTGAGCCGCATGCCGAGAACGACTGTGCAATGACCGCAGGACCGCACGTGACCGAAGCCGCCGGAGTGACCACTCACGGTGACTCCGCCGCGCCCGCGGAATCGCGCGCCGGCTACGACGTCGACGCCGGGATCGCGGCGCTGTGGCGGCAGTTCGCCGACAGCCCCGACCAGGCGTCGCGCGATCGGCTCGTGCTGCACTACGCCCCGCTGGTCAAGTACGTCGCGGGCCGGGTCGGCACCGGCCTGCCGACCCACGTCGACGTCGGTGACCTCGTGCAGTCCGGCATCTTCGGCCTCGTCGACGCGATCGAGAAGTTCGACCCCGAGCGCGGCCTGCGCTTCGAGACGTACGCGATGCAGCGCATCCGCGGCGCGATCCTCGACGACCTCCGTTCGCAGGACTGGGTGCCGCGCGCGGTCCGCAGCAAGGCCAAGGAGGCCGAGCGCGCGATGGAGCGGCTCGGCGCCCGCTTGAACCGCACCCCGACCGACGCGGAGCTGGCCGCCGAGCTGGGCATCGGCCTCGACGACCTGCGCGACTTCTACGGTCAGCTGCAGCTCACCAGCGTCGTCGCGCTGGAGGACCTGGTCGCCGCGGGCAAGGACAGCGGCTCGCTGGTCGACACGCTGCCCGACGACGACGCCGTCGACCCGGTCGCGGTGCTCGTCGACCAGGACAACCGCCGCCAGCTCGCGCAGGCGATCGCGCAGCTGACCGAGCGCGACAAGATCGTGGTCAGCCTCTACTACTTCGAGAGCCTGACCCTCGCCGAGATCGGCAAGGTCCTCGGCGTGACGGAGTCGCGGGTCAGCCAGCTGCACACGCGGGCGGTCATGCGGCTGCGCGCCAAGCTGGTCGAGCAGACCGGCTCCTGATCAGGGACCACCTCCCCACGGCTTGAGGCGGAATTCGCCGAGCTCACCGGTGAGGGCGAGGGGATCGACGTACTCGTCGCCCCGTCGCACGCCCCAGTGCAGGCAAGCGGCGATCGCACAGCCGGGGTGGCCGGCGAGAACGGTCCCGAGCACCTGCCCGCGATAGACCTGATCCCCGACGGCGACCTTCGGCTCGACGGGCTCGTAGGTGGTGCGCAGGCCCCCGTCGTGGTCGACGGACATGACGGGCCGGCCGCCGACAAGCCCCGCGAAGACGACAACCCCGGCATCGGCCGCGAGCACCTCCTGCCCGGGGACGGCGGCCAGGTCGACGCCCCGGTGGCCGGCGCCGTAGGGCGTTTCGGGGGCGTCGAAGTACTTGGTGACCACCGGAACGGGTGATAACGGCCAGGAGAGCCGCCCTTGGTGCACCGCTGGCAGGAAATCCGGCGAGCTCCAGGTGGCCGAGGTCGGCCAGGGCTGGCTCGCCACGAGTGCGGTGGCCCAGGCCGCGCCCGGCGCCGGTTGAGCCGCGGCGGGCCAAGGCAGGGCCAGCGGCCCGGCCGTTTCGGGCGGGGTTGATCCGAGCGCGGTGGCCCCCTCGGCCGGCGTCGGCAGCTCGGCTCTCGCGCGCTCGGCCAGCCACCCTTCGGCCGCCGCCGGTGGGGGCTCACCCGTTCGGGGCGGTGGGGCCGGTGGGGGTCTGAACCCGCCGGCCGCACCGTCAGGCATCCCCAGCCCGGCCGACCCCGCCGCCGCGCTCGGGCCAGCCGCCCAGCCCGAGGCCGCCGGTACCGCAACAACCACGCCGACGCCTACCAGAAAACCCGCCGTGACCAGGGCAATCGCACCCCAAACACGACCCGTCACCCGCCACCGGAAACCGTTGATCAACTCCATGACTCCACCCTGCGTCACCCCGAGCGGTCGTGGGGGCCCGGTCGCGAATCTGTGGACAACTCGGGCCGTTCCGGAGGCGGTGTGGACAACTCGGCCGCCGGTGGGGGAGGGGCTGGTGGCAGGGGGTAGAATCTTCTGCGCGGTCCGCGTGAGCGGGCTGACTTCGCGTGCACGTGCGCGTTCCCTCGACTTTTTCCTACCGCGGGAGACGCACGGGGTCCGGCGGTCCCTGGGGTTCTCACCCCTCAGGGTCCGGGCTCCGGCACGGGCACCAGGGCGAACGGCCACCCGGCCGCGAGCGACAAAACCGAGCAGCGCGTCCAGCGGGCGCGCGCGACACAGAAGAGGTTGATTCCGGCAATGGCCGTCGTCACCATGAAGCAGCTGCTCGACAGCGGCGTGCACTTCGGGCACCAGACCCGTCGGTGGAACCCGAAGATGAAGCGCTACATCTTCACCGAGCGCAACGGCATCTACATCATCGACCTGCAGCAGACGCTGACCTACATCGACCGCGCCTTCGAGTTCATCAAGGAAACCGTCGCGCACGGTGGCACGATCATGTTCGTCGGCACCAAGAAGCAGGCTCAGGAAGCCATCGCGGCCGAAGCCTCGCGCGTGGGCATGCCCTACGTGAACCAGCGCTGGCTCGGCGGCATGCTGACCAACTTCCAGACCGTCCACAAGCGCCTCCTGCGCCTGAAGGAGCTCGAGTCGCGGGAGCAGACCGGCGGCTTCGAAGGTCTCACCAAGCGCGAGATCCTCACGCTCACCCGTGAGAAGGACAAGCTCGAGAAGACCCTCGGCGGTATCCGCGACATGGCCAAGGTGCCGAGCATCGTGTGGATCGTCGACACGAAGAAGGAGCACATCGCCGTCGGCGAGGCTCGGAAGCTGAACATCCCGGTCGTCGCGATCCTGGACACCAACTGCGACCCGGACGAGGTCGACTACCCGATCCCGGGCAACGACGACGCGATCCGGTCGGCCGCGCTGCTGACCAAGGTCGTCGCCGAGGCCGCGGCCGCCGGTCTGATGCAGCGCTCCAGCCGCAACGGTGCTTCGGCCGACTCGAAGCCGGAGCCGGGCGTCGCCGCCGACGAGCCGCTGGCCGAGTGGGAGAAGGAGCTGCTCGCCGGCTCCGAGACCGCTGCCGCCGACGCGACCGAGGCCGCTGCCGCGACCGAGGCCGCCACCGAGCAGGCGACCGCCTCCTCCTGATGTCCCACCGCCCGTGCGGCCGGCCCTTTGGGGTCGGCCGCACCGGCGTAGCAACCCACAGATTTCCTGCAAAGGACGGATTTACCAGAATGGCGAACTACACCGCCGCTGACGTGAAGCGCCTGCGCGAGATGACCGGCGCCGGCATGATGGACTGCAAGAAGGCGCTGGAGGAGAACGACGGCGACTTCGAGAAGGCCGTCGAGTTCCTCCGCATCAAGGGCGCCAAGGACGTCGGCAAGCGCGCCGAGCGCGCCACCGCCGAGGGCCTGGTCACCGGCGACGGCGGCGTCCTCATCGAGCTCGACTCCGAGACCGACTTCGTCGCGAAGAACGCCGACTTCCAGGCGCTCGCCGCGAAGATCGTCGAGGTCGCGAAGACCCTCAAGACCAACGACGTCGAGGCGCTCAAGGGTGCCGAGCTCGACGGCAAGACCGTCAACGAGGTCGTCCAGGAGCTGTCCGCCCGCATCGGCGAGAAGCTCGAGCTGCGCCGCGTCGTGGCCTTCGAGGGCCAGACCGCGACCTACCTGCACCGCCGCGGCTCGGACCTGCCGCCGGCCGTCGGCGTGCTCGTCGAGTTCACCGGTGACGACGCCGACGCCGCCCGCGGTGCCGCCATGCAGGTCGCCGCGCTGCGCGCGAAGTACCTGACCCGCGACGAGGTGCCGGCCGAGATCATCGAGAACGAGCGCCGCATCGCCGACCAGACCGCTCGCGAGGAAGGCAAGCCGGAGCAGGCGCTGCCGAAGATCGTCGAGGGCAAGGTCAACGCGTACTACAAGGACAACGTCCTGCTCGAGCAGCCGTCGGTCAAGGACAACAAGAAGACCGTCAAGGCCCTGCTCGACGAGGCCGGCGTGACGCTGACCAAGTTCGCGCGGTTCGAGGTCGGCCAGGCCTGAGTTCAGGCCAGGGCGTAGGTTTCAGACCCACAGTGCCCCGTCTCCGTCCATCGGGGACGGGGCACTGTCGGGTCCAGAGAAGTTGCAGCGGTCGAGGGGCGTAGGAGGCGACATAGATGGGTGACCGGGTCGAAGGTGGCTACCGGCGGGTGCTGCTCAAGCTGGGCGGCGAAATGTTCGGCGGTGGTTCGATCGGCGTCGATCCGGATGTCGTCCACTCGGTCGCGCAGCAGATCGCCGACGTCGCCCGCACCGGCGTCCAGGTCGCGGTCGTGATCGGTGGCGGCAACTACTTCCGCGGCGCGGAGCTCTCGCAGCGCGGCATGGACCGCGACCGCGCCGACTACATGGCGATGCTGGGCACCGTGATGAACTGCCTGGCGCTGCAGGACTTCCTGGAGAAGGAAGGCCTCCCCACCCGCGTGCAGACCGCCATCACGATGGGCCAGGTCGCCGAGCCCTACATCCCGCGCCGCGCCGAGCGGCACCTGGAGAAGGGGCGCGTCGTGATCTTCGGCGCCGGGGTCGGCATGCCGTACTTCTCCACCGACACCGCGGCGGCGCAGCGGGCGCTGGAGCTCGGGTGCGAGGCCGTGCTGATGGCCAAGGCCGTCGACGGCGTCTACACCGCGGACCCGAAGGCCGACCCCACCGCCGAGATGTTCCGCGAGATCACCCACCGCGAGGTGCTGGAGCGGGACCTCAAGGTCGCCGACGCGACGGCGTTCAGCCTCTGCATGGACAACAACATGCCGATCATCGTGTTCAACCTGCTCACCGAGGGGAACATCGCCCGCGCGGTGAGTGGTGAAAGAATCGGCACGTTGGTCAGCACCCCCGCCGACGGGGTGCCGGCCTAGACCTGCTGGGATCAGCAAGCGCCACCCATCACAACTACGGGAGTGACCGTGATCGACGAGACCCTCCTCGATGCCGAGGAGAAGATGGAAAAAGCGGTGTCCGTCGCCAAGGACGAGCTGACGTCGGTACGCACCGGCCGGGCTTCCTCCACGATGTTCGCGCGGATCGTCGTCGAGTACTACGGCTCGCCGACCCCGCTGAACCAGCTGGCCAGCGTCAACGTGCCGGAAGCCCGGATGGCGCTCATCAAGCCCTACGACCAGACGCAGCTCGGCGCCATCGAGAAGGCGATCCGGGAGTCGGACCTCGGCGTCAACCCGAGCAACGACGGCCAGGTCATCCGCATCGTCATCCCGCAGCTCACCGAGGAGCGGCGCAAGGAGATGGTGAAGGTCGCCAAGGGCAAGGGCGAGGACGCCCGGGTGTCGATCCGCAGCATCCGCCGCAAGGCCAAGGACGAGCTGGACCGCATCGCCAAGGACGGCGAGGCAGGCGAGGACGACGTCGCGCGCGCGGAGAAGGAACTGCAGAACCTGACCGACACCTACGTCCACAAGGTCGACGAGCTGGTCAAGCACAAGGAAGCCGAGCTGCTCGAGGTCTGATGGCACAGGTGAGCGAGGAACGCGAGGACCGGGTGGACGCGACCGGAGAAGAACCGGCCGGCGCTCCCGGGACGCCGGGGCCGGCGAACGCCGGCATCCCGGCCACGCCGGAGTTCCCGGGTACCGCCGGGGTGGCTCCGGCGGGCGTCGAGACCGGCGAGGCGGTCGGCTCGGCGACCTCGCGGATCGGCGACGCGGGTTCGGCGGCGCCCTCGCCGAACGGCGATGCGGCCGGTTCGGCGACCTCGCAGGCCGTGCCCGCGGGCCCCGGAACCAGCGAAGCCGGCCGGTTGTCGGCCGCCGGGGCTGCCGAGGCGACCTCGGTGCCGGCGGCCGCGGAACCGGCGCCGGAGGCCAAGAAGGCCTCCAAAGCCGGCCGGAACCTGCCCGCGGCCATCGGCGTCGCGCTGCTGCTCGGCGCCGCGATCATCGTTTCCCTGCTCACCGTGCGCTTCCTGTTCATCGGGATCATCGCGATCGCGATCGCGGTCGGCACCTTCGAGTTCGCCGGGGTGCTGCGCCGGGTCGCCGACACCAAGGTCGCGATGATCCCGGTGCTCGTCGGCGGGCAGGCGATGATCTGGCTCGCCTGGCCGTTCGGCCGCGAAGGCGCGCTCACCGCCTTCGTCCTCACCGTGCTCGCCTGCCTGCTCTGGCGCCTGCCCGGCGGCGCGAAGGGCTACCTGCGCGACATCAGCGCGTCGACGTTCGCCGCCGCCTACCTGCCGCTCTTCGGCGCCTTCGCGGCCATGCTCGTGCCGCCGTCGGACGGCGTCGGGCGCGTGCTCACCTTCCTGATCGGCGTCGTCGCGTCGGACACCGGCGGCTACATCGCCGGCGTGCTCGGCGGGAAGCACCCGATGGCCCCGACCATCAGCCCGAAGAAGACCTGGGAAGGCTTCGGCGGTTCGCTGGTCGGTGGCGTCGTCGCCGGTGCCCTCACCCTGAGCCTGCTGCTCGACGGGCACGTCTGGCAGGGCGTGATCTTCGGCGTCGCGATCGTGCTCACCGCGACCCTGGGCGACCTCGTCGAGTCGCTGATCAAGCGCGACCTCGGCGTCAAGGACATGGGCACGCTGCTGCCCGGGCACGGCGGGATCATGGACCGCCTCGACTCGCTGCTGCCCTCGGCGGTCGTCTCCTGGCTGCTGCTTTCGGCGTTCGTCCCGATCGGCTGACCCGCGGTGGGAGCCTGAGCCTCCCAGCCCGGAGGCAACGGTTCGTGGACGGCCGAAGCTTCCGCGGGTTTGACTCGGGGGCATGACCACCGAAACCCGCGCTCCGGCGAAGCTCGCCCTGTCCGCCGTCTGCCTGGGCTTCCTGATGATCACGCTCGACGCGACCATCGTGAACCTGGCCCTCCCCGCGATCGGCACCGACTTCGGCGAGCCGTCGATCGCCGCGCTGCAGTGGGTCGTCGACGCCTACACCGTCACGCTCGCCGCGTTCCTGCTCACCTGGGGCGCCGCCGGTGACCGGTGGGGTTCGCGACGCGTCTTCGAAGCGGGTGTCGCCGTCTTCGTCGTCGCGTCCGTCGGCTGCGCGCTCGCCGGGGACGCCACCTGGCTCATCGCGGCACGCGCGGTCCAAGGGGCGGGTGCCGCCGCGCTGCTGCCGTCGTCGCTCGCCTTGATCGTCCACCAGTTCCCGGACGCGCGGGAGCGGGCGCGCGCCCTCGGTGTGTGGGGCGGCATGAGCGGCGTCGGGCTGGCCGCCGGGCCGATGCTGGGTGGGCTCGCGGTCGGCCTCGCCGACTGGCGGCTCGTCTTCGCGGTCAACGTCCCGGTCGGGATCGTCGCCATCGTCTTGACGCGCCGCGCGGTCACGGAACCGCCGCGGCAGGAGACCCACCTCGACTTCGCCGGGCAGCTCTTCGGCACGGCGTCGCTGGCCGCGTTCGTCGCCGGGTTCATCGAAGCCGGGCACGCCGGCTGGTTCGCGCCGGCGACGCTCGCGTTGCTCGCCGGGGGAGTGGTGGCCGGTGCGGTGTTCGTCGCGGTCGAGAAGCGCGTCCCCGGACCCGTGCTGCCGCTGAAGACCATGCGGATCCGCAACTTCGCGGTGGCGACCGGGATCGGCGGCCTGTTCAACTTCTGCCTCTACGGCACGCTCTTCTGCCTCGCGCTGTTCCTGCAACGCGCCTGGTCGCTGGGCGCGCTGGCGGCCGGGCTCGCGTTGGTGCCGCTGACGATGGCGGTCGGGCTCAACGCGTTCTTCAGCGGACGGCTGACCGGGCGGTTCGGCCCGCGGGTCCCGATGGTCGCGGGCGCGCTGGCCGGCCTCGCCGGAGCGATCGGCCTCGCCTTGCTGCCCGCGGAACGCGCGCTCGTGCCGTTCGTCGTGGTCTCGGTCGTCTTCGGCTGCTGCTCGCTGGCCATGCCCGCGATGACGTCGCTGGCGATGAACTCGTTGCCGGGCAAGGCCGGGCTGGCCGCCGGCGTGCTCAACGCGTCCCGCCAGACCGGCGGCGCCATCGGGGTCGCGCTCGTCGGCGCGCTGCTGCCCGCCACCGGGATGTGGCTGGTGGCGGGCGGGTACGCGCTGGTCGTGGGCCTGGCGTTCGCCGAGCGTCAGTCGTCGTAGGGGTCGTCGACCTCGGCGCGGCCCCAGTCCTCGGAGACGCGCGAGTGGTCGATCACCGCGAAGACGGCGCCTTCGGGGTCGGCGAGGATCGACATCCGGCCGAACGGTGTGTCGTAGGGCTGGATCACGACGGTGCCGCCGTGCATGAGCGCCTCGCCCGCCACGGCGTCGACGCCGCGCGCCGGGTCGATGTCGAAGTAGACGAGCCAGTGCGGCGGGGTGTCGAGGCTGTACTCCGAACCCATGACGTACCGGTACAGCACGGGCTCGTGCTCGATGAGCCATTCGACGTAGTCCAGGGACTCGCCGTCGCCGATCTGGTGGCTGCCGTAGGTGAAGAGCTTGGTGTAGAAGTGATCCGCCGCGACGCCGTCGTGCGTGTTGAGGTCCGCGCCGCTGAAGGTGTTGGGGATCCCGGTGACGAACTCCCAGTCCGGCGGCACCTCCCAGAACACCACCGGCGCGCCGCACGCGTCGTAGGCGTGCAGGATCGTGCCGCGCCGCGGGATCGGCATTGGCCCGAGCGTCAGCCGCCCGCCGAGGTGCTCCACCCACTCGGCCGCGCTCGCGGTGTGCGGCACGGACAGGTGCGGCATCCACCCCAGCGGCGCGCCCTGCGCGGCGCGGTACAGGCCGCCGACGGGGAGGTTGGTCAGCGACGCGATGGCGTACCGGCCGTCGGACGTCGCCGGATCCCGTTGAGTGGTGTACTCCCAGCCGAAGAGGGCACCGTAGAATCTCTCCGCCACGGCCTGCTCACGGCAGGCCAGCTCGATCCAGCACGGAAGCCCGGCCGGAACCGGGGAAGGGGGACTGGACGGGCCGATCGACATGAAGTGCTCCTCCCGAGACCCACCGAATTCTAAGCGTGAACTGTGTGGTTTCCGCCAAGATTCGGCCGCCGGAAAATCACTGCCGGCGCAGGAGAGCCCGAAAGGAGCAGCGGTGCGGTGGTCGTCCCGGCGCGCGGAGGTCGTGCCGAGTCCGAACATCTGGTACCACCCGGCCGACTACGAGCTGGAGAACCGGGCGCAGGACAGCGGCGGCGAGATCTGGCGCGTGCTGCGCGAAGAAGTCGGCTGGGCCGGCCGGGACGTGCTGGACGTCGGGTGCGGGGACGGCTTCCACTTGCCGCGCTTCGCCCGCGAAGCCCGCTCAGTGCTCGGGATCGAGCCGCACGAGCCGTTGGTGCGAAGCGCGCTGAAGCGCGTCGAGGGACTGTCGAACGTGGACGTCCGGATGGGCCGAGCCCAGCGGCTGCCGGTCCGCAGCGCGAGCGTCGACGTCGTCCACGCGCGCACGGCGTACTTCTTCGGGCCGGGCTGCGAGCCGGGACTCGCGGAGGCCGAGCGGGTGCTGCGGCCGGGCGGGACGATCGTGATCGTCGACCTCGACGTGACCAGCGAGCCCTACGGCGGCTGGATGCGCGCCGACCTGCCGCACTACGACCCGGTGGCAGTGGAGCGGTTCTTCGCCCGCGCCGGGTTCGGCCTACGCCGGGTCGCCACGGAATGGCGTTTCCCGGCCGCCGCCGACCTGGAAGCCGTGCTGAAGATCGAGTTCAGCAAGCGCGTCGCCGAACAGGCGATGGCGGAGTCCTTGCAGCGTAACGGGAATCGCGCGCAGGACCTGACGCTGCCGGTGGGCTACCGCGTCCACACGCGGGTGAAGCCCACCGGCCTCGTCCTGCCAGGTCACTCGGCTGCCTCTCCGGGCGCCGAGGACTCGTCCTCGTCTTCGCCGAGGATGCCGTAGAGCGAGCGCCGGGCGTCGTTGAGCACCTCGGCCGCGCGGGCCTGCTGGCTCTCGGAGCCCGCGCGCATGATCTGCACGACGGCGGCGGCCAGGTTCTTGCCCGCCTTCGCGAGCCCGACCTCGCTCGGGTCGACGTCCTGCGCGATCTGCTCCCACGGCGGGGTGCTGTCCTGCTCTTCCGCGGCGGTGCGGCCGGCGTCGGTCAGCTCGAAGAGCTTCTTGCCGTGCTCGTCCTTGCTGATGACCAGGCCTTCGTCGGCCAGCAGCTGCAGCGTCGGGTAGACCGAGCCGGGGCTGGGCCGCCAGAAGCCGCCGGAGCGCTCGCCGATTTCGCGGATGATCTCGTAGCCGTGCCGGGGCTGCTCGGCGAGCAGCGCCAGGATCGCGGCGCGGACGTCACCGCGGCGGCTGCGCCGTCCGCCGTGACCCCGCCGGCCCGGTCCGTGTCCCCGGCCGCGTCCGCCGCGCGGACCGAAACCCGGCCCGAAGCCCGGGCCGAAGTCGCCGAAGCCACCGAAGGGTGCACGCCCACGTTCCTGGGCGAAGGGGTGTTCTTGTGTGAAGGGGTGTCGTTGCCTACGCATGTCGGTTGTTCCTTTCTCGAACGGTTGCGACACGTTCACGATATATCGGAAACAGTCGGATGGCAACCCGGCTCCGAACTGGGATGATCGGCGGCGTGCCCGAAACCATCGACGAGATCGACGCGCGCCTGCTGGAAGCGCTGGGGGAGGACCCCCGGGCCACGGCGGTCGCGCTGGCCGAGCGGCTCGGCCTGTCCCGCAACACCGTGCAGGCCCGGCTCGCACGGCTCGAGCAGCGCGGCGTCCTCCGGTCGTTCGAACGCCGCATCGACCCGGCCCGCCTGGGCTACCCGCTGCGGGCCTTCGTCAACGCGATGGTCGACCAGCGGCGCCTGGCCGAGATCGCCGACGCCCTGTCTACGATCCCCGAGGTTACCGAGGTGTGCGGGCTGACCGGGGCGAGCGACCTGATGGTGCAGGTGGTGGCCGTCGACGCCGACGGCCTCTACCGCATCGCCGGGCGCATCCTCGCCTCGCCGGGCGTCGAGCGCACGAACATCTCGCTCGTCATGCGCGAGCTCGTCCCGTACCGCCTGACGCCCCTGCTGGCGCGCGTGCATTCTGCGCACCCGGAGACCTGAGCCGTTCGCTTTCGGTGGGCATTCTGCGCACTCACGGTGGTATCGGTTGTGCGAAGCGCGCACCAGTGCTGTCCTGGTGTGCGCTTCCTGCACGAAAGGTGAGTCGACGATGACCCATGCCCCCGTGACCGCCCCGGCGCTCACCGCGATCGAGCAGCGGGTCCTGTGGCTCGCCACGGCGATCGTGCACCAGGCCAACCGGGTCCGGCCCAACCCGTCGGGGCTGAAGGTCGGCGGGCACCAGGCGTCGTGCGCGTCGCTCGTGTCGATCATGACGTCGCTGTGGTTCCGGCACCTGCGTCCCGAGGACCGCGTCTCGGTGAAGCCGCACGCGTCGCCGGTGCTCCACGCGATCAACTACCTGCTCGGCGAGCTGGACGAGGCCCACCTGCCGACACTGCGCGAGTTCGGCGGCCTGCAGAGCTACCCGAGCCGCGCCAAGGACCCCGACCCCGTCGACTACTCGACCGGCTCGGTCGGCATCGGCGCGACCGCCCCGATCTGGGGCGCGCTGGCGCGCCGCTACCTGACGACCCGGGGGTCCGACGCGGGCACCGGACGCCAGTACTCGCTGGTCGGCGACGCCGAGCTGGACGAGGGCGCGATCTGGGAGGCCATCCTCGACCCGGCCGTCGCCGAACTGGGCGAGATCGTCTGGATCGTCGACCTCAACCGCCAGTCGCTCGACCGCGTCGTCCCGAACATCGCCGCCGGGCGGCTGCAGGGCATGTTCGACGCCGCCGGCTGGCAGGTGCTGACGCTGAAGTACGGGCGGCTGCTGGAGGAGCTGTTCACCCGGCCCGTCGGCGCCGAGCTGCGCGCCCGGATCGACGGGATGCCGAACCCGGAGTACCAGCGGCTGCTGCGCTGCGACGCCGCGCAGGTGCGCGACCGGCTGCCCGCGGGGGACGCCGCTCTGTCCGAGCTGGTCGCGTCGCTGGACGACGAGACGCTGCTGGCCGCGATCCGGAACCTCGGCGGCCACGACCTCGGCTCGCTCGACGAGGTCTTCGCGTCCATCGCGGACGACCGGCCGACGGTGATCTTCTGCTACACCGTCAAGGGACGCGGTCTGCCCACCCAGGGGCACCCGCAGAACCACTCGTCGCTGCTGACCGTTTCGCAGATGGAAGAACTGGCTGCTTCGCTGGGTGCGGACCTCGCTTCGCCGTGGGAGGGCTTCGCTGATGGATCGCCCGAAGCCGCGTTGTGCGCTGAAGTCGCTTCGCGTCTTCGCCGTCCGGACGTTCCTTCGGCGCCTTCGCTGGAACTGCCCGTCGACATCGGGCGTACGCCGTCTGGGACCGCTACGACGCAGGCGGCGCTGGGCCGCGTGTTGCTGGACCTGACGCGCGAAGCGCCCGAAGCGGCGAAGCGCGTCGTGACGGTCAGCCCGGACGTCAGCTCGACGACCAACCTCGGCGGCTGGGTCAACAAGGTCGGCGTCTGGTCGGCCACCGAGCGCCGTGACTGGTTCGAGGACGACCCCGAGACGATCATGCACTGGCGCGAAAAGCCCACTGGGCAGCACGTCGAGCTGGGCATCGCCGAGACGAACCTGGTCGGCCTGCTGGGCGAGCTGGGGGCGACCTGGAGCCGGTGGGGCGAGCCGCTGCTGCCCATCGGCGTCATGTACGACCCGTTCGTCGAGCGCGCGCTCGAGCCGTGGTCGTTCGGCATCTACGCGGGCGGGCAGTCGATCCTGATCGGCACGCCGTCCGGCGTCACGCTCGCCCCGGAGGGCGGCGCGCACCAGTCGATCACCACGCCGTCGATCGGCATCGAGCAGCCCGGCTGCGTCAGCTACGAACCGGCGTTCGCGATCGACACCGAGTGGACGCTGCTGGCGGCGCTCGGCCGGCTCGGCAAGCCGGGCGGGACGTCGTCGTACTTCCGGCTCTCGACGCGCCCGGTCGACCAGACGCTCGCCGCGGTGCCCACCGACCCGGCCGCGCGCGAACGCCGTCGCCGTCAGGTCGTCGCGGGCGCGTACCTGCTTCGGCGGGCTTCGGAGCCTTCGGTCACGCTCGCGGCGATGGGCGCGCTGGTGCCGGACACCCTGGCGGCGGCCGAGCGGCTGGCGCAGGTGGGCGTCGAGGCGGACGTCGTGTGCGTGACCAGCCCGGGCCTGCTGTTCGAGGCGGTCCAGGCGCGGTCGGGCCGGGGCGGCGGCGAGTCGTGGATCCTCGACCAGGTGTTCCCGGCTTCGCGGGCGAAGCCGCTGGTCACGGTGCTCGACGGGCACCCGCACACGCTGGCGTTCCTGGCCGGGGTCAACCGGGTGCCGTCGGTCGCGCTGGGCGTCACGCAGTTCGGGCAGTCGGGATCGCTGGAGGACGTCTACCGCTACCACGGCATCGACACGGACGCGATCATCCGGGCCGCGCTCGACGCCGTCAGCTGAAGGTCGCGCCGGCGAGCAGGGCGTCCATCTTCTCGTTCCAGCCTTCGAACGCCCCGTACTGGACGACGAGGATCTTGCTCGTCGGCAGCCACCACATCCGGACCTGGTTGTTCTGCGTCTCGTCCTTGCAGGTGACTTCCCAGCGGCCGTACTCGGCCGTCTTCGGGCCGATCGGCTTGAAGCCGGACTCGACGAGGTTGCTTCCGGTCGCCTCCGCGGCCTGCCCGGGCGGCGAGGCGGGCGTGATGCACGTCGGCACGTCGGTGCCCGTGTACCAGCCGAAGGGCCGCTTCGCGCTCGGGAGGTTGATGGGCGCGTTGGGGTCCGCGGTCGCTTCGTGCAGGTCGAGGAGCCGCGCTTCGCAGACGACGGTGCCTTCGGCGAGGCAGCCGTCGAGCAGGCCGTCTTCGCTCGCCTGGGTGTACTTCGCGCCCGGAGGCAGCGTGACGTGCATCGTCCCGACGACGACCTGCGGCCCGGCGGCCTTCGTCACCGTCGGCACGGGCTGCGCCTGCCCGGCGGTCGACGTGCTGCAGGCGGCGGCGCTCAGGACCACCGCGATGGCCAGGACGCTGTGCCGGAAGGACACGGGCTCACCTCTTTCGTCCGCTGTTGGACTCCCGGACGGCCTTCCCGGTTTCGCCGGTGACCTGGCGTACATTCCGCCAGGGCGGTTCGGGCGGTGCTGGTGGGCGCGTGGGACACTGGTCAGGTTATGACTGCCCTCCCGCTCGTCTTCGACGCCCCCAAGCGCGGCCTGCCGCCGCGCCACCTCGCCGACCTTTCCGTGGCCGAGCGCGCTGCCGCGGTGGCGGAACTGGGGGAGAAGCCGTTCCGGGCGAAGCAGCTCTCGAACCACTACTTTTCCCGCCTGACGGTCGACCCGGCCGAGATGACGGACATCCCGGCGGCTTCGCGCTCCCGGCTCGTCGAGTCGTTGATGCCGACGCTGCTGACCGAGGTCCGCGCGTTGGAGGCTGACAGGGGCGCGACGCGCAAGACGCTGTGGCGCGCGCACGACGGCACGCTCCTGGAGAGCGTCCTGATGCGCTACCCGGACCGCGCGACGCTGTGCATCTCGAGCCAGGCGGGCTGCGGCATGGCGTGCCCGTTCTGCGCGACCGGCCAGGGTGGTCTGGACCGGAACCTGTCGACGGCGGAGATCGTGGACCAGGTCCGTTCGGCGGCGGCGGTCATGCGCGACGGCACGATGCCCGGCGGTCCCGGGCGGCTGTCGAACATCGTCTTCATGGGGATGGGCGAGCCCCTGGCCAACTACAAGCGCGTGGTGGCTGCGGTTCGGCGGATCACCGACCCGGCTCCGGGTGGTTTGGGGATCGGTCAGCGTTCGGTGACGGTGTCGACGGTGGGTCTGGCGCCGGCGATCCGGAAGCTGGCTGACGAGAAGATGCAGGTTCGGCTGGCGGTGTCGCTGCACACGCCGGATGACGAGCTGCGGGACACGCTGGTGCCGGTGAACGAGCGCTGGTCGGTGGACGAAGTTTTGTCGGCGGCGCGGTACTACGCGGACACGTCGGGGCGGCGGGTCTCGATCGAGTATGCGTTGATCCGGGACATCAACGACCAGCCGTGGCGAGCCGAGCTGCTCGCGAAGCGGTTGCGCAAGCACCTGGGTCAGCTCGTGCACGTCAACGTGATCCCGCTGAACCCGACGCCGGGTAGCAAGTGGGATGCGTCGCCGAAGCCGGTGGAGCGGGAGTTCGTGCGGCTGGTCAACGCGGGCGGAGTAGCGTGCACGGTGCGCGACACGCGGGGCCAGGAGGTCGCCGCGGCGTGTGGGCAGCTGGCCGCTGAAGGCTGAGTTTTCGTTTCTAGTATGGAGAAATCGTTGTGATGTATGCCCCCAGCCTGCTGGACCCGGCTGCGGAATCGTTGAAGCTGAAGGATTTCGTCGGCGCGACCGATGTCGCGCGCGAGGCCCGGACGTTGCTGGGCGAGCGGTTCAGCTCGGTGACGTTCATGTACGTGCTGATGCGGGCGTTCGAGGTGGAGTACACGGCAGCGTGCGACGCGGCGCGCTGGCACGAGTTCCACGGTGGACCGCGGGCGCTGTCGGACGCCGATCTGGAGACGCTGCTCGCTCCGTGGCTCGACCGCTGATCGTCCGACCAGCCGGCTCGTCGGACGGCAGCGACTACGTCGGCTCGAACCCTGAACAGCTGGAAGGCTGCGCGCCGTGGCCAGGGGTCTACGCGAGCGAGGACGCCATTGAAAGGGCCGTGGCCGACCTCGTCGCTGCGTAGACGGAGGCAATGAAGCTGCCCCCTTCGACTTTGTTTGGGCCGGTAGCTAATGGTGAACGTGCCCGGCCGATCTTGAGGTTGGCCGGGCCGTTCAGTCATTCGGTCTGGTGCGGCAGCCGGATCTTGCGGCCGGTGAACTTGCGCAGTCCGAGCTGGCGAAGGATGCCGTCGGCGCCCATCCACGCGTAGGTCGTCCTGACCCAATCCGCGGTCTCGGCGAGCGAATCGGGCTGGTTCCGGGCCCGGAGCTCGGCGACGATCAGCTTGAGTTCGTCGTTCGAGCGGCCGGTCAGCGCCGTGTGAAGCACCGACCGGCCGACGTCCGCTTGGCCCACGCCGAAGAGGTACGCGATGTCGTGCGCGATCGCGACCTCACCTCGGCTGGCGGCCGCCACGTCGGCGACCACCGCATCGGCATGCGCCGGGAATTCGGGGCGCAGTCCGCGAACCAGCGCGCCCAGCCGGTTCACCGGCTGCCCCGCCAAGGGAGTTGGCAGTGCATCATCGTCCGAAGTGAGCGCCGTGAAGACCTCGCCGAGTGCTGGCCTTCCTGCCCGGACCGCCAGGAACATGAGCGTCTTCGCTTCGTCCGGTGGCAGGTCGCGGAGCAAGCCTGTCAGACCGCGGGGGTCGACGCCCTCGGCGAGGCTTGCGAACATGCGCTCCTTTGTGGCCAGGTCGAGCGCGTCGACGATGATCACGATCAGCTCGGGGTGCATCGCGATGGTTTTCGTGATGAGGTCGGCGAACCGGCGCGCCAGGTCCGGGTGCGCCGACCCGAGCGCAGCCAGAAGTGCGGCGCAGAATTCCGCTCCCCGATCAACCGTCACGTCGAGAATGCGCCCGCGGTCCGCCTCGTCGCTTCCGACGAGTAACTCGAGCAGACCCATCACCGTCGCACGGCCCGCGCTTTCCTCGAGCACCTTCCTCGCGTCGACCGGACGTCCTTCTTCGCGCAACGAGGCGACGATCTCCAGGACCGAACCGGCGGGCCGGGCCGCGGCGGCCAGCGAACAGATCCGGTAGGCCGCCTGCTCGTGGTCGCGCAGCCGCGCCCCGGCGGCAAACGCGATCACTTCGGGGATCGAAAACACCTCGGCAGCCCGGGCCACCACGAGGTCGGCGTGAGCTTCCTGGTCCGTCTCCCAGAAGACGTTCGCGACGTCCAGCAACGAACCGGCATCGTGCGCGCGCCGGACCAGGCCCTGCGCGACCTCAGCGCTTTCCGCCTCATGACCCGCTTGGAACATCGCCTTGCACAACTGGGCCACGGCAGAGGGAGGCCGGGTGGCTACGATGTCGGCCGCCGCCGCGTAGAGCCCGAAAGCGACTTCCTCACGGCCGACCTCGCGCAGTTCGTCGGCCAGGGCAATGATATCGGCGCCGGGCAGGTCACTCGCGGCGCGGAGAATCAACCGGTCCACTTCTTCGCGCAGTCCGGCGAGCCACAGGGCATTGATCAGGTCGATCAGCCCGCTGCCCGCCTGCGCGGCGCCGAACGCGGCGTTCAGAAGTTCGACAAGTTCGTCGTCCCGCCCGTCGGCCTGGAGCAGGCGAGCCAGGTCCGCGGCATCCGCCGCGCGGCAAACCCCGACGGTCCGAACGAGCTGGATTGCCACGTCGGGAATGTCCATATCGTGCAGCGCATCGACGACTCGCAGCACTTCCGTCGGTGCCCGCAGGGCCGCGCCTGCGAGAACGACGCGGACATCCTCGGCGTTCCCTTGTCGCCGGAGCAGCGCGGCGATGGCTGCGACTTCCTGGTCCGCCCGCAGCGCGGCCGACGCGGCCAAGAGCTGTTCCCCGAGCTGATCCTGTCCGTGCGCGCGCATAGCCTGCACCTCGAGGTACATGTCCGCGGGCCGGCGCCGGAGCAATGCTTCCATGCCTGGCGGCGGGTGGGGCAGTTCGCGGGCGGGATCGCTCACCGGCTCCCGCGCCGGGCGAACACCGAAGCGGTGCCGGTTGCGGACCAGCGCGATCGCCTTGCCATCATTGCGGGTGCGCTGCTGGGGCACCGGGAAGTGCCTGGCCTGCAGGTCCACGCGCACGTGGTAGAACAGCGTCTCCATGTCGAGCAGGTCTGGGCCTTCCGGCAGGCCGTGGACCAGCTTGTCCACCAGCGCCCCGGTGAACGCGGTGTAGGGCTCGTCGGGTGGCGCTAGCGCCACGCTCGTCTCGGCCGACGCGGTCATGAGGTAGGTCCCGTCCACTCGGGCGTGGTCGGCCAGCTCGGCCGAACCGCCCATGCCGCCTTGCAGCGCTCGACCGCTGTAGCAGCAGTCGAGGATCGCCACTTTGCTGTAACAAGCCCGCGCGGTGCCTACGATCTCGCGCCGGATGTCGTCGTAGCGGACCGAGCGGTGCAGCCGGTCGGCCGCCGCGTCCGGCAGGGCGAGGTAGAGGTCGGAGCGGTCATCGAGCAAGCCGTGCCCGGCGAAGTAGAAAACCAGGGCTTCGGACGCTTCGGACGCGGCGGTGTGCACGGCTTCCAGCACGTCGTCGACGGAGCCGGGGTTGAGCATCGTGACGCAGTGTTCGTCGGGCAGTCCCCACAGGTCGAGGTCGGTGAACACCCGATGCAGCGTCTCGATGTTGTTCCCGACCGCGGGAAGTGCTTCGAGGCTCGTGTAATCGGACACGCCGACGAGGACGGCCCGTGAAGCGCGGGGATCCGGCAGCCCGGCTCGCGGTCCGGCCGCGTCAGTCATCATCACCCGGCGCCACGGGCAGGTTCAGGCGCTTCACCATGGCGATCTCCTCGTCGGTGAGCGGCGAGTTGAAGATGAACTGCACTGGAGGCGCGGCCTTCCTCGAGCGGAGGAAGCTTGCCCACGCGACGCCGAGGTTGGCGAGCCCGGTCAGCGTGCCGATCGACATGCACACGACCTCGACCGCGCCCATGTGCCCGGTGTCCGATGTCGCGGTCGTGTTGATCTTCGCCGTCCGCACGACATCGACGTCCTGTCTGAGCCAGTGGTAGAACTGCTCGAGTACCTGTTCGTCGCCCTCGGCGCTGATCGTGAGTTCCACTCGGCCTCCGCTCGAAGTCCTTTACTTCCCCCAGTCGCACGGAGAAGCCGGTTCGTAACGGCGGCCCGGAAGCTTTCGCGGCTATGGCCGTCTGGATACGTGGTGCGATGACGTGCTACCTGCCGATGAGGTGGGCAATCCCGTCGTAGCCTGCGGCGGTGATTAGTCCAGCTATCCCTGACGCCAGCCAACGGAACCGCTCAAGGCAGCGTAGGCGGGTCTCGTGGTCAGCGCGCTCAGCAGCGAGGAAGTCAGCCGTGGCTTCCATCTTGGCGAGGCGACGCAGGTGCTTTCGGTCGAATGTCGCGTGAGTGGTGCTTGCGGCGCACGATGGGCACCTTCGTGTGGACTTGGGCATGAGGAATTCACCCTTTCGGGTCATTCCTGGTACCCATCTCCAGGCGACCGCGTGCGTGGGACGTGCCCAACTCACACCGATGCGGCGCGGGTGCTTGCGTTCGACTTTAGCACTGTGTGCCAGCACGAGGGATCCATCGGTCATGCGGCGGAAGGTAGATTTTCGCGCGCCACGCGAGGCGGTGCTCGTCGGGGATGGTCTCGCTCTCTGGATCTAAGTTCTCCGTGAGCCCCGCCCGAACCTGTTCTGGAAGCTTGTCGAGAAATCCCGACAACGGCAGAGTCGGAGGAACCACAAGCTCCACTAGATCGGCCGAGTCGAGTCTGGTATGGCCGTGTTTTTGCATCCGACCTGCCACCATCGGGTGAGTCCGTCAAAACTGTCGGCGAACGGCCAGTTACATACGCCATGTTTAGGTTTGCCGCTTGATGTCCTGCCGACGAAATATATCCGGCTGCCGCCACCTTGAAGTGCGAAACAGTACACCCGGCCGAGTAGGCAGCCCTTCTCGCGGCAACGCACGGCCACTTGGGGAAGGGACTCGCGTCGTCGTGGGCTCATGGTCTGTAGCTGAGTCGCGTACCAGTCGTTCACCTTCTGCCATAGCACAAGTTCGGCTGGCCACGTCACCGACTTCATCCAGTGCTTGAAAGCCTCGAAGTCCGCTGGGTCTTTCGAGTGAAACCAACGTTCGTCGAGCTCGTGGCGTCGTTCGTAGCCAGCCGTTGCCTCCAGCTCGGCCTGCCACACCTCGCGTGGTTCGCGGATCATCGGTCCAGCTCCCAAGTCATGCGTCCGCGGCCGTGCTCAGGAGAGCGTCAGGTCGGACGGTACGCTGAGGGCATAGCGGCCCGGCGACGAGGTGTCTGCGTGTGTGCGGCTGCGGACACCGGCACCTGGTGAGTGCGGTCTCCGAGTTTGTCGTGACGTATGCCCCCAGCCTGTTGGATCCGGCTGCGGAGGAGCTTTGGCTCGCGGATGTGGTCGGCCGTGGCGCGACCGAGGTGGCGCGTGAGGCGCGGACGTTGCTGGGTGAGCGGTTCAGCTCGGTGACGTTCATGTACGTGCTGATGCGGGCGTTCGAGGTGGAGTACAAGGCAGTGCGGGATGCCTCGCGGTGGCATGAGTTCCACGGCGGGCCGCGGCCGCTGTCAGACGCTGATCTCGAGGCTTTGCTGGCACCCTGGCTCGGCCGCTGACCCGGTGCCGCTGAAGGCAAAGAACAAGTAATGCTTTCGGTGTGCTCCTTTTTCTTTTCTCGAACCAAGATCACTCCAATGGTTGATGGACCTTTCCCGCTGCCGCGCTAAATTTCGCTTGCGGCCTCGGGGTTCCGGGTGGTTGCGCGGAGCGCGGTCTGAGTGGGGCCGCCTTGGGGGAGGTCCGGCGCGTGTCTTTTCCGTCTCGTAATGCCCGGCGAATTCGAAGAATCTTCGTTCTGATCGTCGCTGTCGTGTCGTTGGCCGCTGGGACCACCTCGGTTGCCGGCGCCGTGCCGAAACCGGCTGTCCCGTCGCGGGGTGCAGCGGCGCCGAAATCGGCGGATTTCGGTCCGGGCGCGGCGAAATCCGCCGATTTCGCGGTGGACGGCTACGGTGACGCGCAGGGTTACCACGTCGAACTGGGCCGGGAGGCCGGCGGGTTCGCGTGGCAGGAGGTCGCGCTCCTCCACCCAGCCGGGTTCGACGACGGTGCGTGGACCGGCTACCAGTGCGTGTCCGGTGACGGGAAGTACGCCGCGGTCGCGATCCTGCCCGCGTCGGCGGTGAACACCCAGGCCGCGCGTGACCACGGTGCGTTCGCCTACTCAGTCGACCTCGGCACCGGTGCTGTGCACGCACTGGCCGGTGGCGTCGGTCTCAAGTACTACTCGCCCGGCTGTGGCACGGGGGACACCGCGGTGTTCACCGTCGCCCTCGACGGGCAGACCCGGCTGCTCACCGCAAACCTGGCGACCGGCAGGATCGACGCGGACACGACGACACCGGGCCAGATCACTTCCGCGGTCCCGACCACGTCCGGCATCGTCGGGGTCGCGGGAAACCGGCTGATCTCCGTCCCCGCCAAGGGAAACCCGGCCGTGCTGGCCACGTTGCCCGGTGACGTCTACGACGTGCGTCCGGCCGCCGACGGCGGCGTCACTTTCCTGCACACCAAGCCCGGCACGCGCACTGCGACCGCCGCACACGAACACGGCGGCGCGGTCACCACCATCGGCGCCGGCGAGCTGAACCGGGTACAGCTCTTCCAGGGCCGGGCCGGCCACACGGTACTTTCCGGCGCCACTCCGGAACCGGAAAGCGCGCTCGCCGCGGCAGGAGTGCGCAGCGTCCGTGACAGCGGTCTCCCACACGGCGCCGAATCGTCCTCTTTGGACGGTGACGCGCTGCTCGGGCCGGACGCCGACGGCCGGAAGTCCGCGCCCGCGCTGCTGGCGACGAACACCGGGAAGGTGCTCGCGCCCGCGGTACCGGCCGCAACCCGGGCCGCCGTCACCGCTGTGCCTACCTACTCAGCCGCGCCGAAGCCCGCCCAGGCCCCACGCCAGAACCGGCTGAGCCCGCAGGGCGACGCGGCCGCGGCGACCGTCAAGGCCGCACCGGACACCACCCAGGCGCAGACGCCGAAGTGCGCGGTCCCGCCGCTGAACGCCAACCGGCAGGTCATGCAGCCCAACCCGGCGCAGGTCAACTGGGCCGTCCAGATGGCCGAGCAGGGCCTGCTCGCCGGCAGCGCGTACACCCGCCCGGCCGGTTTCGGGAACATGGGCCTGGTCGCCTATGCACCGAACAGCGACTTCCCGCTGATCCCGCTGTCGCACCCGGCCGGGGGCACGAACACCGTGCCGCGGTCGATCTTCGAGGGCATCATGGCCCAGGAATCCAACTGGTCCCAGGCCTCCTGGCACGCCCCGGCGGGCACCGCGGGCGACCCGCTGATCGCCAGCTACTACGGCGCCGGTGGCGACATCGTCTCGATCAACTACGCCGCTTCCGACTGCGGCTACGGGATCAGCCAGGTCACCGACGGCATGCACATCGGCGACCACTCGCTCTCCGAGCACGGGCAGTGGAAGGTCGCGGTCGACTACCAGGAGAACATCGCCGCCGGCCTGCAGATCCTCGAGACTACCTGGAACCAGCTCTACAGCGCGGGGATCACCGCGAACAACGCCGACCCGCGGTACCTGGAGAACTGGTACTTCGCGGCGTGGGCGTACAACTCGGGTATCCAGCCGAACGCGGCCAACGGCAATACCACCGGCTGCACGCCCGGCCCGTCCTGCACCGGCCCGCACGGCACGTGGGGCCTGGGCTGGACGAACAACCCGGCGAACCTGGACTACCCGCCCAACCGCGACCCGTACCTGCAGGACACCTACGCCGACGCGGCGCACCCGGCGAGCTGGCCGTACCAGGAGCGCGTGCTGGGCTGGACCGCAAGCCCGCTGATCCGATACGGCAGCCCGGCCTACGCCAAGCCGACGTACAACGGCGGGCAGCACTGGGTGCAGCCCGCGCCGTTCACCGCGATGTGCTCCCTGTCCGCGAATCAGTGCGACCCGAACAACACCAACACGTCCAACCCGGGCGCGAGCCACTGCATGCTCGACGACTTCCAGTGCTGGTGGCACAACCCGGTGACGTGGATCCCGAGCTGCGCCACAACGTGTGCGACGAGCCCCTACGCCGTGTCCGGCGGGAGTGAGCCGGCGAACCCGACGCAGAATCCGCCGACGTGCAGTCAGGACACGTCGAAGGTGCCGAGTGGGTCGATCATCGTCGACGACGAGCCGAACCGGCTGAACCTGCAGGGCTGCGGCGGCGCGAACTGGTCGAGCAACGGCACGTTCACCTACACCTACGGCACGAACTCCGCCGGCGACCCGATCGGTGCGATCGACACCCACCAGCTCGGCACTGGCCTCGGCGGCCGGGTGCTGTTCACCCACACCGAAGACGGCTCGAACCCGGCTCTGATCAACACCGGCGTCTGGACGCCGAACCTGCCGTCGTTGCAGTACTACAAGGTGAAGCTGCACCTGCCCGGCCTCGGCGCCGAGGCGACCAACGTCGTCTACAACATCAACCCGGGCGGCGGGGTCTCGCCGTGGAAGATCCGCGTCAACCAGGCGTGGAACTCCGAGCAGTGGGTCACCATCGGCACGTTCGCCATGGAAAACGACGGCAACGTCACTCTGAACAACAATGGCAGCTCCCAGGACAACGGCGGCTTCGGCTATTCGGACTTCGACGTCGCCTTCGACGCCGTCGCGTTCGTCCCCATGGGCGGGACCCCCGGTCAGCCGATCGGCGGCCCGCCCGGTGTGATCGACGCACCCAAGGGCTCCAACCCCGCCTACATCCAGTGCGGGTGCGCCCGCCGGACCGCCGGCGACCCGGTCGACACCACGACCGGCTACTTCGGACAGGACTTCACCGACCTGACCACCCCGGGCCGCGGCGCGCAGCTCACCATGACGCGCTCCTATGCCGAGGCGATCGCCGACCCGCAGGGACCGAACAAGACCCTCGCCGCCGACGGCCCGCTCGGCTGGGGCTGGACGTTCACCTACAACCAGACCGCCACCACCGATCCGCTGACCGGGAACGTGACCGTCAGACAGGAAGACGCTTCCTCGGTCACGTTCGTGAACTCCGGCGGCAGCTACACACCGAGCGCGCCCCGCTTCGACGCCACGCTCGTCAAGTCCGGCAGCACCTACATCTACACCCGCCAGGGACAGGCCACCTTCACCTACGACGTCGGGACCGGACACCTGCTGTCCGAACAGGACCTCGCCGGGAGCAAGGCGTCGCCGCCCTACTCAACGAACCTGACCTACGACGCCGCCGGGCACCTCGCGACCGTCACCGACCCGGCGCAGCGCGTCTACACGTTCACTTGGACCGGCGCGCACATCACCAAGCTGGCGGACTCGGTGGGCCGGGTCGTCACCTACTCCTACGACACCGGCGACAACCTCACCGACGTCGTCGACGCGGGCGGAGCGCACAGCCAGTACGGGTACGACGCGCACCACCTGATGACCTCCATGCGCAGCCCCGCGAACTACGGCGGGCCGGCCTCGGCGGCCACCTCGATGGTCTACGACGACGCCGAGCGGGTCACGAAGCAGACCGACGCCAACGGCCACGCCACGACCTTCGCCTACGGCGGCGACGGCACGACGCTGGTCACCGACCCGGCCGGTCACCAGACCCAGTTCACCTACGCGAACGGGTTGCTGACCAAGGAGGTCAAGGGCTTCGGCACCGCGGACGCCGGCACCTGGTCCTACACCTACGACCCGGTGACCCTCGGCGTCTCGACCGCGACCGACCCCGACGGCCACCTCACCACCTACACCTACGACGACCACGGGAACCGGACCTCGCAGTCCGACGCGCTGGGCAACACGACGAACTACCAGTACGACGACCACGGGAACGTCGTCGAGACGATCGGGCCGGACGGCGTCGCCCAGGTCGAGCAGTTCGACCAGGCGGGGCACATCCCCGCCGGGGCCGCGGGCGTCCTCGACCACACGTCCACGACTGTCACCCGGGCGAACAACGTCGTCGAGTCCACCACCGGGAACTTCGGCCCGGAGCCGGTCCGGACGACGAACTACTACTACGACGACAGCGCCCACCCGGCGGACCCGACCCGGGTCGTCGACGCGCTGGGCAAGACCACGACCACGGCGTACGACGCCTTCGGGGACAAGACCTCCGTCACCGACGCGACCGGCGCCCGGTCCGAGAATTCTTTCGACACCGCGCGCGGGTGGCTGCTGACGTCCACGACACCGTCCGGCCACGTCACGACCTACACCCGGGACGCGTGGGGTCAGGTCACGAAGACGACCGACGCGCTGGGGCACTCGGTTTCCGACGCCTACGACCTCGACGGGCACGTCGTGAGCACCACCGACGGGAACGGCAAGACCGGCATCGTCACCTACGACGCCGTTGGCCAGGCGGTCCAGGCGACGGCGGCCGACGGCACCGTCACCAAGACCGGCTACAACCCGGACGGCACGGTCGCCGACGCGACCGACGGGCTCGGCGCCAAGACGAGCTACGGCTACGACGGCCAGGGGCGCAAGACGTCCCGGACGGACCCGGACGGCCACGTCGTGCGCACGACGTCCGATCCGGCGGGCCGCGTCACGGGCTCGACCGACGCCGGCGGCCGCACCACGACCATGACCTACGACGCGGCGGGCGAGCTCGTGTCCGTGGCGTACGCCGATCCCGCGACCACGGCCGTCTCTTTCCGGTACGACCAGGCCGGCCGCAAGACCGGCATGACCGACGCGACCGGCACGACCAGCTACGCCTACGACGTCTTCGGCGAGCTGGTCAAGAAGACCACGGGGGCCGGCGTCCCCGTCTCCTACGGCTTCGACGACGGCGGGAACCTGACCGCCATCACCTACCCCGGCAGGACGACGCCGGTGGCGCGTGGGTTCGACGCCGACAACCGCCTCGCTTCGGTGACGGACACCAGCGGCAACAAGACCGCGTTCGAATACAGCGCCGACGGCGTCCTGGCGAAGACGACGTTCCCCAACGGCGACGTCGTGACGAACGGGTACGACACGACCGACACGTTGACGTCGGCCACGGTTTCCGGGCCCGGCGCGGGCTCGCTCACCCTCGGCCGCGACAACGCGGGCCAGGTCGGCTCCCGCCAGGAGAACAGCGCCGCGGCGACCACGTACTCCTACACCGACCGCGAGCAGCTGGCCGCGACTGCGGGCGGCTCGGCGGCCGCGTTCGCCTACGACAAGGCGGACAACCCGGTCCAGGTCGGTCCGGCCACGCAGGCGTTCGACCCGGCCGGGCAGCTCTGCTGGACCGCGGCGTCCGCCGGTCCCGCGCCGGCGTGCGCGACCGCGCCGTCCGGGGCCCGGACGTTCACCTTCGACCCACTCGGTGAGCGGACCGCGCAGTCCGGGAACGTCACCTACGGCTACGACCAGAACAGCCGGCTGACGTCGTTCGCCCAGCCGGGCACGTCCGCCACCTACCGGTACGACGGGGCGGGCACCCGGGTCGCGAAGACCGTCGGCGGCGTGACCACGTCGTTCGTCTACGACGACGCCGCGCTGAGCAACCTGCTCACCGACGGCACCACCGACTACCTGTACGGGCCGGGCGGCCTGCCGGTGGAGCAGACGTCGGCGGCGGGCGCGTACTGGTTCGTCCACGACCAGATCGGCTCGACCACAGCCCTTCTGGACGCGTCCGGCGCGCGGGTCGCGGCGTTCACGTATTCGCCGTACGGCGGGGTGAGCGCGACCGGCACGGTCTCGACGCCGTTGCGGTACACCGGGCAGTACACCGACGCCGAGTCCGGCCTGGTGTTCCTGCGCGCGCGGTACTACGACCCGGCCACCGCCGAGTTCCTGACCGTGGACCCGGACGTCGACGTGACAGGAACGCCGTACGCCTACGCGGGCGGCAACCCGGTGAATGCCGTCGACCTGTCCGGCCGCGACTGGTGGAACCCGTTCTCCTGGTCGAGCGACACCTGGAAGAACATCGGCGCGGGCGCGCTCGCCGGCGCGGCCATCGTCGGCACCGCGGCCTGCCTGATCGCCGAACCGTGCGGCGCCGCTGAACTGGCGATCGCGGGCGGCGGCGCCGTGGCGGCCGGCGGGATCAGCATCGGCGCTGCGGCTTCGTGGGGCGCGGCGGCGGGCGCGTACGTCGGACTGATGTACTCCGTCAGCCACGGTGGGACGTCGTCCGGCAACTCGAGCAGCGGCAACAGCGGGTCGTCCCGAAGCGCGGCGGACACGAACCTGCAGGCGTCCAAGGACTACGGACGCCAGCAGGCCCAGATGGATCATGTCTTCGTGCCGAAGCACAAACTCGGCGCGCTGATCCAGTCGTGCGGCAGCGAGGGCGCGACGATGGACCAGATCATCGAGAGCGTCCAAGGCGCGGCCGACGGTATTTACGGGAAGACGAATCCGCTGATCCGGGTGATCAACGGATTCACCGTCACCATTCGCGGCGCCATGATCAACGGGGTGTTCAAAATCGGCACCGCGTTCATTCCGTGAATCGACCGGTACCGGTGCTACGATCTTCGTATTATGGTACCGGTACCCATCGCTCCCCGGGAGCTGACGCGGGCGGAACGCGACGTTCTCGAATTCATGTTGTCGGCGAATTTCGACGGCGTTGACCGGCTTCGCGCGCAGATACCCCATTGCCGGGTCGTGGCGCTGTGGGCGGCCGCGCAGCCGAGCGTCGACCTCGTCGTCCCCGAGACCGTTGCTCCGGCGCAGGTGCCGGACGGAGAGATCCCGTCCGGATCGGAAGTCCGCGACCGCGCGGGTCAGTACCTGGGCGAGGTGCTCATCTGGGTCGACGGCGGCTATCTGTCGGCCATCGAATACGCGTGGGTCACCGACGAACCCCCCGACCGGCTACCCGATGTCTCCACGATGAAACTCGTCTGAATTCAGGCACCGGAGCGCATGTCCTTTGCTCTCCATCACGACATGGTCGCGCCGGGCAGCCAGACGCATCGAGAGACGCGCGCACGATGCGGGGGAGAGGCTGCACGCAGGGTTGGGCGCATCAGCGATGCCCCGGCCTTTCATGTGCGGACTGTCTGGTTCTCGCCCGCTTGGCGCGCCTTCGGAGCCATCGGCGAAGTTCGCCCGAAGTCGTGCAGTCCCGTTCGATGTCGTTGCAGTGAGCGGGAGCCACGTCCACCCGGGGCGCGGACGCCGGAAAGCCGGTCGCCGGCAAGAGCCGGGAGAGCGTCCACACGACCTGACTACTGCTTGACCGACCGGGCTTCGCGGCGGGCGAGGACGTCGTCGAGGCGGGTGCCGACTTCGCTGCAGTTCGCGCGGACGACGTCCAGGAACGCCGCGAGCACCGGGGAGTCGTCCGCCGCGCGGAAGGACAGCTGCAGGTCCGGGAGGCGGACGTGCGGGGCTATGTCGCAGAACCAGATGTCCTTGCGGGTGACCAGCCGCATCCGGGCCGGGCCGAGGCCGACGCCGACGTCGCACGCCGCCAGGCCGATGATCGTGTGGATGTCCCGGGACACCGTGGCGGCGTCCAGCGCGGCCGCGCCGGCGCCGAACAGGTCGCGCAGGCGCGCGGCCACGGCGGGTTCCTGCGCGGGCGCCGACATGATCAGGCGCTCGGCCGCGAGCTGCTCGAGCCGGATCTCCGCGCGGCCGGCGAACGGGTGGGCGGTACCGACGACGGCGACCAGGTGGTCGGCGCCGATGGGGACGGTCACCAGGCCGTCCACGCGCGCGCCGCGCGGGGTGCCGCGGCCGACCGCGACGTCGAGCTCGCCCGCGACCAGCGCGGCCGTCCCGTCCGGGCTGTTCACCTCCCGCAGGTCGAGCCGGACGTCCGGCCGGGCCCGGCGGAACCGGCCCAGCACGCCGGGCAGCGGGTCGAGCAGGGCCGAGCCGATGAAGCCCATGCGCAGCTGCCCCGTCTCGCCGCGGGCCGCGCGGCCGGCTTCGACCGCGGCGGCCGTCATCTCGCCCAGCGCCCGCCGGGCCCGGGCCAGGAACGCGGCGCCGGCCGCGGTCGGGAACACCCCGCGGGGCGTGCGGTCGAACAGCCGCTCGCCGACCTCGCGTTCGACCGCCGCGATCTGGGTGGACAGCGGCGGCTGGGCGATGCCGAGGGACGCGGCCGCGCGGCCGAAGTGCTGGTGCTCGGCCAGCGCGAGGGCGTAGCGGAGGTGACGGGACTCCATACGTTCAGAATATCGCGCGAGGGTGATCCAGCTATGAAAGTGGATAGCGCGCTCGTCGCGCGGTGGGGTGGACGGCATGACTGAAACCACCGCTTGCGTGCTCGTTCACGGTGCCTGGCACTCCTCCCTGCACTGGGCCGCCACCCAGCGGGCACTGGCCGCGCAAGGCATCGCCGGCGTCGCCGTCGACCTCCCCGGGCACGGCGTGACCGCGCCGCTGCCGTCCGGGTACCTCCGGCCCGGCCAGCCCGGGCTGGCGACCGAGCCCTCCGCGCTCGCCGGGCTGACCACCGAGGTGCTCGTCGACGCCCTGATCGCCGACCTCGCCGAGGTGCGCCGCCGCTTCTCCCACGTGGTCCTCGTCGCGCACAGCGCGGGCGGCGGCCCGGTTTCGGCCGCGGTCGAGCGGCACCCCGACCTGGTCGACCACGTCGTCTACCTGTCGGCGTTCGTGCCCGCCGGACGGCCGCGGTTCGGCGAATACGTGACCGACCCGGTCAACGCCGGCGCCGCCCACGCACCCCGGACGGGCGATCCCGATGTCCTCGGCGCCTTCCGGATCAACCCGCTCTCGCCCGACCCCGCCGAGGTCGAGGCGATCCGGCGGGCGTTCCTGACCGACTGGCCCGTGGATAGGCCGGGCTGGCGCCTGACGCTGCACCCCGACGAGCCGATGGCGTCGCTCGCCGGGGCGTACCCGGTGACCGCCGGGCGGTGGGGCCGGGTTCCGCGCAGCTACGTCCGGCTGACCGACGACCTGGCGCTGCCGCCGGCCACCCAGGACGTGATGATCGCCGAAGCGGACCGCCTGACTCCGGAGCACCCGTTCGCGGTGCACTCCCTGCCCGGCGGGCACTCGCCGTTCCTGACCCGCCCCGGCGAGCTCGCCGAGCTCCTCGGCCGGATCGCGAAGCAGGCATGAGGCCCGCCGCGCAAGCCGTGCTGCTGTCGGGGACGTTCGTCCAGCTGATGAGCGTCACCGTGATGCAGCTCGCCGTCCCGCGCATCCGTCACGACCTCGCCGCCGGCTCGGGCGCGGGGCAGCTCGCGCTGGTCGGCTACACGCTGACCTACGCCTGCGCGCTGATCACCGCGGCCCGGCTCGGCGACCGGTTCGGCTACCGGCGGGTGTTCGTCGCCGGCACGGCCGTGTTCACGCTGGCGTCGCTGGCCGCGGCCGCCGCTCCGGACGTCGGGACCCTCGTGGTCGCCCGGCTGGTGCAGGGCGCCGGCAGCGGCCTGGTCGCGCCGCAGATCCTGTCGCTGATCCAGACCGCGGTGCCCGCGGACCGGCGGGCCGGGGTTCTGGGCCGCTACGGAGCGACGATGGCCGTGGCGTCGCTGGCCGGCCCGCTGTGCTGCGGCGTCCTGCTGCACTTCGACCCGTTCGGGCTGGGCTGGCGGCTGGCACTGGCCCTGCCGGTGCCGGTGGGGCTCGTGTCGCTGGTCCTGGTCCGGATCCTGCCCGGCGGGCGCGGCCCGGCGGACGCGAGCCGGGTGGATCCGCTCGGTGCCGCGTTGTCGCTGACCGGGCTGGTCCTGCTCGTGCTGCCGCTGACCCTCGGCCAGGACGCGGGCTGGGCGGCCTGGACGTGGGTGAGCCTGGCCCTCGGGCTGGGCTTGCTCGCCGCGTTCGCCGCGGCCCAACGGCGAGTGCGCTACCCGTTGGTGCGGCCGGAAGCGCTGACCGCGTCGAGGACCCGGTGGGGCATCGGCGCGGTGTTCCTCTTCAACGCGGGGATTCCGTCGTTCAGCCTGCTGCTTTCCTTGCACCTGCAGGGCGCGCTGCACCGCGACCCGCTGGTGACGGCGTTGACCGTCGCGCCGTACGCGATCGGCGCCCTGCTGGGCAGCGCGGTCGCCGAAGCCGCGGCACGCCGGTTCGGCGCCGCGGCGCTCGCCGCCGCGTCCGCCGGCCTCGCCGCTGTGTCGCTGCTGCTCATCCCGGCGCTGGCCGGCCCGGCGCCGCTCCTGTGGGCGGTGCTCGGAGCCGGCGGCTTCGCGTTCGGCGTCTTCACGGCATCGGCGTTTTCCCTTGTCCTGAACCGGGTTCCGGTGCCCGTGGCGAGTTCCGTGTCGGGGTTGCTGCCCACGGCGCAGCAACTCGGCGGCACACTCGGCGTGGCCCTCGCGGGGGTCGTCTACGCCGCCGGGGCAATGGACGCGGCGATGGGTTACGAGGCCGTCGTGTTCCTGCTCGCGGCCGCGGCCACGGCCCGCTTGCGGAAGCCCGCCACGGAAAGCCCCGAAAGTGTGTCGTGGCAAGGGTCGCTCTCAGGTCCGAAGAACTGCTGAGTACTACTGCGGTTCCTTGGACACCTGTTCGAGGGCACGCCGGCGGGCCCTGGCGGCGTAGCCCACCGGGTCCTGGTCGTATTCGGCGATCGCCGTCTGCCAGCGGGTGAACGCGGCGGCGATGTCTTCTTCGCTGTGCAGCCAATCGGTGCTGACGCCGTGCCCGACTTCGCCGTCGGAGGTGTAGGCCTGGTCGAAGCCGTGCAGGTGCAGGAGCGCGTTCCTGGTCATCGGATCCGTGACACGCTCCGGGGTGTCCTCGACCCACGGCACTGCCCGGGAGTGCGCGTCGGTCCTGGTGATGGCACCGGAGATCAGCTCGGTCCAGGTGCGCGCCACCAGTTCGCGGTCGGGAACGGTCACCAGTGGAGACTAGCGGGGCCGGTGCTACGATTTTCGCGCCACGGCACCGGTACCCGTCGCTCCCCGCGATCTGACGCGGGCGGAAAGCGAAGTCCTCGAATTCCTGTTGTCGGCGGACTTCGCCGGCGCGGACCGGCTGCGCGCGCAGATACCGCATTGCCGGGTGGTGGCGGTGTGGGCCGCCGGGCAGCCGAGCGTCGACCTCGCCGTCCCGGAAACCGTTGCCCCGGCTCAAGTTCCGGACGGCGAGATCCCCGCCGGGTCGGAAGTCCGCGACGGCGCCGGGCAGTACGTGGGCGAGGTGCTCGTCTGGGTCGAAGGCGGTCGTCTTTCCGCCATCGAGTACGCGTGGGTCACCGACGAAGCACCCGATCGGCTGCCCGATGTCTCGTCGATGAAACTGGTCTGACTTCAGCCGGAGGGGGAGTCCAGTGGGTCGGGCTCGAACCACGCGAGCTGAACCAGTTCCTGGCCGTAGCGCCTGCTGACGGCCGTCGCGCGGCCCGGCATCAGGGCCGACGGCCAGACTCCGAAGACCAGCGGTCCCTCGCGGAAGTCGCCGTCGCCGACGATACCCGGGGTCTGCAGGGCGGCCAACGTGTTCAGCACCCCGTGCTCCAGCGCACCGGACGCTCCCTCCGTGCGGCGGGCGATCACCAGGTGGAGGCCGACGTCCTTCGCCTGGGGGAGGAACTCGCGCAGCGGCTCGAACGGGTCGACGTCGCCGGGCGCGACGAGTTCGGCGTCGTCCACGACCACGTACAACTCCGGTCCTGACCACCAGCTGCGGTTCTTCAGCTGCTCCTGCGTGACATCGGGCCCGGGAAGCCGACGCTGCAGGGATTCTCGGACGTCCTCCAGCATGCTGCTGAGCTGGACGTGGGACACCGCATAGGCCAGCAGGTGCTCGGTCGCCACGTAACCGAGCGAGGTGCGGCGGTAATCCACCAGCAGGATCAGTGCCTCCGCCGGGGTGTGCCGCTCGACGATGCCGCGGAGGATGGTGCGCACCAGCGTCGTCTTGCCCGATTCCGGTCCCATGAACGCCACGAAGTGCGGATCGGCGTCCGGCGACCAGGCAGCCGGTGTTCCGTCGACGCGGACGCCGAGCGACAGGGAACCGGCCTCTGGAGCCGGTAGCTCGGCGTAGGGAACGTGCGTCGGCAGCGCGGTCAACTGCCGAACCAGCTCGCCTGGCAGTTCTTCGAACGACATGGGGGCTGCCTCGCCGAGCGTGAACGCTGCCGAATCGAAGTGGGCGCGCGTCAGGAACACCGCGCCGTCGAACTCCAGGCCGCGGGCGAAGCGCGCCGACGTGAACACCGCGTCGCCGCGGAAGCACGCCGCTGTGAAGTCCGGACGGCTGTCGAAGACGGTTCCGGCGAAGTCCGCCTCCGCCGTGAACGTCGCCGAGGCGAAGCCGGCCGCGTCGGTGAACGTCGCGGCGCCGAAGTGTGCCGGGCCCACGAAGGTCGCCGAGCGGAAACCGGCTGACCGCACCCGGCAGCCGCTCAGGTCGAAGCCGAGCAGGCTCGCGCCGGCGAGGTCGAGGTCGATGTCCGGCCAGAAGCGGTGGTCCGGCGCGCCGGGACGCAGGTGTGCCGCCAGGACCTCGCCGACGGCCTGCCGAACGCGACTCTGCTGCCCGAAGTGGTTCTCACGGCTCTCGACGACGTCGGCGGCCGCGTCCGTGAACATCCGCAGGTATGCGTAGAAGACGTTGACGATCGTCTGCCTCTGGCCAGGACTGCTCTGGCCGAGCCGCTCCAGGGCGTAGAGGCCGCCGAGCTGCACCGCCAGCCGCTCCGAACCCAGCTGGTCCACGGCAGTGCTGTAGAGCTCGGTGAGCCGCCGTTCCGCCGCGTCCAGCCGGGTGTCCTCGGCCATCCGCTCCTGCAGCGCGTGCGTGCGTGCCACCGCCGCCTGGTCCAGGTCCTTCTGCTTGAGGCCGATTTCGGTGCTCCGCTGTCGGCGTGCTGCGAGCAGCAGCGCCGCGGCCCCACCCGTCCCGACCACGACGGTGCCGGCCGTCTTGATCGCCTCCAGCTGGTTCCGCTCCTGCGCGTCGCCGTGGCCGAAGGCGCCCAGCAACCACACTGCTACCGCGACGCCGAGTACAACGATCACGGCGGAGGCGAACCAAATCATCCGGATCGACAGGACCCGGTAGGCGACCTCACCCGGCTCGTCGCGACGGGTTTCGTCTGCATTCGCCATACCGTTGTCCACGTTGATCACCGTAGGGCATGACCGGAAAAGAACAGGTCTGACGAACCGCGGTGCCCGGCGAGGCCGCCGGGCACCCGGCCCTCAGGGGTTGTCCAGCGTCAACGCCGTGCAGCGGATGCCGCCGCCGCCCTTGCGCAGCTCCGTTGTGTCCAGCTCCGTCACCGTCATGCCCATCGACCTCAAGTCCGCGGCGAGCCGCGGCGCCCCTGACGTCATCGTCACCGTGTGGCCGTCGCTGATCAGGTTCAACGCGAACGCCGCCGCCTCGGCCGGCGCGACCTCGATCAGCTCCACGCCCAGCCCACGCAGTGTGCGCAGGCTCGGTGCGTCCAGCGCCTCCGGGTTGTAGGCCAGGACACCGGAACTGATCACCGCCACCGCCAGATCCAGGTCGTACCACCGGGAACTCGTCGTGCGGAGCGGGACGACGTCGTAGTCCAGGTGACGCGCCAGCGTGCGCAGCGCGCGGGTGTCCGTGCGCTGGCCGTGGGCCGCCAGCAACAGTGAGCCGCACGCCAGCGCGTCACCCTGGCCGCTGAACGCGTACCTCGTCGAGACCACTTCGAAGCCGTGGGACTCCAGCCAGGCCCGGTGGTGCGGGGTTTCCGGGGACCGCTCCGGCGGGAGCGTCGCCAGCACCGCGCGGTTGCCCTGCACCACCGCCGCGTTGGCGGTGTAGGTCATGTCGGGGCAGGCCGGGTCCGCGTCGACGAACTCGACCTTGCGGCCGGCGGCGAGGTGCGCCTCCACGATGTTCTCGTGCTCGGTGAGGGCGGCGTCCACGTCGGGCTGGATCGCGACGTGCATGTACGGGTTGATTTCGTAGTCGACGCGGAAGTACCGCGCGGAACACATCAGAAGCCGTTGGTGCGTCATGGGTTCACTCGATTCGTCGAGACGGGCGGGCGGTCGGGCTGGGGGGTGGCCCAGCCCGGGCGGCGCACGGCCGGCGAAGCGAGCGAGCCGGGTCAGCCCAGGCCGCGCAAGCGGAACAGCTCGATCGTCATGAGGTAGCCCGGCTGCGAGCGGGCCGCGTCGATGCGCTGCGCCACCGTCGTGGCCGACGGCGCCGGCCGCATCGCCGCGCTCACCGCGCGGACCAGTTTGGCGATCATCCTGTTTTCCTTTCTCCGGGGAATCGGGGGAGAACTCAGCGTGCCGGTCGGCGGGGCCGGAGGTCTGGCCGGATCCGGACACGTTCACCGCGTCGCGTTGAGGAAGCCGATGACGACCGCGCCCCACCAGCACAGCTGCGAAACCGCAGTGGTGAGCCCGCCTTGGACGAGCACACGCGCCGGGACCGGGTCGTCGACCAGCGCCATCCGCCCGCCCAGCACCGTCGTGTGCACGCCGTTGACGGCCAGCACGCCGACGAGGCAGAGCTTCACGACCGTGGCCGCCGACCCGAGGTCGGGCGACAGCAGCGCGCCGCTCGCGACCAGGCCCGTCACCCCGCCCCAGACCAGCGGGTGCAGCCGCGACGCGCTCCGGACGGCCTCGGCGAACGACACGCGCCCGAGCGCCCACAGGGCGAAGAACCAGTCCGCGACCAGGACCGCGCCGAAGCCGACCACGAGCGACGCGAGGTGCGCGAACAGCGCGACGTCGTGCCACGCGGTGTTCGGCTTCACCCGCGTCGACAGCCAGATCGCCGCGGCGAGCAGCATGATCGAAGCAGACATGGCGCTGTAGGCCGCGTAGCGTCGGTGGACACCGGGCCCCGGTGGACGCGGGGCGGGCGGGATCCGTACCGGGATGCCGTTGTCGAGCATGACGTGTCCTTCCGGGGAAATCCGTGGGAGAACGGGTTCCGCCGGAACGACCGGTGCGTCCGACCTGCCTGCGTCAGCGGGAAACCCGTGCTGTGCTGATTACAGGCCATCGCGGACTTGGCTGGGAGCGTTGTCCGCAAAGGACAATCAATCCCGGGTTTTCCAGGAGAAGACGGGGACGCCGGCGTCGTTGCCGGGCCGTCCCGGGGGCTAGGCGGACACCGGTCCCGCGAGGGCGGAGAGGTCGTGTCCGCCGCGTTCGGCGGCGCCGAGCACGAAGTCCCGCACCGGCGACGGCACCCCGAGGCCGTCGACGTACGGGTCGGCGTGCGTGAGCAGGCCGGCGTCGGCGATCTCCTCGGCCAGCTCGTCCAGCGCCGCCGGCCACGGATCCGGTGCACCCGGCGAAGTTCGCGCCAGCTGCTCCAGCAGTTCGCGCGCGGGCGGGCTGAGCGTGCGGTACGCCGACTCCAGGGAATCCCGCAGGGACAGGTCCCCGACGCTGAGCCAGTCCACCGTGTTGCCGTTCAGGCGCCATTCTTCGACGACCCGCCGCAGCGTCAGCCGCGGCCGCGACGCGATCTTGCGCAGCGCCAGGTCGAGCGCGAGCGGCAGGTCGCCGCACAGCTCGGCGAGGCGGTCGCAGTCGTGGCCGGCGGAGACGGCGACGTGCGGCAGCGCCGCGGTGATCATCGCGATCGAGTCCCCGCGCGGCAACGGCGTCAGCTGCAGCCGGTGGACGTCCCGCAGCCCCAGCAGGCGTTTGCGGCTCACCAGCAGCGTCGTGCTCGTGGTCGTCTCGGCGAGCAGCGGGCGCACCTGCTGCTCGTCCTGGACGTTGTCCAGCACGACGACGAGCCGGCGTTCGGCCAGCAGCGTCCGGTACAGCCCGGCGCGGTGGTCGAACGTGCCGGCCAGCTGGTCGTCGTCGACGCCGAGCGCGCGCAGGAACCCGTCGAGGACGTCGGCGGTCGCCGGGGCCGGGGGAGCACCGCCGCCGTGGCGCAGGCCGCCGAGGTCGGCGTAAAGCTGCCCGTCGTTCTCCTCCGCCGCGATCGCGTGCGCGTGGTGCAGGGCCAGGTCGCTCTTGCCGACGCCGGCGGGCCCGCTGATCACCATCGGGGTGTCGCGCGGGGACCGCAGCCAGGCCAGCTCGGCCGCCCGTCCGGTGAACCCCCTGGGTCTCGGTGGTAGCTGCGCCGGGTGCGGCGGGGTGCCGCGGCGCTGGAATAACGTCGGTCTTCTCTTGCGGCCCCCGAACGGGGGCTGCGTATAGCCGCTCGTCGCTGCGTGCCAGTGCCGGCGCCACGCCTCGTCGTCGCCGCCGCACGCGGCCACGAACGCCAGCGTCACCTGCAGCGACGGCATCCGGTTGCCGCTCGCGGCGCTGGAGAGCACCGACGACGAGAACATCGCCGACCGGGCCATTTCCCGGTAGGTCGGGTTCCCGGCCCGCGCGCGCAGTTCGCGCAATTCCCGGGCGAACTGGGTGGCGATGCCACCGGACGTGTTGACGGGTTTTTCTGGTCTGCCCATGTGAATCCCTTCCCCTTTGTTCACTCAGAGTCGCTCGTGGAAGCCGGTGTCTCTTCCGCTTCTTGGCGGCCTTGCTAGCCCGTTCGGGTATTTCGATGACACTTGGTGGATCATTTCCGGGTGCTTTTTTACGACGTCCAGGTGAATTGCGGCAACACTCGACGGCCGCCCGCGCGCAGCGGACGGCCGTCGGGGGCCGGGCTCAGGCGGCCGCGGGGCGGGCCGCCGTCATGCCGAGCAGCGCGCACAGCGCCGCGACCAGGCCGAGCGCGCCGCACAGCCACCAGACGCCGTTGCCCAGCGCGACCCACGCGGCGACGCCGAACAGCGGGCCGAGCGCCATGCCGAGCCCGAAAGTCGCCTGGTGGGCGCTGATGTAGCGCGCCTTGACGGCGGCCGGGAACGTCGAAGGGTAGGCGAACATCGTCGGCCCGTTGACCATGATCCCGAAGACGAACACGACCGTGCAGACGACGAGCGCGACCGCGGAACCGCCGCTGAGCCCGAACCCGGCGACGCCGAGGCCCATCAGGACCGTCCCCGCGGTGGCGGCGACGTAGCCCGGCCAGCGCGTGACGTACGAGGTGATCTTGAGCTCGCACAGGATCAGCACGGCCGACGCGGTCACCAGCACGACGCTGTACAGACCCGCGGAGTGCCCCTCGGCGGTGATCTTCAGCGGCAGCGAAACCGTGTACTGGACGTAGATGACCGACCCGATCAGCACCGAGGCCAGGAAGAACCAGAACCGCCCGTCCCGCAGCAGGATCCCGTACGCCGTGCGCGTCCGGCCCTCCTTCGGGGACGCCGGTTCGCGCTCGACGCGGTGGTCGGGCAGCAGCCGCAGCGCCACGCCCGCGTAGAGCAGCGCGGTGGCCGCGTCGAACCACAGCAGGAGGTTCCAGTCGAGGAGGATGAGCCCGGCCGCGACGAGCGGGCTGAGCGCCGCGCCGAGGTTGAGCGCGATCCGCATCATCGAGAAGCCCATCACGCGGTCGTCGCCGGGCATCAGCTCGCTGAGCAGGACGGCGGCCGCGGGCCGGTAGCTCTGCGTCGCGAGGCCCGCGAGCAGCAGCGCGGCCAGCAGCGGGACGTAGAAGCCGGGACGGCCGAACACCGGGACGACGGACAGGACCGCGGCCGACCCCGCCATCGCGGCGGCGATCGTCGCGCGCGGGCCGATGCGGTGGACCAGCTCGCCGCCGAGGAGCCCACCGAGGACCGAGCCGACGCTGTAGGCGGCGATGGCGACGCCGGCCTGTCCCGCGGAGAACCCGCGGAAAACCAGGTACAGCACCATGAACGTCTGGACGAACGCGCCGAGCTGGTTGACGAGCACGCCACCGAGCAGGTAGCGGACCGGCGTGGGCGTCCGGCGCAGGACGGCCCGCACGCCGGCGGGTCTTTCGGTGGTGGTCACGGCCGAGCCTCCAGGTGGCTTGCGAAAGGGGGTGCCGCACCCGCGATCCGGGGTGCCGGCTTCCTCATTGCAGCGGCCTGGCCGGTTGACCGGCAGAGTTGTTTTCGCCGGAAAATCAATTCCGGGGTGATGTGGGCTACGCGAAATGTCGGAGCGTGACGCCGTTGTCGCGGAATTCGCATTACCCGCGCCCGGCCGGACGCGGCGATTGCTGCATCCGGCCGGTAAGCGGGGAAATCAGAGCCCGACGACCAGTTCGTGGTCGATTTCGACGAACTCGGTGATCAGGTCGGCGAACTTGCCGGCGATCAGGTCCTTGTAGACAGCCGACCCGGTGTGCGCGTCGTAGGCGGCCTGGTCGGCGAAGTGCTCGACGAACAGCAGGAAGTCCGGCTTGGCGGGGTCGCGGTACACGCGGAAGGACAGGGTGCCGTCCTCCTGCCCGGGCCCGAGCGGCGCGAACTCGTGGACGAGCGCCTCCGCCTCGGCCTGCTTGCCCGGCTTGAGGGGGATGGGGAACACCTTCGCCAGCATGGGAAACCTCTCGGTAGTGCGGTGCTTGCTTCGCCGACCACTGTGCCGAGCGCAGGCGGGCGCGTCCGGCCAGATCCGGACACGTCTTCTCGGGGGGTGCTTATCTCCCCAGTCATGTCCGGATCCGGCTAGCGCCCGCCGGGCCCCATCCCCTACACCTGGGGCATGACGACTTTTTCGGCCGTGGTCACCACCGGCATCTACTGCCGGCCCGGGTGCGGGGCGAAGCCGCTCGCCGAGAACGTGAAGACGTTCGAGCTGGCCGCCGAGGCGGAGGCCGCCGGGTTCCGGGCGTGCCTGCGCTGCCGTCCCTACCGCGTCGCCGGCCCGGTCGCCGCCGACGCGCCCGAGCTCGTCTGCCGCGCGATCCAGCTGATCATCGCCGGTGCGCTGGACACCGGCACCGAAGCCGCGCTCGGCCGGCGGCTGGCGGTGTCCCCGCGGCACCTGCGCCGGCTCTTCCACGACCACCTCGGCGTGACCCCGGACCAGCTCGCCCGCTCGCGGCGCGCGCACTTCGCGCGTCGCCTGCTCGACGACTCCGACCTGACGGTCGCGGACGTGGCGTTCGCCGCCGGCTTCGGCAGCCTGCGCCAGTTCAATCGGGACATGAAGCTGGTCTTCCGCGCGTCCCCGGTCGAGCTGCGCAGCCGGCGCCGCAAGGCCGACCGGATCGCCGCGGACGGGGGCCTGCGGATGCGGCTGCCGTTCGCGCCGCCGCTGCACTGGGACGCGCTCACCGCGTTCCTCGCCGAGCGCGCGGTCCCCGGCGTCGAGTCGGTGCGCGACGGCGTCTACCGGCGCACGATCAGCCTCGACGGCGAAGCCGGCGTCATCGAGGTCGAGCGCGGTGGTGACGACCACCTGCTGCTGACCGCGCACATGCCGTTCTGGGAAGGCCTCATCCACGTCGTCGACCGCGTCGGGCGGATGTTCGGCGTCGACGCCGACACCGCACCCGCCGAGGCCGCGCTCGCCGGCGACCCCGTCCTCGGCCCGCTCCTGCGCGAACGGCCGGGCCTGCGCGTGCCGGGAGCTTGGGGCTTCTTCGAGATCGCGGTGGAAGCCGTGCTCAGCCAGTACAGCGTCCGGACGCGCGTGCGGCGGCAGCTGGCCGCGCTGGTCGAAGCGGCGGGGCAGCCGGTGCCCGGTCTCGAGCACGGCCTGACCCACCTGTTCCCGTCGGCCGAAACCCTCGCCCGAGCCGATCTCGACGCGGCCCGGCTGTCCGCGGCGGCCGCGCGGACGCTGCGCGGGTTCGCCTCCGCCGTGGCCGAGGACGAGACCCTGCTCGACCCCGGCGCGAGCCTGGCCGACTGCACCGCCGCGCTCACGGCGTTGCCCGGCATCGAGCAGAGCACCGCCCAGGAGATCGCGCTGCGGCTGGGGCACGCCGACGCCTTCCCGGCCGCCGAGCGCACGGTCGAGACGCAGCTGCTCGAGCACGACGTCTTCGCCGTCGCCGGCCGCATGGCCGCCGCCTGGCACCCGTGGCGCGCCTTCGCCGCCACCCACCTGATCGCCGCCGGCACACCGACGCCGGCCGCTTGACCACCCAAAAGGAGAACCGATGCCTGCCAAGCGCCTCGCCGAGCGGCTGCGCGCCCTGCACACCGACCGCACGCTGGTGCTGCCGAACGCCTGGGACGCCGCCAGCGCGGCCCTCATCGCGCGGGCCGGGGCCCCGGCCATCGCCACCACCAGCGGCGGGGTCGCCTGGTCCGCCGGCCGGCCCGACGGGCACGGCCTCACGCGCGAGGAGATGGCCGAGCTGGTCGCGCGGATCGTGCGCGTCGTCGACGTGCCGGTGACCGCCGACATCGAGGGTGGCTACGGCCCGTCCGCGGACGACGTCGCGGCGACCGTCCGCGCGATCGTCGACGCCGGCGCGGTCGGGATCAACCTGGAGGACTCGACCGCCCCCGGCGGCCCGCTGTTCGACGTCCCCTCGCAGGTCGGCCGGGTCCGCGCGGCCCGGGACGCGGCGACCGCGGCCGGCCTGCCCGAGCTGTGGATCAACATCCGCACCGACGTCTACCTCTTCGGCATCGGCGAGCCCGAAGGCCGGCTGGACGACGTCCTGACCCGCGCGGGCGCCTACGCGGCGGCCGGCGCGGACAGCCTGTTCGTGCCGGGGCTGATCGACCTGGAGACGCTGACCGTGCTCGTCAAGGAGAGCCCGCTGCCGGTCAACGTGATGGTGTGGCCGGGTGCCCCGACCGTCGCGGAGCTGGAAGCCGTCGGCGTCCGCCGGATCAGCGTCGGCACGGCGATCGCCCAGTCCGCCTACGCCGTCGCCCAGCGCGCGGCGGCCGAGCTGCTGGAGCACGGGACGTACACCGCGCTGGAGGGCGGCCTGGACTTCGGGGCCGTCAACAGCGCCGTGACCGGCTGACTCCTTCCCCGGACAGGGCCGCGGCGGATTCCCGTCGCGGCCCTGTCTACTTCCTTTTTGCACCCCGTTGATTTTCCTTGGTGGACAACCGTTTCCATCAATTAAACCGCTGGCTTCAATCACTTCCACGACCGAGAAGAAGACCTCGAGGGAAGTGATGTGATGACCGCAGTCGAGCCCCTATCCGTCCGGCCGCCCGAAACCGCCGCGGAGATCCTCGCCCGGGCGCAGGCCCTCGCCCCGGTGCTGCGGGACCGCGCCGAAGAGATCGAGCGGGCCCGCCGGCTGCCCGCGGACGTCGTGGACCTCCTGCGCGGCACCGGGGTGTTCCGGATGGGGTTCTCCCGCGCTCACGGCGGTCCCGAGCTGACCTCGATCGAGCAGACCGAGGTGATCGAGGCCCTCGCCTACGGCGACGCCGGCGCCGGGTGGTGCGCGATGATCGGGTCGGACACCGGTCTCTACGCGTCCTTCCTGGACCACGCCGTCGCCGAAGAGATGTTCCCCAGCCTGGACATGGCGACCGCGGGGCTGCTCTTCCCCAACGGCCGCGCGGAAATCGTCCCCGGTGGCTACCGCCTGACCGGCCGCTGGCAGTTCGGCAGCGGGGTCACCCACGCCGACTGGGTCGTCTCCGGAGCGTTCCTGTACCGCGACGGCGAGCCCGAGCACGACTCGATCCTGCTCATGGTGCCGAAGGCCGACGTCGAGGTGCTCGACACCTGGCACACGACCGGCCTGGCGGGCAGCGGCAGCTGCGACTACGCGATCACCAACGTGTTCGTGCCCGCCGAGCACACGCTCACCTTCGCCGAGGTCCGCGGCGGGTCCGGGCCGCTGGCCCAGCCCGAGGTCCACATGCGGAACATGCCGGGCGTCGCGCTCGGCGTCACCCGCGCCGCGCTCGATCACGCGACGGACACCGCCGTCGCCGCCGGGCGCGAGGACGACTACCGCACGCAGACCACGATCGCCGACTGCGAAGGCGACTTCGCCGCGGCTCGCGAAGGCGTCTACGGCGCTTTGCGGCGCCAGCACGAAGTCCTCTCCGCGGGCGGCACCCTCGACGACCTGACCCCGCGCGAGCGGGCCGCGCTCCCGCTGTCGCGGCGGCACGCGTTCCGCACCGCGCGTTCGATCGTCAGCCGCCTCTACGACCTCGTGCAGACGTCCGCGATCTACCGGCCTTCGCCGCTGGACCGCTGGCTGCGCGACACCACCACGATGTGCCAGCACATCGTGGCGCAGGACCGGATCCTGCAGACCGCCGGCGCCCACCTCCTGGGCGGCCGGCCCGCGTTCCCGCTGGCCCTCGGCATCACCTCCAGCCGGCGCTGACTCCACCCCACCCAGAAGAAGGAAGATACCCATGCGCAAGCTCCGGGCCGCCGTGTGCGCGGCCGCCGTGCTGGCCGTGACGCTCACGGCGTGCAGCACCCCGAGCGGCACCACCGCCGCTCCCTCGCCGGACGGCGCCGCCGCGCCCGCCGGCGCGGCGAACATCGACCGCGACGCCGTCATCAGCTACAGCGAGACCGAACCGGCCAACTCGCTGGTGCCGGGCAACACGACCGAGGTCGGCGGGATCAGCGTGCTGGGCACGCTCTTCCGCGGCCTGATCGAGTACGACGCCAAGACGGCCGCCCCGCACAACGCCGTCGCGGACTCGGTCACCACGACCGACTCCAAGGTGTGGACGATCAAGCTCAAGCCCGGCTGGACGTTCCACGACGGCACCGCCGTCACGGCCAAGAGCTTCGTGGACGCGTGGAACTACACCGCGTACTCCCCGAACCTGATGGCCGGCGCCAGCTACTTCTCGCACGTCGTCGGCTTCGCGCAGGTCAACAACGCGACCGCGGACGGCAAGCAGCCGGCGACCCTGCCGGCCGCCAAGGAGCTGTCGGGCCTGAAGGTCGTCGACGACAAGACGTTCACCGTCACGCTCGACGCGCCCTTCTCGGAGTTCGGTGTCCAGCTCGGCTACGCGGCGTTCTTCCCGATGCCCGCGAGCTTCTTCGCCGACCGCAAGGCGTTCGAGGCGCACCCCGTCGGCAACGGCCCGTTCGAATTCGGCTCCTACACGCCGGGCAAGGACCTCGTCGTCAAGCGGTTCGACGGCTTCGCCGGCGCGCAGAAGCCGAACATCGGCGGCATCGACTTCCGCTTCTACACCGACCTCGACCAGGCGTACGCGGACGTCCTGAAGAACAAGCTCGACTTCCTCTCCTTCACGCCGTGGACGTCGACGCAGGGCGGCAAGATCAAGAAGGACCTGCCCGAGGACCGGCGCAAGACCTACACCTACCTCGGCTACCAGGCGATCGCGTTCCCGCTGTTCGACAAGCGCTACGCCAGCCCGCAGTTCCGCCAGGCGATCTCCATGGCCATCGACCGGAAGGCCCTGATCCAGCAGGTGTTCAACGGCGGCCGCACCCCGGCCGACGGCCTGGTCGCCCCGAACGTCCAGGGCCACGTCGACAACCAGTGCGGCGAGCTGTGCACCTACCAGCCGCAGAAGGCCAAGCAGCTGTTCGACGCCTCGGGTTTCCAGGGTGACATCGAGCTGACCTCGAACATCGACTCCGGCAACCAGGAGTGGATGGAGGTCATCTGCAAGCAGATCCAGGCTTCGCTGGGCCACACCTGCAAGTTCACCCCGCAGACGACGCTGGGCGACTTCCGCAAGCAGCTCAACAACCGGACCGTCACCGGCATCTACCGCTCGGCGTGGGTCGCGGACTACCCGTCGATCGAGAACTTCCTCAACCCGCTGTTCCGCACCGGGGCGGCCTCGAACGTCGGCCAGTACTCGAACCCGAAGGTCGACGACCTGCTCAAGCAGGCCGACGCCGCGCCGTCGCAGCAGCAGGGCCAGGCGCTCTACCAGCAGGCCGAGAAGCTCGTCCTGCAGGACATGCCGACCATCCCGATCTGGTGGCAGTCCGGCACCGCCGCCTGGGCGTCCCGGTTGCACAACGTCCAGCCCACCCAGTTCCGCGAGCTCGACCTCTTCAGCGTCACCGTCGGCAAGTAGCTCCCTGCGGCGCGCCGCGACCCGGCGCGCCGCAGGTCGATCCGGCAGAATCTTCCAGAAAGAAGACAGAGATGACTGTCCACGAAGTGGATGTCCTGATGATCGGGGCCGGCCCGGCGAACCTCGCGCTGGCCGTCGCCCTCGAGGAGTGCGGCCGGTCCGGCGTGGCCGGCGGCGCGATGATCCTCGAACAGCACGAAGACGTGAAGTGGCAGCGGAACCTGATGCTGCCGTGGGCGCGCAGCCAGGTGTCCTACGTGAAGGACCTGGTGACCCTGCGCAACCCGCGCAGCCGCTTCTCCTTCCTCAACTTCATGCACGAGCGCGGCGAGCTCGACGAGTTCGTCAACCTCGGCACCTTCAACCCGTTCCGCTGGCAGATCTCGGCGTATCTGCAGTGGGTCGCCGACTCGCTGGAGCGGGTGCAGGTCCGCTACAACGCCCGCGCCGTGCGGGTCCTGCCGATCCACTCGGAGTCGGGCCAGGTGCTCGGGTTCACCGTCCCGCTGTCCGACGGCGACACGATCCTCTGCCGCGACCTGGTCGTCGGTGGCGGCCGCGACGCCCACGTGCCCGAGGTGTTCCGCGGGCTGCCGGCCGAGCGGGTCGTGCACAGCACCGAGTTCAGCACCCGCGTCGCTTCGACAGCAGGGCTCGCCCGCCCGGGCAAGCCGCTGCGCCCGGTCGTCGTCGGCGGCGCCCAGAGCGCGGCCGAGATGTTCATGGCGCTGCACCAGGAAGCGCCGGGCTCGTCGCCGACGCTGCTGCTGCGCGCGATCGCCCTCAAGGACTACCAGACCAGCAAGTTCGTCAACGAGCTGTTCTTCCCGTCCTTTGTGGACGAGTTCTTCACGATGTCCGAAGTGGCGCGGGAACGGGTGCTCGCGGAGATGCACCTGACCAACTACGGCGGCCTGGCCGCACCGTTCCTCGAAGAGCTGTACACCATGATCTACAAGCAAAAGATGCTCGGGAAGCCGGTTTCGACGGTCCGCGGCTCCGCCGACGTCGTCGGCGCCCGGGCCGAGGGTGACGAAATCGTCCTCGACGTCCGCGACCTCAAGCACGACACCATCGAGCGGATTCGCTGCGACGCGGTGTTCCTCGGTACGGGCTTCGACCCGCGGATGCCGGCGATGGTCCGCGGCCTGGCCGACGCGATCGGCCTCGACGGGATTTCGGTGAACCGGCAGTACCGCGCCGACCTCGGCGCCGGCGCCCACGGCGCGCTCTACCTGCAGGGCGTCAACGAGGCGACGCACGGCATCTCCGACTCGCTGATCAGCGTGCTGGCCCAGCGCTCGGCCGAGATCGCCGGCGACATCGTCGAACGGCGCGGCACCGGCCCCGACGAGGACCGCCGCCGTTCCGACGAGTCCGTGGTGGTGGCGGTATGATCGACGTCCGCCCCCTCGACCGCGCCAACCTGGAACGCGCGTACGGGCTCGACTCCCAGCGGCTGCTGCCCTGGCCGGAGCTCAACGCCCCGTTCGAAGGCGCCTGGTGCGTCCTGCGCCCGCACACCACGTCCACCGCGCACTCCCACCACGAGTACGAGATCTTCATCGCGCTCTCCGGTATCGCCACGCTGGTCGTCGACGGCGTGCGGCACCCGTTCTCCGCCGGCGACATCGTCCGGCTGCCGCCCGGCTCGACGCACTGCGTCACCAACGAAGGCGACAAGGACTTCGAGTACTACGGCGTCTGGTGGGACACCGGGATGTCCGCTCAGTTCACCGCCCGGCACGAAGCAGGCGTGTCATGAGCGCCCGGACGGTCGTCATCTCGCCCGCCCCGACGGCGAACGGCGACCTGCACCTCGGGCACATCGCCGGCCCGTTCCTGGCCGCCGACGTGCACACCCGCTACGCCCGGTCGCAGGGCCGGGAAGTGTTGCTGGGCACGGGGTTCCAGGACACCTCGACGTTCGTGGTGACGACCGCTTTTCGTCGGGGCGTCACCCCGGAGGAGCTGGTCGCCACGTCGGCGGCGCAGATCGCCGCCAGCTTGGACGCGATGGGCATCAGCGTCGACGGCTACACCGGCGACGACGACCGGTTCACCAAGTGGGTCGTCGACTTCGTCGGCCGGCTGTACTCGGCGGGGAAGCTGGAACTGCGCACGATGAAGTTCCCGTACTCGCCGAAGTCGGGCCAGTTCCTCGTGGACGGGTTCGCGTCCGGTAGCTGCCCGGAGTGCCTGGCCGACTGCTGCGCGGGGCTCTGCGAGAGCTGCGGGCAGCTGGTCGCCGCGGGCGACCTGCTGGACGTCCGGTCCACTTTGGACCCGGCGGATCCGGTGGAGCTGCGCGAAGCCGACGTGCTCGTGCTGCCGGTCGAGCGCTACCGGGCCGGGCTGCGGGCGCACTTCGCGGCGCACGCGTCGGGAATGCGCCCGCACATGGCGCAGGCGATGGCGGCGATGCTGGCGCGGCCGCTGCCGGACTTCCCGGTCACGTACCCGACGTCGTGGGGCATCGAGGTGCCGTTCCCGGAGGTCGCGGGGCAGCGCGTCAACCCGAACGCGGAGCCGATGGCGTGGAGCATGCACGCCACGGCGTTGTCGGCGGGCTCGTCCTCTGAAGACGAGCTGTGGCTGGCCGGCGCGGGTTCGGAGGTCGTGTACTTCCTCGGGTTCGACAACATCTACCCGTTCGCGATCGCCGGCCCGGCGATGCTGCTGGCGTTGGACGGCCGGTACGACCTGCCGGCGCGGTACCTGACCAACGAGTTCTACGAGCTGGACCACCGCAAGTTCTCGACCAGCCGCGGGCACGTGGTGTGGAGCCGCGAGCTGGCGGCCGAGGTGCCGCGCGACCTGATCCGCTTCCACCTGGCGGCGACGAGCCCGGAGCACCAGCGGACGAGCTTCAGCCGCGACGCGCTGGTGCGGGTGACGTCCACGCGGCTCGTCGAGCCGTGGAACCGGGTGGCGGACAAGGTCAACCGGTGGGTCGGGCTCGGCCCGCTGCCGGTGTCGCCCCGGTCCCGGCGGGCGGCGTCGCGGATGGCGTCGCGGTTCGCCGAGTCGTACGAGCTGGCCGGGTTCAGCTTGAACCGCGCGGCGGAGACGATCACCGAGCAGCTGGCCCGGCTGGACGCGCGCCCGGTGATGGGAGCGGACGCGGGCGACTTCTGCTTCGAGGTCGACCGGTTGGTTCGCGGTGCCGCGCCGATCCTGGTGGATCTGGCGGAGCGGGTGCTGGGGCAGGACGCGGGGGCGGACGCGGAGTCGTTCACCCCCGCGGCGCTGCCACGGCTGAGGGAAGCGGAGGCCGGACGATGACCGCCGCGACGCGGCAGGAGGAAATGGCGGCCGCGGCCGCCACCGGCACCGCTCCGGCCGCGCCCACCGCGGTTCCGGCTGCCCGGCCGGGGCAGGAGCGAGCGATGCTCATCCCCGGGCCCGCTCCGGCGATGAGCACCGCCCTGGCCGGCACCGCGCCCCTCGGGGCCAGCGCCGGCCGGGGTGACCTCGGCCGCGCCCGGGCGAGCCTCGCCGGGCCCACGGCGGGCCTCGCGGTCGGCACCGGTCAAGCGTCGCCCGGCGCCGAGGTCCTGCTCGGCGCGGGTCACTCCGCGCCCAGCCTCGGCGCCGCGTCCCGCGCCGGACGGACACCGCGGACCCGGCGCGGAAACCTCCGCGTCGTGGTCGTCGGGGCCGGGATCACCGGTCTGCTCACCGCCATCCGGAGCGTCCTCGCCGGGCACCGCGTCGTCCTCCTCGAACGCGGGCCCATTCCGCACCCCGGCGCCACCTCCTTCGACCAGCACCGGGCGCTGCGGGCGCTGGTCGTCGGGGACCGCGTCGCCACGCGGAAAGCCGCCGAGCTGCACCGGCGGTGGCGAGAACTCGACGCCCTGCTCTGCGACCACCTGCCCGGGGCCGGCCTCTACCGGCGCGTCGGCGTCCTCCAGGCGCTGCCGCCCGGGCAGGTGCCCGCCGCCGTCGGCACCGCGAGCGCCGCCGGGGTGCCGATCCGGATCGTGCACCCCTCCGCCTACCCGCTCCTCGGGTTCCCGCGGGGCAGCGGCGCGGTGTTCGAACCGCACGCCGGGACGCTGCTCGCCGACCGCGTCCTGCACGCGGCCGCGCGCTGGCTGCGCCACCACCCGGACGCCGAGCTGCGGCCCGGCCGGGAGGCCGTCGCCATCGACCCGGACCAGGCGAAGGTCCACCTGGCCGACGGCACCTCCGTGCCCGGTGACGTCGTGCTCGTCGCCACCGGGCCGTGGACCGGGGCGCTCGTCGACCGGCCGGTCGCGCTGCACCGCCAGACCATGGTCTACCTGCGCCCGCCCGCCGCGCTCGCCCACGCCTGGGCGGCGACGCCCACCGCGGGCGGCCTCGGCGCCGACGGGCGGGCCTGGCTGCTGCCCTCGGTCGCGGGGACCCTGCTCAAGGTGAGCACCGACGCCGTCCGGCGCGAGGTGACCACCCTGGCCGGCCCCGACGACGACGCGGGCTGGGCGGCACGCGTCCTCGCCGCCGGCGTCGTGTCCGATGTGGACGGTTACGACGTCGTGCGCGTCAAGCACTGCCACTACGCCACCGCCGCCGGCGGCGACACCGGCTTCGTCCGCGTCGGCCCCGCCGCGTGGGCCCGGCCGGCCAGCGGCCCCGACGGCTTCCGCACCGCCCCGCTCGCCGCGGACGCGGTCGTCGCCGCTCTCGCTTCTCCGACCCGAAGGGATCTTCGATGACCACGACCCCGGGCGCGCTGCTCGTCATCGGCAGCGGCCTCAAGCTCTACCGCGAATACCTCGTCAAATCCGTCGCCGCACGCGCCCGCGAAGCCGGCCTGCGGCTCGTCCTGATCAACAACCTCAAGCCGACCTGGCAGCACGAGTACTTCGACGACATCACCGTCGTCAACGTCTTCGACCACGCGCTGCTCGCCGAAACCGCCCGCGAGCTGGCCAAGAACTACGCCGTGGCCGGTGTGCTCTGCTGGGACGAGCCGCTGGTCATGCCCGCGGCCGAGCTGGCCGCCGAGTTCGGCGTGCCGGGCCTGAGCATCCCCGGCGTGCACGGCTGCCGCGACAAGCACAGCTGCCGCGTCCGGCTCACCGCCGCCGGCCTGCCGCAGCCCGGCTTCCACCTCGCCGTCGATCTCGACGACGCCCGCGCGGCGGTCACCCGCATCGGCTTCCCCGTGGTCGTCAAGCCGCGCGCGCTCGGCGCCAGCATGGGCGTCTCCCTCGCCCGGGACGCGGCCGAGTTCGACGCCGCCTACCGCGTCGCCCACGAGGCCAGCCTCGTCGGCGACGAGCCCTACCGCGGCGGCGCCATCATCGAAGGTTTCGCCGACGGCCCGGAGATCAGCATCGACGGCGCCGTCCACAAGGGCGAGTACCTGCCGATGTTCATCGCCCGCAAGAGCACCGGCATGCCGCCGTTCTTCGAGGAGACGGGCCACGTCGTCGACGCCGCCGACCCGCTGCTGCGCGACGAAGAGCTGCTGCGCGTCCTGGCCGACGCCCACCGCGTGCTCGGCATCGAGAACGGCATCACCCACACCGAGGTCCGGCTGACCGGCCGCGGCCCGGTGATCATCGAGGTCAACGGCCGGCTCGGCGGCGACCTGATCCCGTTCCTCGGCAAGACGGCCACCGGCATCGACCCGGGCAGCGTGCTGTTCGACGTCGCCACCGGCCAGCGCCCGGACGTCACGCCGACGCGCGCGAGCGTCGCGGGCATCCGCTTCGGCTACCCGGACCACGACTGCGTCGTGCACTCGGTCGAGGTGCCGTGGGACGCTCCCGGCCTGATCACGGCGTCGCCGATGGTCGAGCCGGGCACCACGCTGCGGCTGCCGCCCGGCGGCTACATCGCGCGCCACTCGTTCGTCGTGTGCGAGGCGAAGGACGCCGAAACGTGCCGGCAGCGGCTGGCGCACGCGGCCTCGCTCGTCGAGGTCGAGGCCGTCGAGATCGAGCCGCCGCCCGTCGGCACCACCCTGGCGATGCCGGCCGGGCTCCTGGACGTGGACGAATGAGCATCCACTACGACGGCCGCCGGTTCCGCGCGCTGGGCGGCGGCGACGGCACGTACGCGGAGTACCGCCAGCAGGGCGACCTGGTCTGGGCCGAGTTCGAAGGCGGGCATGTCCTGCGCGGCACGGTGACCGGCACGTGCGACGCCGCCGGCGTCCTGCGGCTCGCCTACACGATGGTGCTGCGCGGCGGCGAGGTGATCGCCGGGCACAGCACCAACACCCCGCAGTGGCACGGCGGCACGCTCGTGCTGCGCGAAGTCTGGGAGCGCTACGGCGAGCACGCGGCCACCGGCGTCTCCTACCTCGAAGAGGTCTCGCTGGAGATGAGCGCGTCATGACCAGGTGGGACGCCCTGCGCGGCCTGGGCGAGCTCCGGTTCCCCGGCGACCCCGGCTTCGCGGCCGTGGCGCCGGTGAACCGGCGGTTCGCCGCCACCCGCCCGGCGGCGGTGCTCGCCGTCTCCCGCGCCGGGGACGTCGCCCGGGCGATCGCCTGGGCCCGTGCGGAGTCGGTGCCGCTCACGGTCCGCGGCGGCGGGCACAGCTACGCGGGCCATTCGACGGGCGCCGGCCTGGTGCTCGACCTGCGGCGGCTGTCCGGCATCCGCGTCGACCGCGGCACCGGGCTGGTCACCGTCGGCGGCGCGACGCCGATGAAGGCGCTGTACGCGGGATTGCGGCCGTGGGACTTGACGTTCCCGCTCGGCAACTCCGACACCGTCGGCATCGGCGGCCTGACCCTCGGCGGCGGCGTCACGACGATCTCCCGCGCGCACGGCCTCACGTGCGACGCGCTGGTCTCGACCGACGTCGTCCTCGCGTCCGGGGAGGTCGTCACGGCGTCCGCCACCGAGAACCCGGACCTGTTCTGGGCCTGCCGCGGCGGCGGGGGCGGCCACTTCGGCGTCAACACGAGCTTCACGTTCCAGGCGCGTCCGGCCCCGGCGGGGTCGACGTGTGTGGTGCTTTGGGCGTGGCCGCACGCGGTCGAGGTCTTGGCCGCGATGCAGGAGATCATGCTGGCCGCGCCGGCGGAGTTCTCGGCGCGGATCGGCATCGCGCGCTCGGCGGGTGACGACGGCGTCGTCTCCGTGGTCGGCCACCACCTCGGCCCGGCGTCGGAACTGCGTGAGCTGCTGGCTCCCGCTTTCGCCGTCGCGGCTCCGGACCGCGCCGACATCGAGGACCGCGATTTCTGGGACGCGGCGAGGTTCCTGCACCACAGCAGCGAAGGCGGCGCGTTCGCCGTCCGCACGCGGTGCACGCCGGACGCGCTCGCCGACGCGGGGCTGGAGGCGCTCGTCCGGGCCGTCGAGAAGTGGCCGGGCAGCGGCAACCCCGACGGCGCCGGGGCCGCGTTGTTCGCCTGGGGCGGGGAAATCTCCCGCGTTCCCGTCGAGGACACCGCGTTCCCCCACCGGGACACGAAGTTCCTGCTGAGCCTGGACACGTCGTGGACCGAGCAGGACGCTCCGGGCGTCATTGCGGCGAACCTGGACTGGCTGCACGCGCTGCACGCCGAGACGGGCGAGTTCGCGCCCGACTCCTCCTACGTCAACTTCACCGATCCGGACCTCGAGGACTGGCGCAGCGCCTACTACGGGCCGAACGCCGCGCGGCTCGCCGAGGTCAAGCGCCGGTACGACCCCGGCCGGTTCTTCGAGTCCCCGCAGGAGTTGTGATGGCTCCCGATCTCCGTGGTGCGATGCGCACCTTCGCGACGGGCGTGTGCGTCGCCACGACGTACCGCGACACCCCCGGCGGCCGGCGGCACGACGCCGTCACCGTCAACTCCCTCGGGTCGATTTCCCTGGACCCGCCGCTGGTTTCGCTGGCGTTCCGGCGCGAATCCGCGTTTCTCGGGGACCTCCTGGCGACCGGCCGCTGGGTGGTGTCGATCCTGCCGGCGGACGCGCGCGACGTCGCCCGCCGGTTCGCCGGCCCGCGCGCTACTCGAGTCGTCGCCGGCTTGGAGGCGAAACCGGGGGAGCGGACGGGCGCGCTCGTGCTGGAGGGCGCGAGCTGGCTGGAGTGCGCGCTGGCCGAGAAGTTCGACCTGGGCGACCACACCCTGGTCGTCGGCGAGGTGCTGGCGACGGGCCACGACCGGCTCGCACCGGCGCTGGTGTTCGTGCACGGCGGCTACCACTCGATCACCGACCCGAGGCAGGGGCCGGGGCTCTGGGGTGAGGCGCTCTGACGGGTCATGTCCGAATCTGGCTAGCCCGGGCCGCGGCGGCTCGGGCATGCTCGGCCGGTGAACGAAGACGTGCTGCGCTGGAGCGGCCAGCGCACGGACCGGGTCGACGAGGGGACGCTGCCGGGCCTGGCCCGGCTGACGGGGTTCGTGCGCAGCGTCCGGACGCCGGAGTTCCGCGGCGTGACGTTCCACGAGGTACTGGCGAAGAGCGCGCTGAACCACGTCCCGGCGGACGCGCGGATGCTGCCGGACGAGTACACGATCAACCCGTACCGGGGGTGCACGCACGCGTGCCAGTACTGCTTCGCGCGTCCGACGCACACGCGTCTCGGCTTGAACGTCGCCGGCGACTTCGACAACGAGGTGATCGTCAAGACGAACATCGTCGAGGTGCTGCGGGGCGAGCTGGCGCGCAAGCGAAAGCTGCCACCGCGGGTGGCGTTCGGCACGAACACGGACGTGTACCAGCGCGCGGAGGGCCGTTACGAGCTGATGCCGGGGATCATCGGTGCCCTGTCCGGGCACCGGGTGCCGTTCTCGATCTTGACGAAGGGGCCGTTGATCCGCCGGGACCTGCCGTTGCTGGTGCGCGCGTCCCAGGTGACGACGGTGCACTTGGGTGTGTCGCTGTCGATGCTGGACGAGGAGCTCCAGCAGTCGGTGGAGTTCGGCACGGCGACGACATCGGCCCGCTTGGCGACGGTCCGGGCGATCCGGGACGCGGGGCTGGAGTGCACGGTCTTCCTGTCGCCGATCCTGCCGCACTTGTCGGATTCCGTTGCACAGCTGGAGTCTTTGGTGTCGGCGGTCGCCGCGGCGGGGGCGACGGATGTGCTGTACCACCCGCTGTACTTGTCGTCCGGGGTCAAGCAGGTGTTCTTCACCTGGCTGCGGCAGGCGCATCCGTCGTTGGTGGACTCGTACGTGAGGCTGTATTCATCGGGTTCGGAGACGGGGTACCGGCACGAGATCGGGGCGCGGATCCGGCCGTTGATCGCGAAGTACGGGTTTCCCGAGCCGAGCAAGGCGATCGAGGGCAAGTTCGCGCTGAACGGCCGGCGTGGTCAGCCCCCGGAACCGGCCCAGGCGACGCTGTTCTGACTACTTGGTGCCGCCCGGCGCCCAGAGGCCGTCGGCGTCCCCTGCCTCCAGCCGCCCCCGGTACACGCCGATCTTCCGGTCGATCAGCTTCAAGTTCTCCTCCAGCTCCGCCAACCGCGCCAGCACGTCCGCCCGGTGGTTCTCCAGCAACGCCAGCCGCTCCGCCTCGTTGCCCCGGCCCGCGGAAACCAGCTCCGCGTACCGGCGGATCAACTTGATCGGCATCCCCGTCGCCCGGAGCTTGGTGCAGATCTTGATCCAGTCCAGGTCCAGCTTCCGGTACCGGCGACGCCCGCCGGAGGTGCGGTCCACCTGCGTGACCACCAGGCCCGCCCGTTCGTAGTAGCGCAGCGTGTGCGCGCTCACCCCCGTGCGGCGGGCCGCCTCGGCGATGGTCAGTCCGGCCTCGGGGATCGGTTTGACTTCGAGCACGCTCTAAATCCTAGCGTCGACGACATGAACGTTCCGACTTCGCGCCATCCCGCGCTCGTGCTGGCCATCTGCTGCGCCAGCATCGTCGTCGCGGTGATGGACATCTCCATCGTCACCGTCGCCCTGCCCTCGATCCGCCGCGACCTCGGCGCGTCCGTCTCCGGCCTGCAGTGGACGGTCGACGCCTACACGCTCGTGCTCGCCGGGTTCCTCGTGCTCGCCGGGTCCACCGCCGACCGGTTCGGACGCAAACGCGTCTTCCTCACCGGCCTCACCGTCTTCGGCCTCGGCTCCCTGCTCTGCAGCGTCGCCCCCGGCATCGGCTGGCTCATCGCCGCCCGCGCCGTCCAGGCCGTCGGCGGCACCATGCTCAACCCCGTCGCGCTCGCCATCGTCGCCACCGTCTACCCCGTGCCCGCCGAGCGCGCCCGCGCGATCGGCGTGTTCGGGTCGATGTCCGGCCTGGCGCTCGCGCTCGGGCCGATCCTCGGCGGCGCGCTCGTCGAAGGGCTGGGCTGGCGAGCCGTCTTCTGGGTCAACGTCCCGATCGTCGCCGTCGCCATCGCGGCCACCCTCAAGTGGGTTCCCGACTCCCGGGCGGCCCGCGCACGCCGGTTCGACCCGGTCGGCCAGGTGCTCGTGGTCCTCGCGCTCGGCAGCGTCGTCGCGGCCATCATCGAAGCCCGCGCGCTGGGCTGGACGTCGCCGGTGATCCTCGGCCTGCTCGCCCTCGCCGCGCTCGCCGTGGCCGCGCTCCTGCGCCACGAGCCGCGCCGCGCCGACCCGCTGCTCGAACTGCGCCTCTTCCGCAGCATGGCGTTCAGCGGCGCGATCGTCACGGCGCTGTTCGCGCTCTGCGGGTTCGGCGTCTTCCTCTTCGTCACCACGCAGTACCTGCAGGACACCCGCGGCCTGACGGCGCTGACAGCGGGGCTCTGCCTGCTGCCCGTCGGGGTCCTGGTGCTGGTCCTGTCCCCGCGGACGGGCCGGCTGGTCGGCTCCCGCGGCCCGCGGCTGCCGCTGATCGTCGCCGGGACCGCGCTCGCCCTCGGCGGCGCGACGGCGGCGTGGCTCGGCCCGGCCACCCCGCTGCCCCTCGTCCTGACGGTCTACCTGCTGTTCGGCGTCTTCCTCGGCACGGTCAACCCGCCGATCACCAACACCGCCATCTCCGGGATGCCGGGCTCGATGGCCGGGGTGGCCGGGTCACTGGCCTCGGCCGGCCGCCAGACCGGCACGACCCTCGGCGTCGCGCTCGCCGGGACGGTCGGCGCGGGACCCGGCGTGTGGTGGCTGGTCGCCGCCCTCGGTGCCGGTGTGTTCGTCCTCGCCCTCGTCAGCACCGGCGAGCGGGCGGCCGCCACCGGCCGGCGCGCCGCTGAGCTGTTCGCCGAGGTGGAAGGAGTCAGCCTCCCGCGACCGACGGGATGATCTGCACCTCGCCGCGGTCGCGCAACGCCGTCGACGGGCCGTCGAGCCGGCGGCACTCCTCGCCGTCGACGTAGAAGTTGACGTACCGGCGCAGGCCCGCCTGCTCGTCGCGCAACCGCCGTTCCAGCGCCGGGTACCGCTGCGCGAGCTCGTCGAGCAGCGCCCCGAGCGTGGCCGCCTCGCCGAGCTCGACCTCCAGCCGGGACTCGCCGCCGGTCTTCGCCCGCAGGGGCCCGGGTACCAGCACCGTGATCCGCACGGTCACACCGTCGCTGCGCGGACGCTCAGCACGTCCGGCAGGTGCGAGACGACCAGCTGCCAGCTGTCGCCGTCGTCCCGGCTCGCGTAGACGTCACCGGTCCGCGACCCGAAGTAGATCCCGGCCGGGTCGGCGTCGTCGGCGCACATCGCGTCGCGCATCACCCCGGCCCAGTACCCGTCCGGCAGGCCCGACCCCACCGCCTCCCACGACTTCCCGGCGTCTTCGCTGCGGTACACCCGGCACCGGCCCTCGGGCGGGAACCGCATGACGTCGGCGGTCAGCGGGAACGTGTAGATCACCTCGGGCCGGTGCGGGTGGACGACCATCGGGAAGCCGAAGTCGCTGGGCAGGCCGTCGGCGATGGACTGCCAGCTCGCCCCGCCGTCGTCGCTGCGGTAGACGCCGTGGTGCACCTGCGCGAACAGCCGCTCCGGCGCGCTCGGGTGCATCGCGACCTTGTGCACGCAGTGGCCGTACTCGGGGTAGGGGTCGGGTACGTGCACCGCCTTGATGCCCGTGTTGCTCGCGCGCCAGGACGCGCCGCCGTCCTCGGTGCGGTAGACGCCGCCGGTCGACATCGCCACGGTGACGCGGCCGGGCTCGACCGGGTCCGGGAGCACCGTGTGGATGGCCTTGCCACCACCGCCGGGCGTCCAGTGCTCGCGGTGCGGGTGGTCCCACAGGCCGCGGACCAGCTCGTAGGTGCGCCCGCCGTCGTCCGAGCGGAACAGCGCGGACGGCTCGGTGCCGGCGTAGACGACGTCCGGCTCGCTCGGCGGCCCGGGCACCAGCTGCCAGGCCCGGACGAGGGATTCGGCGGTGTCGGGTGGGAACGCGATGGGGGCGTGGTCGGGCTCGTCCCAGGTCGCGCCCAGGTCGTCGCTGGTGGCCACGCTCGGCCCGAAGTGCTCGCTGGTGACCCCGGCGAGCAGCCGGGGCGTCGACCGGCGCGTGTCGATGCCGACGGCGTAGACCTCGGTCATCGGGTGGTGCGGCCCGGTCACCTCCCAGCCGGCCCGGTCGTCCGTGCCGGTCGCCAGCCACAGTCCTTTGCGCGTCCCGATCGCGAGCACGACAGCCATCCGGCACCTTCCCCTCAGCGTGACCGGTGTCACAGTACTCCGCCGGAAAAATGCCCGGGGGAAAATGTCGAGCGCCACGCGCGGCCGATCGACGCGGGGGTGAAGGCCGGTCAGCGAGCCCGGGACGACCCGGGCCCCGGCCGACGAGAACCAGGAGCACCGACCATGCGTTTCCTCATGATGCACCGGATCGACGAGAACGACCCGGCCGCCTGGAACCCGACTCCGGAGTTCATGCAGAAGATGGGCGGGTTCATCCAGGAGGCGGCCGAGAAGGGCACCCTGATCACCGCGGAAGGCGTGCACCAGACCGACAAGGGCGCCCTGGTCCGCAAGCCGCGCGGCGCGGCCATCCGCGTCACCGACGGGCCCTTCGCCGAAGCCAAGGAGGTCATCGGCGGGTTCGCGCTGATCAACGCCGCCGACCGCGCGGAGGCGGTCGAGTTCGCCAAGCGGTACGTGGACCTGTTCGACCTCGAGATCGAGGTGGAGATCCGCCAGGTCGTCGAGTTCGACGACCTCCCGGCGCAGGACTGACGGCCGCCGGTGGCGCTAGGCTGGCCGGGAACCGTCTCTGGGGGTTGAGCGATGTTCCTGGTCACCGGCGCCACCGGCAACGTCGGCGCGGAAGTGGTCGCGGCACTGGCGGAAGCCGGCGAACCGGTCCGGGCGCTGGTGCGCCGGCCGGACGCCGTTCTCCCGCACGGCGCCGAGGCCGTCGTCGGCGATCTGAACGATCCCGCGAGTCTCGAAGGCGCGCTGAACGGCGTCGACGGGGTGTTCCTGCTGCCCGGCTACCAGGACATGCCCGGCATGCTGGCGCGGGCGCGCGACGCGGGCGTCCGCCGGATCGTGCTGCTGTCCGGCGGCTCGGCCGCGCTCGAAAACCTGGACAACGCGGTTTCGGCGTACATGACGCTGGCCGAGCGCGCGGTGCGGGACTCGGGCCTGGACTGGACGTTCCTGCGCCCGCGCGCGTTCTCGGCGAACGCGCTGCGCTGGCTGCCGCAGCTGCGCGCCGGCGACACCGTCCGCGCGCAGTTCCCGCACGTCGCGGCCGCGTGCGTCGACCCGGCGGACATCGCGGCGGTGGCGGCGATCGCGCTCGCGGGCGGCCACGAAGGACGGATCCACGACCTGACCGGGCCGGCGGCGCTGCGGCCCGCCGACCAGGTCGCGGTGCTGGCCGAGGTGCTCGGCCGGGACCTGGAGTTCGTCGGCCTGTCCGACGCCGAGACGCGCGCCGAGCTCGAAGCGAGCCTGCCGCGCGAGTACGTCGAAGCGTTCTGGGACTTCTACGTCGGCGGAACGCTCGACGAGGCGACCGTGTACCCGACGGTGGCCGAGGTGACGGGCCGGCCCGCAAGGACGTTCGCCGACTGGGCCGAGGCGCACGCGGACGCGTTTTCCTGACAGCTCCCGGACAGTTCCGGTAGGCCGTTGTGCTCCGCCGGGAGCCGCGCCAAGGTGGACCCGGCGTCGGCCGGGAGGGGGAGCGTGAGCGAACGGGAGCGGGCGCGGGCGGATCTTTCCGCGGTCCTCGGGGTGGTTCTCGCCGTTCCCGTGGTCGCCAGCAGCCTGCTGGTGCTGGGCCTGCTCGGCAAGCTCGTCTGGCCGGCGTACTTCTGGGTGCTCCCGGCCGGCTGGGCGCTGGCCGGCGCGATCACGTTCGTCCCGCTCTACGAGCACCTCGTGCTGTCCGTGCTGCTCAAGATGCGCGAGCCCAGCCAACGCGAGCTGACCTGGCTGACGCCGTGCTGGGCGGCGGTGTGCGACGCGGCCGGCGTCGACGGCGGCCGGTACCGCTTGTGGGTGGAGCCGTCGCACGAGCTGAACGCCTTCGCCGCCGGCGGCCGGACCGTCGCGGTGACCCGGGCCGCCCTCGACCTGCCGCGCCCGGGCCTGGAAGCGATCCTCGCCCACGAGCTGGGCCACCACCTTTCCGGGCACACGCGCGCGACCCTGCTGGTGCACTGGCTCGAGCTGCCGGCCCGGGTGCTGAGCCGCCTGGTCCGGCTGATCGCGTGGATCGTGCCGCACGTCGGGCGCGCGTTCCGTTCCTTCGGCCGGCCGGTCGAGGTGCTGGTCACCGTGCTGCTCGGCCTGGGCATCCTCACCGCGCTCGCGTTCCTCGACCCGTGGCTGCTGCTGACGCCGCTGCTCGGCCCGGTGCTCGCCTGGTCGAAGCGGCTCGGCGAGTACCGGGCCGACCGGATGGCGGCGCGGCTGGGGTACGGCCGGGAGCTGGCGCTGCTGCTCAAGGCGTGGAACCTGCGCGACCGCGGGGACGAGCGGCGGCTGTGGTCCCGGCTGATGGCCGGGCACCCCGCGCACATCGACCGGGTCAAGCGGCTGAAGGACCTCGGCGTCCGGCCGTGAGCGCGGTGCGCACGAACGGGTCAGCACCGCCGCCCGGCACGGTGACTTTCTCCGGATACTGGAACCGGCCCTGCTCGATCGAGAGCGCGGAGCGAGTTCGTGACGCGGGCCGGTTTCATCGAAAATCTTCGGCAAGGGTGTCCAAGGGACGGTCCGCCGTTCGTAGTTCCCCCGTACGGCAACCGAGCCACTGGAGGATCCCGTGAAGTACCTGATGCTGATCAACGCCTCGCTCGACGCGGAAGGCGAGGTCGTCGGCGGCTGCACGCCCGAGGGCTGGGAAGTGTTCTACAAGGAGATCAAGGAGGCGGGGGTCCACCTGCACGGGAGCCCGCTCGCCGACTTCACGACCGCCGCCACGGTCCGGGTCGACCACCGCGGCGAGCGGGTGATCACCGACGGGCCGTTCGCCGAGGCCCGGGAGGTGCTCGGCGGCTACTTCGTCGTGGACGTCCCGGACCTCGACGTCGCGCTCGACTGGGCGGCGCGCTGCCCCGGCTCGCGCGACGGGGGGTCGATCGTCGTCCGGCCGCTCGCGGACTACGAAGGCTGACGGCGGTGGGGCGGGCGGAGGCGTCGGAGGAGGCTTCCGGGTGGCGGATTCCCCGGCCCGGGGCGGAGGCGTCGGTCGAAGCTGTTTTCCGGGAAGAGCGCGGGCTGTTGCTCGCCGCGCTCGTGCGCCGGTTCGGCGACCTCGACCTGGCCGAGGAGGTGACGTCGGAGGCGATCGAGGCCGCGCTGGTGCGCTGGCCCGCCGAGGGCGTCCCGCCGAAGCCGGGTGCCTGGCTGATGACGACGGCGCGGCGCAAGGCCGTCGACCGGCTGCGCCGCGACCAGGCCTACGCGGCCCGGCTCGCGGTGCTGCAGGTCGAGGCCGACCGCGCCGCGCCCGCCCCGCCGTCCGACGGCGGCCTGCCCGACGAGCGGCTCCAGCTGTTCTTCACGTGCGCCCACCCGGCGTTGCCGGCGGAGGACCGGACGGCGCTGACGCTGCGGTGCTTGGCCGGCCTGACGACCCCGGAGGTGGCGCGCGCGTTCCTGGTGCCCAGCGCGACGATGGGCAAGCGGATCGTGCGGGCGAAGAACCGGATCCGCGCGGCCCGGATCCCGTTCCGGGTGCCGTCCGCGGACGAGCTGCCCGGGCGGCTGCCGGGCGTGCTCCAGGTCGTCTATTCGATCTTCACGGAGGGGTACGCGGCGAGTTCGGGCCCGGACCTGCAGCGGCTCGACTTGGCGGAGGAAGCGATCCGGCTGGCCCGGATCCTGCGCCGGCTGCTGCCGGCCGAGCGCGAGGTGGCGGGCCTGCTGGCGCTGATGCTGCTGATCCACGCCCGTCGCGACGCGCGCACCGGCCCGGACGGCGCCCTGGTCCTGCTGGACGACCAGGACCGCACCCGTTGGGACCGGGCGCTGATCGCGGAGGGGACGGCGCTGGTCGAGACCGCGCTGACGGGCGGACCCCCGGGGCTGTACGGAGTCCAGGCGGCGATCGCGGCCCTGCACGACGAGGCCGCGGACGTGGCGGGCACGGACTGGCCCCAGATCGTGGGGCTGTACGACGTGCTGCGCGGGCTGGCGCCGTCACCGGTGGTGGAGCTGAACCGAGCGGTGGCGGTGGCGATGAGGGACGGCCCGGCTGCGGGTCTGTCCCTTTTGGACGCCCTGGCGGAGGAGCCGCGCTTGCGGGGGTACAGCCCGTACCCGGCAGCCCGCGCCGACCTGTTGACGCGCCTGGGCCGCCCCACCGAAGCGGCGGCCGCGTACGAGGAAGCCCTGGCCTTGGCAGGCACGGAACCCGAGCGCGCCCACCTGCGCCGCCGACTCGCGGAGTGCGCAAAGCCGTGAAGGGCACCCTCAGGCGCGGCCGGCCGGAACTGTCGGTGGCCCCCGGTAAGCTGGAAACCGGGGGCCGGAGGCCGAACCCCGTTCAGGCCGCCGCGCGCAACGCCGCCGCCGCCGGTGCGAACATCGTCGCCTTGATCGCGCCCAGCGTGCCGCGGTCCTTGCCCGCCAGCGCCGCGACCCGCTCGGAAGCCACCTTCACTACCTCGTCCTCGGCCGCGATCTCGTCCACCAAGCCCGCCGCCAAAGCATCCGCCCCGCCGAACCGCCGCCCGGTCGTCATCGACGCGATCGCCGCCGCCGGCGTCAGCTTCCCCTGGATCAACGCCGCCATCCCCGGCGTGAACGGGATGTTGATGTCCGCCTCCGGGAAGCAGAAGAACCCCCGGTCCGCGCGCATCACGCGGAAGTCGTGCGCCATCGCCAGCATCGCGCCCGCGCCGAACGCGTGGCCGTTGACCGCCGCCACCGTCGGGACCGGCAGCGTCAGCACCCGCGCGAGCAGCTCCTGCACGTCCGCGACGTACTCCGCTGCCTTGTCGCCGTTGGCCGTCAGCCACTCCAGGTCGAGGCCGTTCGAGTAGAACTTGCCGCCGCCGGTGGTCACCAGCACGCCGTCCACATCGTCCAAAGTGGAATGGACGCGCTGCAGCCACTCCGGCGAGAAGCGGTTTTCGTCGTCGCCCAGGTGAAGCACGGTCACGGTGTGTCCTTCTCTCGTGGGGGCACGGTCAGCACGGCCCGCACCGCGGCGGCCAGCCTCTCCCGCACCAGGGGGTCGGTGATGTCGCGCCGGAAGAACGCGGTCGGCAGGTCGACGACGCACGTCGTGATCACCTCGACGGCCAGTCCGTCGCCGCGGTCCCACACCAGCCGCGCGAGCCGCACGAGCAGCGCGACCAGCCGTTTGTCCACCGCGTGCAGGGATTCCGCCAGGTCGTCGGGCAGGTCGGGCCCGAACAGCCGGTCGCCGCGCACCTTCAGCAGCATCCGTGCCCCGTCGGGACGCCGGGAGGCGAACACCGCGGGCGTGTCGGCCGCCGCGACGACGGCCGCCACCGGCGAGGAAGCCGCGTCCACCATCGAAGTCTGCAGGTCGAGGAACTCGGTCGCCGCGCGCAGCCAGACCCGCGCCAGCAGGGCGTTCAACGACCCGAACGCGTGGTAGATCGTCCCGTTCGGGACCCCCGCGGCCGCGGCCAGGCCACGCACGGTGACATCGGCCGAGGAGGCGACGAGCCGCTCGGCGACGTCGAGCAGCGCGTCGAGGTCGTGCACACGGGGGCGGGGCATGCCGCGACCGTAACAGAACGCGTGCTCCAAAACCAGGGCGGTAAGCTGCCGCCGTGGAGATCTGGGTCAACCCGGCGTGCTCGAAGTGCCGGTCCGCCGTGTCGCTGTTGGACGAAGCCGGCGCGCAGTACACCGTGCGCCGCTACCTCGAGGACCCGCCGACCGCGGCGGAGCTCGAAGCCGTGCTCGGCCGCCTCGGCCTCGAGCCGTGGGACATCACCCGCACCGCCGAACCGATCGCGAAGGAACTCGACCTCAAGACGTGGGGCCGCACCGGCGCGGACCGGCCGAAGTGGATCGAAGCCCTGGTCACGCACCCGAAGCTGATCCAGCGCCCGATCATCACGGCCGACGACGGCACCACCGTCGTCGCCCGCGACCCCGAAACGGTCCGCTCGGTCCTTTAAGGAATCACGCCGTCCTTCGCGAGCAACGGGACGTCGAGCGGCACCGTCTCCGGGTACTTGATCCCGGCGCCGGTGTTCAGCACGACGACGTCTTCGTCGCCGCCCAGCCAGCCGGACTCGCGAAGGTGGCGAAGCGCGGCGAAGCACGCCCCGCCTTCGGGGCAGACGAACGTGCCTTCCCGTTCGGTCAGTTCCCGTTGCGCCGCAAGCAGTTCCTCGTCGGTGACGGCGACCGCGGTACCGCCGGTCGCGTACACCGCGTCGAGCACCAGGAAGTCGCCCAGCGCCTTCGGCACGGTGATGCCGAAGGCGACGGTCCGCGCGTCGGGGAACGGTTCGCTCTCGCGGGCGCCCCGTTCGAACGCCGAAACGATCGGCGCGCACCCGGTGGCCTGCACGGCGACCAGCCGTGGCAAAGCGCCGGAAACCCAGCCCAGCTCACGCATTTCCAGCAGTGCCTTGTAGATCCCGATGATCCCGACCCCGCCACCGGTGGGGTAGAGGATGACGTCGGGCAGCCGCCAGCCGAACTGCTCCGCGATCTCGTACCCCATCGTCTTCTTGCCCTCGATGCGGTACGGCTCCTTCAACGTCGAGACGTCCTGGACGCCGTCGCGCCGCGCGACCGCCGCCGCGACGAGCTTCCCCGCGTCGCCGATCAGACCGTCCACCCGGTACAGCTCGGCCCCCGCGGCGACGCACTCGCGCATGGTGATCGGGGGCGCGTCGTCGGGCATTGCGATCAGGCTCGTCAGGCCCGCGCGGGCCGCGTACAACGCCCACGCGGCGCCCGCGTTGCCGTTGGTCGGCATCGCGATCCCGCCGACCCCCAGCTCGGCCGCCCGCGAGACGCCGACCGCGGCGCCCCGGGCCTTGAACGTGCCGGTCGGGACCAAGCCCTCGTCCTTCATCCACAGCCGCGAAAGCCCCAGCTCACGGCCGTAGCGCGGCAGGCGCAGCAACGGCGTCATGCCCTCGCCGAGGCTGACGACGTGCTCGGGCGCGCGCACCGGCAGCACCTCGTGGTAACGCCACAGCGTCGGCTCGCGGCCGGCGATCTCCTTCGGCGTCACGGCTTCGCGGACGCCGTCGAGGTCGTACCGCGCGAGCAGCGGCGCGCCCGCCGGCGACAGGCCCTGGACGACGTCGGCGTCGACGCTTTCCCCCGTCCGGGAGCAGTCGAGGTGGCTGAGGAACGAGTACGGCACGGCGCCTCCGGTCAGAACGGGCGGGTGAACGGCAGTGGCTTGCGCATCCGGACGAGCAGCAGCAGCGGCACCAGGACGTAGGGCAGGTTGAACGCGAGGAACTTCGCCGGGTTGCCGGTGCGGGTGGCCGGGTCGCCGAAGAACTCGACGCCGAACACGACGACCCCGGTCAGCGTGACGATCATCGTCGCGTAGATCACCGACGGCAGCTGGATCCAGTTCCGGCCGGTCAGCAACGCGAAGACGAGCACGACGTAGAACGGCATGTAGACGAACGCCGAGAGCCCGGTGACGATCCGCATCCAGTCCGGCGGGTGCATGAACAGCGGGTCGGCGTCGTGGGCGTACCAGTAGTTCGAGTTGACGAAGAAGTTGTCCGACGGCTTCGAGAAGTCGACACCGACGGTCGGCAGCAGGTCGCTGATCAGCGACGTCACCGTGAAGGCCGAGAACAGCACCGCGAAGAAGACGTCGATCTTCCGGTCCCGCAGCGGCAGGTTCATGGAGGTGATCCTAGGTCCTATTGTGAGGGGATGGACGCGCTGCGGGTGTGCCTGTACGTCTTCGCCGGGGTGACGCTCGGCACGTGGCTGATGTCGGTGCTGACCAGGGAGTACTCCTGGGTGGACCGGATCTGGTCGATCGTCCCGGTCGGGTACGTGGCGATCTTCGCGGGCGCCGCCGGCTTCGCCGACGCGCGGCTGGACGTCATGTTCGCGCTGGTGACCCTGTGGGGGATCCGGCTGACGTTCAACTTCGCCCGGAAGGGTGGTTACGCCCGCGGCGGCGAGGACTACCGGTGGGCGGTGCTGCACGAGCGGATGGCGCCGTGGCAGTTCCAGGTGTTCAACTTCTTCTTCATCTCGCTGTACCAGAACGCGATCCTGCTGCTGATCACGCTGCCCGCGTACGCGGCGCTGCAGCACCAGGGCTCGTTCGGTCTCTGGGACGTCGTGGTGGCGGTGGTCTTCGCGGCGTTCCTGCTCGGGGAGACGCTCGCCGACCAGCAGCAGTGGGAGTTCCACCGCGAGAAGCACGCGGGCCGCGCGTCGACGCGGTTCTGCCAGACGGGGCTGTTCCGCTACTCGCGGCACCCGAACTTCTTCTTCGAGCAGGCCCAGTGGTGGATGATCGCGGCGTTCGGCGTCGTCGCCGCGGGTCTGCAGTGGACGGTCGTGGGCGCGGTCCTGCTGACGTTGCTGTTCGTCGGGTCGACGAAGTTCACCGAGAGCATCACGCTGGGCCGCTATCCGGAGTACGCCGACTACCAGCGCCGGGTTTCGGCGGTGGTCCCGTGGTGGCCGCGTCGCGAACCCGCCCGCTCATGACGGTCATCGCCGCCCTGCAGGTCGGGACGGGCGTTCCGGTTTCGCGGATCCTGGCGTTCGAGGACGAGATCCGCGGTGCGTCGCTGGTGGTGCTGCCGGAGGCGGTCCTCGGCGGGTACCCGCGCGGGGGCCCGTTCCCGGAGTACTTCCGCTCGGCGGTGACGGTGCCGGGCCCCGAGGTTTCCGAGCTGGCCGCCCTCGCGGCGCGGACGGGGGCGTCTCTGGTCGTCGGCGTCATCGAGCGCGCCGGTTCGACGTTGTACAGCACGGCGGTGTTCCTCGACCCGCACCTCGGGCTGGTGGCGAAGCACCGCAAGCTGGTCCCGACGGAGCGCGAGAGGTTGGTCTGGGGCCGCGGCGACGGGTCGACGCTCCCGGCGGTCCCGACGGCGGCGGGCCTGGCGGGAGCGGCGATCTGCTGGGAGAACCACATGCCGCTGTTCCGCGCGGCGATGTACGCGAAGGGCGTCCAGATCTGGTGCGCCCCGACGGCGGACGACCGCGAAGTCTGGCAGGCATCGATGCGCCACATCGCCGACGAGGGCCGGTGTTTCGTGGTGTCGGCCTGTCCGTACGAGATCGAGGGCGACGACCCGTTCCGCGGCGGGAGCGTGATCGTGGGTCCCCTCGGCGACGTGTTGGCCGGGCCGTTGCATGGCGCTGAGGGCGTGCTCAAGGCGGAGATCGACCTGGAGGAGATCGTGGCGGCGAGGAAGAGCCTGGACGTGTCGGGGCACTACGCGCGGCCGGACGTGTTCTCGCTGACGGTGGACGAGCGCCCGCGGGACGGCGTCACCTTCCTGCGGTGACGCCGTCCTGCGCCGGAGTCACACTGCCAGCCGGCCGCCGTCCACCGGCAGGATTGCTCCCTGGATGAAGCTCGATCCCTCCGTCACCAAAAACGCAATAGCCGCAGCCATCTCCGAAGGTGCCGCCACGCGGCCCGCCGGGCCCGCCGATGCCAGCTCGTCCAGGCCCTCCCCGAACACCGCCGTGCCCTCGGTGCGCGTCGGGCCCGGACTGATCGCGTTCACGCGGACTCCCGAAGGCCCGAACTCCGCCGCCCACGCCTTCGTCATCAGCTCGATCGCCGCCTTCGACGAGCCGTACAGGGCCATCCCTGCCATGCCCCTCGCCGCGACCATCGTCGACACGTTGACGATCGCGCCGTGGCCGCGCGCGGCCATCTCCGGGGCCAAGGCCGCGACCAGGAAGTACGGCACCTTCACGTTGATGTCGTACACGCGGTCGAAGTCGGCCTCCGAAAGGGACGACGTGGGCCCGGTCGGGAAGATCCCCGCGTTGTTCACCAGCACGTCCACCTGCCCGCCCAGCTCCCGCGCCCGGTCCGCCAGGGCGCGCGCCGACGCCGCGTCCGTCAGGTCGGCCGCCACGAAGTCGGCCTTCCCGCCCGATGCCCGGATCCGCGAGACGACGTCCTCCCCGCGGGCCGCGTCCCGGCCGGACAGCACGACGTGCGCGCCGAGCCCGGCCAGCGCGATCGCCGTCGCCTTGCCGATCCCGCTCGTTCCGCCGGTCACCAGCGCCGTCGAACCCGACAGTTCCGAACCCATCACTCAACTCCTCGTATCCGATGCCCTGCACCGGATACAAGCGCGACGACCGAAAGGGGCTTCCGGGGAAGCCGTCGGCGCTCCTTATGCCCGCGATCAGTCCGGCCGATGGGCCTCCAAAGCGGCGACGAACGACGCGAGGTCACGCCGGTACGAAGTCGCCGGCCACACCGCCCACGTCCGCCGCACGATCGGGTTGCCGGCGAGCGGCACCCACCGCACGGTGTCCGGCATCGGGTACGGCCACTCGGGCGGAGCGAACGCGTAGGCCCCGCCGGAGCTGACCGCCGGGATCTTCAGCTCGACGATCAGCCGCTGCTCCTCCGGCACCTCGGGCCCGACGTCGAGGCCGTGGCTGCGCAGGATCGCCGCCAGCTCGTCGTACCACGCCGGGCTGCCCGCGCGCGGGAACGCGAACCACTCCAGCCCGGCCAGGTCCTCCAGCCGGACCGGCGAGCCGAGCTTTTCCGCCACCTCCGCGGCCAGCAGCACACCGACGTCCTCGGTGACCACCAGCGCCGCGTCCAGGTCGGGCCCGGGCGGGCGCTCGCGCACCAGCCCCACGTCCAGCGCGCCCGCCCGCAGCGCGGCCACCTGCGCCACCGACGACAGGTGCCGGGCCTGCACCCGCGTCTCCGGGTACGCCTCGGCCAGCCGGGCGAGCGCCGACGGCAGCAGCTCCGGCGGCAGTTCCAGGGGGACGCCGACGCGCAGCACGTCGGTCGTCGTGTGCCGCGCCAACGCGGCGAGCGCCTGCTCGTGCCGGGCCAGCACGGCCCGCGCCTCGCCCAGCAACGTCGTCCCGGCGTCGGTCGCCTGGACGCCGGTGCTGGTGCGGACCAGCAGCTGGACGCCGAGGCGGCGTTCGAGCGCGGTGATCGTCTGCGACAGCGCCGGCTGGCTCACGTGCAGCTGCCGCGCCGCCTTCGACAGCGCGCCCGCCTCGACGACCGCCACGAATGCCCGCATCTCGCGGATCTCCATCAGCGGCCCCACACGACCGGCAGCGACTTCAGGCCGTTCTGGAAGTTCGACCGCAGCCGGACCGGCTCACCTGCCGAGGAGACGAACCCGAGCTGGTCGAGCACCGCGTCGAACATCGCCCGCATCTGCACCCGAGCCAGGTGGGCGCCGAGGCAGAAGTGCGGGCCGTGGCCGAAGGTCAGATGGTCGTTCGGCGTCCGGCCGATGTCGAACGTGTCCGGGTCGTCGAACACCGCGGGATCCCGGTTGGCCGAAGAGAACCAGACGACGACCTTGTCCCCGGCCCGGATGTCCACATCGGACAGCCGGACGTCCGACACGGCCGTGCGCCGGAAGTGCATCACCGGCGTCCACCACCGGAGCATCTCCTCGACCGCCGACGGCAGCAATGACCGATCGGCCAGCAGCCGCCGGTACTGCGCGGGGTGCGAGAGCAGCGCCAGCATCCCGCCCGGCAGCCCGTTGCGCAGGGTTTCGTTGCCCGCCACGGAAAACAGCCAGAAGAGGTTCTCGAACTCGGCGAGCGAGACGCGGCCGCCGTCGTCGCCGACGTGCCGCATCAGGTTGCTCATGACGTCGTCGCCGGGGTGCGAACGCTTGTACTCGCCGAGCGCGTTCGCGTACGCGTAGAGATCCGGCATGCCCGCGCGCGTCCGCGGGTCCGGCATCGAGCCGTCCGGCCCCGGCTCCGGGCGAACCGCCAGCGCGGCGCGCGCCAGCTCGCTCACCTCGGAGACCGACACCGTCGAGCTGACCGCGTACTCGGCGTCCTGGTAGCCGATGACGCGGTTGCTCCAGTCGTACATCAGCCGCCGGTCCTGTTCCGGCACGCCGAACACCGCGGCCAGCGTCTGCAGTGGCAGGTCGGCCGCCAGGACGGCGAAGTCGCACGAGCCTTGCGAGGCGACCCGCGCGACGAGGTCCCGCGCCCGGCTCTCGATCTGCGAAGTCAGCTTCGCGACGGCACGCGGGGTGAACGCCTTCGTGAGCAACCCGCGCAGCCGGCCGTGCTCCGGCGGGTCCATGTTGAGCATCATCCGGCGCACGTAGGCGAGATCGGCCGCGTCGCGGATCTGCGTCCCGCCCAGCTGGGACGAGAACACCCCGGGGTCGCGCAGCACCCGCCGCACCTCGGCATGGCCGAGCACCGCCCAGAAGTCGTCGACGCGCACCACCGGGCCGGCGCGCCGCAGCCGCGCCAGCTCGTCGTACGGGACACCCCGCACGTAGGTGTCCGGATCGGTGATCGTCACGAGCCCGACCCTAGCCGCGCCCACCGACAGTTTGGGAGGCTGCGCGGATGGACACGCTCAACATGCGCACCGGCGGCCAGGGCGAACCGGCCGTCCTCCTCCTGCACGGCCTGGGCGCGACCGGCGCCGTGTGGAACCACTTCGCCCCGCCGCTCGCCCGGCGCGTGCTGGTGCCCGACCTGCCCGGCCACGGCCTGTCCGCGCCGCTGCCGCACTACAGCTTCGAGACGTTCACCGCGGCCGTCGCGCGGGCGCTGCCGGACAAGGGGCCCTACGTCGTCGCCGGCCACTCGCTCGGCGGGGTGCTGGCCCTGGAACTGGCCTCCGGGAAGTACGACGTCGAGGTCGCGGGCGTGCTCGCGCTCGGGGTGAAGGTCGAGTGGACCCAGGACGACCTCGGCCGCGTCGCGACGCTCGCCGCCTGCCCGGCCCGTGTCTTCGACTCGCGCGTGGACGCCGAGCAGGCCTACCTGAAGGTGTCCGGGCTGCTCGGCATCGCGCCCGCGGACCCGGCCGGGCTTCGCGAGACCGAGGGAGGTTGGCGCCTCGCGATGGACCCGGCCGCGTTCGGCGTCGGCGCGCCGGACATGCCGGCGCTGCTCGCCGCGGCGCGGTGCCCGGTCGTGCTGGCGGCGGGCGAGCACGACCCCATGAGCCGTCCCGACCAGCTGCGCGCGCTGGACCCGGACGCGGTCACCCTCGCCGGCCTCGGGCACAACGCCCACGTCGAGGACCCAGCCGCCGTGCGTGCGCTGCTGGCGAGCTTCGACGTCTGAAAGGCTCGGGTGCAGCCGTCGTACCCCATGCGACGGCTGCTCCGAACCCCTCGTCACCACCGGACCCGCCCAGCCTAGGAAACGGTGGTGGACGAACGGCTGTACCGGGCTGACCGGCCGTCGTCACCCTCGGTACCTGCGGAAACGGTTATCTTCGCCGTTCGGTGGTACATCGGAAGCGGCACGATCGGAATGCTGGAGGGGTACGTTCCGCTGCGGGGTGCGCGGGGAGAGGACGCCTGTGGACGAAGGCCTGTCGTTCGCCGGATGGCTGCGCGAACGGCGCGTGCTCGCCGGCCTCACCCAGGCCCAGCTGGCCGAACGCGCCGGGCTGAGCCAGCGCGCGGTGCGCAACGCCGAGCTCGGCAGCGTCCGGCGGCCCCGCCCGGAGACCGAACGGCGGCTGCGGAAAGCGCTTGCCGAAGCGCCGCCGGAACCGGTCCGGATCGGCGTCCTGGGCCCGCTCACCGTGCGGCGCGGCGACTGCCCGGTCGAGATCGGCGCCGAGAAGCAGCGGCTGCTGCTCGCGCTGCTGGCCCTGCAGCCGAACCGGACGGTCCGGCGCGAGGACCTCGTCGACGTCATCTGGGACGAGCCGCCGCCGTCCTGCCTGGAGCTGCTCCACACCTACGTCGCGCGGCTGCGGCGGGCGCTGCGGCCCGCCGACCCGATCGCCACCGACAAGGGCGGCTACCGGCTCACCGTCGGTGAGGACGACCTCGACCTCCTGCGCTTCGAAGCGCTTCTGAAAGCCGGCGCCCACCGCGAGGCCCTCGACCTCTGGCGCGGCCCCGCGCTCGCCGACATCGGCCGTCTCCGGCAGCACCCCCTCCGGCTGGCGCTGGCGATGAAACGCGCGCAGACGGTCATGGCGTACGCCGAGACCGCCGACCCCGAAGACGCCGCGGTGCGGCTGCGCGCGCTGACCGCCGAAGAACCGCTGAACGAGTCCGCGCACGCCCGGCTGATGCTGGTGCTGGCCGCGTCCGGCCGGCAGGCGGCCGCGCTGTCGCTGTTCGAGGAAGTCCGGCGGCGGCTGGACGCCGAACTGGGCATCGAACCCGGCCCCGAGCTGCGCGCCGCCCAGCGTCAGGTGCTGCGCCAGGACTTCGCCGCCCCGGAACCCCCGGCCCGCGTCCCCGCCCAGCTGCCCGCCGACGTCGCCGGCTTCCGCGGCCGCACCGGGCAGCTGGCCGAGCTGGACGCCGTCGCGGCCGGCGACGGCGCGGGCGCGCGCATCGCCGTCCTGACCGGCACCGGCGGTGTCGGCAAGACCGCCCTCGCCGTCCACTGGGCGCAGCGGTCCCTCGCCGAGTTCCCGGACGGCCAGCTCTACCTCGACCTGCACGGCTACGGCACCGTCCGGCCGGTCGAGCCGGGCGACGCGCTCTCGGGCTTCCTGCGCGCCCTCGGCGTCGACGGCGCGGACATCCCCGCCGAACCGGAGGAGCGCGCGGCCAAGTTCCGGACCGCGCTCACCGGCCGCCGGATGGTGCTGCTGCTGGACAACGCCGGCTCGGTCGGGCAGGTCCGCCCGCTGCTGCCCGGCTCGCCGTCCTGCCTCGTGCTGGTGACCAGCCGCGACGCGCTGCCCGGGCTGGTCGCGCGGCACGGCGCCCGCCGCGTCCTCGTCGACCTGCTCACCGACGCCGAAGCCCTCGACCTGCTGCGCACGCTGCTCGGCGAGCGCGTCGACGAGGAGCCGGACGCCGCCGAGGCGCTGATCGGGTACTCCGCCCGGCTGCCGCTGGCCCTGCGGCTGGTGGCGGAGCTCGCGCTGAGCCGGCCGGGGGAGCGGCTCGCCGCCCTGTCCGAGGAACTGGCCGACGAACACCGCCGGCTCGACCTCCTGGACGGGGGCGGGGATCCGCTGACCGCGGTCCGCGCCGTCTTCTCCTGGTCCTACCGGCACTTGGCGCCCGACGCGGCGCGCGTGTTCCGGCTCTGCGGCCTGCACCCGGGCCGCGACCTGACGCCGGCGGCCATCGCCGCCCTCGCCGGCGTCCCCCTGCCGGAGGCGGAACGGCTGACGGCCGCGCTGGTCCGCGCCCACCTCGCGCAGGAGACCGGCGCCGACCGCTTCCAGCAGCACGACCTGCTGCGCGTCTACGCCGCCGAGCTCGCCGCGGACGACCCGGCCGAGAGCCACGACGCGCAGGAGCGGCTGTTCGACTTCTACGTCCGCTCGGCCGCGCAGGCCATGGACGCCGTCCTGCCGCAGGAACGGCACCTGCGCCCGCAGGTGCCCGACCCCGACGTCAAGGTGCTCGACGCGCCGGCGTGGCTGGAGGCCGAGCGCCACAACCTGCTGGCCGTCGCCGCGCACGCGACGCGGCACGGCTGGGCCGACCACCTGCGGCTGCTGTCCGGGATCCTCTGGCACTACCTGGACGTCGGCGGCTACCACGAGGAATCACTGGTGCTGCACAAGCACGCGTCGGTGCTGGCCCACGACGCCGGCGACCCGGTGGCCGAGGCCGAGCCGTTGACGCTCATCGGGCTGGGCCACTGGCGCGTCGGCCGGTCCCGGGAAGCGCGGCGGTACCTCGAAGAAGCGCTTGCCTTGGTCCGCGAAACCGGTGACCGGCGCACCGAAATCCACGTCCTCAACACGCTCGGCCTGGTCTGCCGCGCACTCGGCCGGTTCGCCGAGGCGATCACCTACTCGACCGAGGCGTTGTCGCTGGCGCGCAAGAACGGCGACCGCACGAGCGAGGGCCTGGTGCTGGTCGTGCTCGGCTGTTCGTGCCGTGGCATCGGCCGTTACGGCGAGGCGATCGGTTACCTCGAAGAGGCGCGGTCCCTCGCCCGCGACACCGCCGACCGCACCAGCGAGGGCTACGCGCTGGTCAACACGGGCGACGCGCTGGCGGCGCTGGGCCGGCACGACGAAGCCGCGCGGGCGCTGGAGGAGGGACTGGAGCACTTCCGCGCCATGGGCGTGCGGGTGAGCGAGGGGTACGCGCTCGGCATCCTCGGCGACATCGACCACGCCCGCGGCCGGTACGCCGAAGCCGCGGCGCACCTCGAACGCGCGCTGGAGATCGCCCAGGAGACCGGCAGCCCGACCAACCGCAGCGTCGCGCTGAAGCACCTCGGCGACGTCCGGCTGGCCCAGGGACGGCACGACGAAGCGGCCCAGCACCTCGAAGAGGCACTGGGCCTGGCCCGTGAATGCGGCGACCGGGGCGTGGAGTCCCGGGTGCTCAACAGTCTCGGCGCGCTCGCTTCGGCGCGCGGCGCGGCCGCGGACGCGCTCGGCTACCACCGCGAAGCCCTTGCCGTGGCGAAGGAAACGGGGTGCCGTCCCGAACAGGGCCGGGCCCACTGCGGGCTCGGTGAAGTCCACAGTGGACTCGGAGATCCGGCCGCGGCGCGCGAACACTGGGAACGCGCGCTGGCGTGTTACGCCGGCGAGTGCGTGCCCGGCGCGAAGCGGGCCCGGGACCGGTTGGCGACCCTGGAGTAGTGGCGCTCGTCGGCGACGAGGTCGCCTTCGAGGCGCTGGGCGTCCCGGTCGAAGACGTCCGTGCTGCCCGCCAAGCGGTCGCGCGGGTACGGACGGCGGCGGTACGCGTGGTCGAGCGCCCAGGCGAGCAGGACAACGGCGGCGAGAACGGCGATGATCATGACGCTCCTCCCGGAGTGCGAAGGGCTGTTGCTTTGAAGAACGTGTAATGGAAGGTCCCGTATTCCCTGGTGGTGCGGTAAAGGTCGTGGATTCCGCGCGCCCACGCGGCCTCGTCGATGAGCCCCTTCGCGATGGCGGTTGCGCCGACGCCTTCGACCATCGCGGTGAAGGTGTCGCGGGTGAACCCGGTGACGAGATCGGGTTTCGACGCGTCCGCGTAGACGGTTCTCGGCTCGACTTCCGTCCCGGCGAAACCGGCTTCGACGAGGAGCGGGTACAGCCGCCGGCCGAGGAGGCCGTCGCCGCCCGCGTCGGCCTGCAGCCGTACGAGGCAGTCGATCGCGGCCTGGGCGTGGTCGCTGCGCGGGTGGAAGAACGCCGAGCCGTGGTCGCCCTCGATGACGGTGATCGTGCCGCCCGGTCGCAAGAGGGTTTTCAGGTGTGCCAACGCTTTTCCCGGTTCCGGCAGGTGTTCCAGCACGAAGCAGACGAAGAGGTGGTCCCACTCGCCGTCGAGGTCGAAGAGGTCGGCTTGGCGGAACTCGACGCCGGGCGCTCTCCGTCTCGCTTGGGCGAGGGAGTCCGCGGAGACGTCGACCGCGGTCAGGTGCGCGTCCGGGCTGCGCGCCACGAGGTGGACGGTCTGGGCGCCGACACCGCAGCCGACCTCCAGCACGCGGCTCCCGGCGGGGTAGGCCGTGCCGTCGTGCAGGAGCGCGGCGAGGGTGTCGGCCTGGTCGCCGAGGCGGCGGGCTTCGGGAGCGGCGTACCCGTGCACGTAACTGGTGTCCATGCGTCCAGCGTGCTGCGACAATGGCTCGATGGACAGAGCCAAAACCCCACGGCCGGAGGGGTCCATAGGATCGGACTTCCTCCAGCTCGACGTCCGTGAGGCGCCGCCGGGCGGGCTCGCGGACTGGCTCGCCGGGCAGCTGCGCGCCGCGATCGCCGACGGCCGGCTCCCGGTCGGCGGCCGGCTGCCCGCGTCCCGGGTGCTGGCGGCCGAGCTGCGCGTGTCGCGGGGTGTGGTCACCGAGGCCTACCAGCGGCTGATCGACGACGGGCACGCGGCGGGCCGTGGCCGGGCCGGGACGGTCGTCGTGGCCGCGCCCGTCCTCCCACCGGACCCGGCGCCCGCGCGGCCGCCGGCGAAGGTGATCACGCCGATGCCGGGGGTCGAGGTCTTCGACGCGGTCCGCGCGACCCCGGCCCGGATCGACCTCACCCCGGGCGTCCCGGACCTGACGGCGTTCCCGCGCGCGGCGTGGCTGCGGGCCGAGCGCGCGGTCCTCGACGAGCTCGAGCCGGCTCACTTCGGCTACGGCGACCCGCGCGGTGCCCCGGCGATGCGGCGGGCGGTGTCGCACTGGCTGGCGCGCAGCCGCGGCATCCGCGCCGACCCCGGGGAGATCATCGTGGTCGCGGGCGTCGCGCAGGCGTTGACGCTGGTGGGGGAGGTGCTGCGGCAGCACGGTGTCACCGAGGTCGCGGTGGAGGACCCGAGCTCGCTGGGAGCGCGCCAGCACCTGCACCACTGCGGCCTGGCGACCCCGCCGGTCCCGGTGGACGAGGACGGCTTGCGCGTCGACGCCCTGAGGTCGCCGGCGGTCCTGTTGACGCCGGCCCACCAGTTTCCGATGGGCGTGGTCCTGGGCGGCGAGCGTCGCCGGGCCTTGATGCGCTGGGTGGCCGACGGCGGAATCGTGGTCGAGGACGACTACGACGCGGAGCACCGCTACGACCGCGCGCCGGTGCCCGCGGTCCGGTCGATGGTGCCGGAGGTGTGTTACACGGGCAGCGTTTCGAAGCTGCTGGCGCCGGCCTTGCGGGTGGGCTGGCTGCTGGCGCCGCCGCGGTTCTTCGGCGACTTGGTCGCGGCGAAGCGGTTCGCGGACCTGGGCAACCCGGTGCTGGCCCAGCTGGTCCTGGCCCGGCTGATGGAGACGGGCGAGCTGGAGCGTCAGCTGCGGGTGGTCCGGGCGCGGCACCGCCGCCGTCGGGACGCGATGATCCGCGCGGTCGCGTCCGAGCTGCCGTCCGCGGTCGTCCACGGCGCCGCGGCGGGGCTCCACTTGACGATCACGTTCGACGCCGAGCTGGACGACGTCTCGCTGGCCGCGGCGGCGCTGGCGGAGGGCGTGAAGGTGCAGCCGCTGTCGTGGCACCGGCAGCTCCCGGGGCCGCCGGGGCTGGTCCTGGGGTACGCGGCCCGGACGGCGACGGAGATCGTCGAGGGCGTCGCGCTGCTCGGACGGCTGGTAAAGACTCCACAAAGGACAGTCAAGCGAGTGTGATCATGCTCTCGCAGGCGATTCGCGGACTTGGTTGCCATACGCAAGCAACTTGCTTAGCCTAGCTAAGGGACTTTGCGAGCAGAAGGGTTGCACAGTGGCGGAACGCCGGACGTATTCGATCGCGGAACTGGGGCCGCGGTACAAGTGGATCGCGCTGTCCAACACGACGCTGGGCATGCTGATCGCCACGATCAACTCCTCGATCGTGCTGATCGCGCTCCCCGACATCTTCAAGGGCATCGGCATCAACCCCCTCGAGCCGGCCAACACCAGCTACCTGCTGTGGATGATCATGGGCTTCCTCGTGGTCACCGCGGTGCTGGTGGTGAGCTTCGGCAGGCTCGGCGACATGTACGGCCGCGCGAGGATGTACAACCTCGGCTTCGCCGTCTTCACCGTTTCTTCCATCATGCTGGCCGTCACCTGGTTCGACGGTGACGCCGCCGCGCTGTGGCTGATCGGCTGGCGGATCGTGCAGGGCGTCGGCGGTGCCTTCCTGATGGCGAACTCCTCGGCCATCCTCACCGACGCCTTCCCGGCCAACCAGCGCGGCCTCGCGCTCGGCATGAACGGCGTCGCGGCCATCGCCGGCTCGTTCCTCGGCCTGGTCGTCGGCGGCGTGCTCGCGCCGGTCGACTGGAACCTGATCTTCCTGGTGTCGGTGCCCTTCGGCGTGATCGGCACGATCTGGGCGTACCTCAAGCTGCACGACACCGGCGTCCGCAAGCACGCGCGGATGGACTGGTGGGGCAACATCACCTTCGCCGTCGGCCTGATCGCGGTGCTGGTCGGCATCACCTACGGCATCCAGCCCTACGGCACGTCGCAGACCGGCTGGACCAGCCCGATGGTGCTCAGCTGCCTGATCGGCGGCGTCGCCGTGCTGGTTGCGTTCGTGATCATCGAGACGAAGGTCGACAACCCGCTGTTCCGGCTGTCGCTGTTCCGGATCCGGTCGTTCACCTGGGGCAACGTCGCGAACCTGACGGCGTCGCTCGGCCGCGGTGGCCTGCAGTTCATCCTGATCATCTGGCTGCAGGGCATCTGGCTGCCGCAGCACGGCTACACGTTCGAGCAGACGCCGCTGTGGGCGGGCATCTACATGCTCCCGATGACGGTCGGGTTCCTGGTGGCCGCGCCGACGTCGGGCATCCTGGCCGACCGGATCGGCAGCCGCCTGCTCGCGTCCACCGGCCTGCTGATCACGGCGATCACGTTCCTGCTGCTGATCATCTTGCCGGTGAACTTCGACTACTGGGCGTTCGCGGCGATCCTGCTGATCAACGGCATCGGCATGGGCATGTTCTCCTCGCCCAACCGCGCCGAGGTGATGAACAGCCTCCCGGCGGACGCGCGCGGCTCCGGCGCGGGCATGATGACGACGTTCCAGAACGCGGCGATGGTCCTGTCGATCGGCTTCTTCTTCAGCCTGATCATTTCGGGCCTGTCCAGCAGCCTCCCATCGACGATGCACGACGGCCTGGTCGCCCACGGCGTCCCCGAAGCGGCGGCGGCCCAGGTGGCGAACCTCCCGGCGGTGGCGGTGCTGTTCGCGGCGTTCCTGGGCTACAACCCGATCCAGCAGCTCCTGGGCGGCCAGCTGGCGTCGCTACCGCCGGACCAGGCGTCGTTCCTGACGGGCCGCAGCTTCTTCCCGAACTTGATTTCGGGACCGTTCCAGTCTGGTTTGGCGGTGGCGTTCGGTTTCGCGATCGCGGTGTGCTTGATCGGCGCGGTGGCATCGTTGCTGACGAAGGACGCGCGCCCGAAGGACCGCGAGTCGGTGGGCGAGGAACTGGCCGCGGTGGCGGGCGAGTCGAGCGGCGGCCCGAGCGAATTGGTGTCGCCGGCGAGCGAACGCTGACCCAATCGAACGGCAACGGGCCGGACGTCACCACTCGGTGACGTCCGGCCCGTTGCCGTTTCACGGGCTGCTCCCGCCGTTGGTTTTAGGCCGAACGGACCAATTGTAAAAGAAGAGGTAACGGCCCGACCATGAGATCGATGTGAAGATCGAACGGCTCGCGGGAGGGCGGGCTCGTCTTCGCGCGGCATGGAGGGTGCGGCGCTCGAGGAATAGCCGCCGACCGGCCACCAGCTCAGCACACCACCGACCTACCAATCCCCGGGTGTCTCCCCGTCGAATGGCGGCGGCTGCTCCGCGTGCTTGCCGCCGCGCGGTGGCTGCTGGCGATGCGTACCCCCGCCCCCGCCCCCGCCGCCGGGCCTCAAGGCTCGCGAGGACCAGACCGAGAAGGCCCGCCTGGTCGCGGACCCCATCCCGGACGGCGCGAAGAACCCGTACTACGGCGGTGGCGGGGTCTCCTCGGACCCGAACCTGCCGGCGAGCGTGGTGGCGGGCCTGCTGGGAGAACTGCAGGATCTGGTGAAGATCTACGCGGACTTCCTCAAGCAGGTCCTGGACCCGAAGAACCCGGTGGTCCGTGATGTGGATCCGCCGGTCCCGTCCCCATTGCTGCCGGCACAGGCGCCCGTCTGGGACAACTGCGCCGGGGGCGTGCTGCGAGATGACGGAAACGGTGGCACAAGGAGGACAGGCTTCTCCTGCGACGAGGTCCCTGGTAGCGACGGCGTTCCGGTCCGGGAGGGCAATGTCGAATACGGCTCCGGCGGGAAGATCTCGGCATTGTCGGGAAATGAACGTACTCGTATCCAGAATGTGGCCGACCGGCTGAATATGCCGGTATCGGTGGTGGGGTCCAGGGCTACTGGCGAGGCGGGGCCGCTCTCGGACTGGGACTACGTCATCACCGGCATCAACGGCCGCAACAGCAGTCGCGTGCGAACTTCCCTTCCGGCGGGCGATGTTACACTGGGGCCGATCAGGAATAGAATTGACATTTTCAAGGGGAGAATCGTTGAGGGTCGACCATTTATCACCTTTTATCCGGAATGATGCGCTGTGAGTGAGAGTTTTGCGAGGGTGCACGGTCGACGTGGCAACCACGCCTTGGTCCAGCTCGACGGCCGGAAATATCCGGGTCTTCTGGTGCAGGGTGATTCCCTGAAGCAGGTGGAGTCCGTCGTCGATGATCTGATGGAACTTCGCCCGCAGGGCGAGGGCGACGAGTTCGACGAGGCCCTTCGTGAGGTTGTCGAGGTCATCAAGGCGCTCACCGACTCTTACGAGTCGATGATGCGTGAAGCGAATCTCGACTTGCCCTATTGAGCGGTTGGCCTGACTTCTGGTGACCTACCGGCTGAGCGTGGCCCGCTGGATCTTCACCGGCTTGGCCGGTGCCCCGTCCAGCGGCCCGTTCGGGTCGGTCGGGATGATCCCGTCCGCCACCATCCGATCGATGGCCGACATCCCCCGCACCACAGTCCCCAGCACCGAGTAGTTCGCCGGGATGTTCGCGAACGAATGCACGATGAAGAACTCCGATCCATTGGTCCCGGGCCCCTGGTTCCCCATCGCCACGGTCCCGCGCGGGTAGGTCTCCGCCCCGGTGACCTCGTCCGGGAACTTGTACCCCGGTCCGCCCTTCTCGACCTCGTAGATGTCCCCGCACTGGAGAACGCCCAACCGAGAAGAGTTCGAAAGCCGCCAGCACTGCGAATGGTCGTAGAACCGCTGCAGGATCAGTGAAACCATGTTGTGCACCGCGCACGGTGCCGCCCCGGCGCGGTTCAGGCGCACCGTCACCGGTCCGTAGTTGAACCGGAACGTCACGTCGACCGTCCCGCGCGTCAACGCGAACGGGAGCGGACGCACCACCGGCCGCGCGGCCGGGTTCGAAGGCGTCGGGGTGAACGAGCACTGGGTGAATACCGGGGCGGCGGATGCCGTAGCCGGAGCCAGCAGCAACGCACCCAGAACACCGACGAGAGCCAGACCCCAGCGCAGCTTCATGCCCGGCACGTTAGCCGGAAACGAACTACTTGCGCCAGGCTGTGCGCTGCTTGCGGATGTCCAGCACGAGCAGCAGGATCAGGAACAGCGAGAGGCCGACGAGCCAGACGTTCTCGGTGTTGTTCTCGTGGTTGCCCTTGATCATCAGCAGCAGGATGACCGCGCTGACCCAGCCGGCGATCCGGGTGGCCTTCGGGAACGAGCCGTGCCAGCCCCAGGCCGCCGACGGCTCGTCGCGCGGGTCGACCTCGGGACGCCGCTTCTCGACCGCCTTGCCTGCCACGATGAACTCCTCAAGACCCATGAACCACGGACGCGCCGATGATCCCACACCTCCGGGTGCGCCGCGGAGACGCCCCGCGTGGCGCCGGCCACTCCCGCGAGCCCCGAAACGCCGCCCCCGGGCCGCGCCGCGAACCCGCCCGCGTGACGAGCCCCGGACCGGCCCGCCGCCCACCGAACCTCCGGGTGCGCCGCGGACACGGCCCGCGCGACAATGACCCGCGATGACTACCTCGCGAAGCGTTCTCGTGCTCGGCTCCACCGGGTCCATCGGCGTGCAGGCCCTGGACGTCGCGGCCCGCAACCCGCACCTCTTCCGGGTGGCCGGCATCGCGGCGGGCGGTGCCGATCCGGCCGCGCTCGCCGCGCAAGCGCTCGCCCACGGGGTCGAGGCCGTGGCCGTGACCAAGGCCACCGCCGCCGAAGACGTGCAGCTCGCGCTGTACGCCGAGGCCCAGAAGCGCGGTTACTCCCAGGGTGACTTCAAGCTCCCCCGGCTCTTCGCCGGCTCCGACGCCGTCACCGAGCTGATCGACGCCGTCAAAGTCGACACCGTCCTCAACGCCCTGCCCGGCTCCCGCGGCCTCGAGCCGACGCTCAAGGCGCTCGCCACCGGCGCCACCCTCGCGCTCGCGAACAAGGAGTCCCTCATCGCCGGCGGCCCGCTCGTGCTCGCCGCCGCGAAGCCCGGGCAGCTCGTGCCCGTCGACTCCGAGCACTCCGCCATCGCGCAGGCCCTGCGGGCCGGCCGCCAGAACGAAGTCGCCCGGCTCGTCCTCACCGCCTCCGGTGGCCCGTTCCGCGGCCGCAAGCGCGCCGAACTGGCGGATGTCACCGTCGAGCAGGCGATGGCGCATCCGACCTGGTCGATGGGCCCGCTGATCACGATCAACTCCTCGACCCTGGTCAACAAGGGCCTGGAGCTGATCGAGGCGGCGCTGCTGTTCGACATCGAGCCCGAGCGGATCGACGTCACCGTGCACCCGCAGTCGATCGTGCACTCGATGGTGACCTTCACCGACGGCTCGACGATCGCCCAGGCCAGCCCGCCCGACATGCGGCTGCCGATCGCGCTCGCGCTGCACTGGCCCGACCGCGTCCCCGACGCCGCCCCCGCCTGCACCTGGGACAAGGCCGCGACCTGGACCTTCGAGCCGCTGGACGACGAGGCCTTCCCGGCCGTCGAGCTGGCCCGCCACTGCGGCACGGTGGGCGGCTGCCTGCCCGCCGTGTACAACGCCGCGAACGAGGAGCTCGTCGCGGCGTTCCTGGCGCAGAACACCGGCTTCACGTCGATAGTGGACACTGTTTCCGAGGTGGTGGGAGCCGCCGACGAGTGGCGTCGCGAACCGCGCGACGTCGAGGACGTTCTCGCCGCCGAGCGCTGGGCTCGCGCGCGGGCCGGTTCGATCATCGAGGGGAAGTAGCGGGTGCTCGCCTACATCATCGGTGTGGTGCTCTTCGCGCTGGGGATCTGCGTCTCCGTCGCACTGCACGAGGCCGGCCACATGGTCACGGCCAAGGCCTTCGGCATGAAGGTCCGCCGGTACTTCGTGGGCTTCGGGCCCACCGTGTTCTCCTGGCGCCGCGGGGAGACCGAATACGGCCTCAAGTGGATCCCGCTCGGCGGGTTCTGCGACATCGCCGGCATGACCGCGCTCGACGAGGTGACGCCGGACGAGGCGCCGCGCGCGATGTGGCGGTTCAAGACCTGGAAGCGCACGGTCGTGATGTCCGCCGGGTCGGTCACGCACTTCATCCTCGGCTTCGTCGTGCTTTACCTGATGGCCGTGACGATGGGCCTGCCGAACCTGGCCCCCGCCGACACCACGCCGGTGCTGTCGGCGACGTCCTGCGCGCGGTCGGCGACGACCGAGGAGCAGGCCAAGGACACCACGTGCCCGCCGGGGGCCGTGCGGCCGGCCGAGGCGGCCGGGCTGCGGGCCGGCGACAAGATCCTCGCGGTCGGCGGCAAGCCGGTCGCGAGCTGGACGGAGATGCTCGCGGCCGTGCAGGCCACCAAGGGGCGCACCGAGTTCGACGTCCAGCGCGGTGACCAGCGGCTCGCGCTCATCGTCGACGTGCCCCAGGTGCAGCGCTGGACCAGCGCCGGCGTCAAGGAGGTCGGCATGATCGGCGCCTCCCCGCAGCAGCCCGCCGTGACCACCCAGTACGGCCCGGTGGCCGCGGTCGGCGCCACCTTCAGCTTCACCGGCACGATGTTCGCCGAGACGGCCCAGCGGCTCGTCGAGTTCCCCCAGCGCATCCCCGCCGTCGTCACCGCGATCTTCGGCGGGGAGCGCGACCCGAACACCCCGGTCAGCGTCGTCGGCGCGAGCCGGATCGGCGGCGAGGCCGTCGAGCGGGGCATCTGGGTGCTGTTCTTCTTCCTGCTGGCCAGCCTGAACTTCTTCATCGGCGTGTTCAACCTGCTGCCGCTGCTGCCGCTGGACGGCGGCCACATCGCGGTGGTCTGGTACGAGCGCGTCCGCGACTGGATCCGCGCCCGGCGGGGCAAGGTGGCCGGCGGGCCCGTCGACTACACCAGGCTGTCCGGGATCACGATGGTGCTGGTGCTCATCGGCGGCGCGGTCACGCTACTCACGGTGACCGCGGACATCGTCAACCCGATCCGCCTGCAGTAGCGACCGGTCACGGAGGGGTTCCGGCCCCTCCGTGGTGCGTCACACAGGCCGTAACGCTGCTCACCGTGACGGTTGACTTGGTGAAGGTGGCCCGGTCGGGGTAGGTACGCTGGAGGCCGTGACCGTCGCACTCGGTATGCCAGCCCTGCCCCCGCCCGTCCTCTCCGAGCGCCGCAAGACCCGCCAGCTCCACGTGGGCCCGGTCGGCGTCGGCAGCGACTTCCCGATCTCCGTCCAGTCGATGACGACGACGCTCACCTCCGACGTCAACGCGACCCTGCAGCAGATCGCCGAGCTGACCGCCGCGGGCTGCGACATCGTCCGCGTGGCCTGCCCGTCGGCCGACGACGCCGAGGCGCTGCCCGCGATCGCGCGCAAGTCGCAGATCCCGGTGATCGCCGACATCCACTTCCAGCCGAAGTACGTCTTCGCCGCGATCGAGGCCGGCTGCGCCGCGGTGCGCGTGAACCCGGGCAACATCCGGAAGTTCGACGACCAGGTCAAGGAGATCGCGCAGGCCGCGAAGGACCACGGCACGCCGATCCGGATCGGCGTCAACGCCGGCTCGCTGGACAAGCGGATCATGGACAAGTACGGCAAGGCGACGCCGGAGGCGCTCGCGGAGTCGGCGCTGTGGGAGGCGTCGCTGTTCGCCGAACACGACTTCCACGACATCAAGATCTCGGTGAAGCACAACGACCCGGTGGTCATGGTGCGCGCGTACGAGCTCCTCGCCGAGCAGTGCGACTACCCGCTGCACCTCGGTGTCACCGAGGCGGGCCCGGCGTTCCAGGGCACGATCAAGTCGGCCGTCGCGTTCGGCGCGCTGCTGCGCCAGGGCATCGGCGACACGATCCGCGTCTCGCTGTCCGCGCCGCCGGTCGAAGAGGTCAAGGTCGGCATCCAGATCCTGCAGTCGCTGAACCTCAAGCAGCGCAAGCTGGAGATCGTGTCGTGCCCGTCGTGCGGGCGCGCGCAGGTCGACGTCTACACGCTGGCCGAGCAGGTCACGGCCGGGCTCGAGGGCATGGAGATCCCGCTGCGCGTGGCCGTCATGGGCTGCGTCGTCAACGGCCCGGGCGAGGCCCGCGAGGCCGACCTCGGCGTGGCGTCGGGCAACGGCAAGGGCCAGATCTTCGTCAAGGGCGAGGTCATCAAGACCGTGCCCGAGCACGCGATCGTCGAGACGCTCATCGAAGAGGCCATGCGCATCGCCGAAGAGGCGGGCGAGACCCTTGGCGAGGGCGCGCCGGTCGTCACCGCCGGCTGACCTGCTGCCGGACGATGCCCTCGAGGCGTCGTCCGTAGTGGCCAACCGCGCGATGAACCGCGAGCGCCGGTTGGCCGGTCGAGACGGCTACTCGCGGGTGCTCGGGTTCGACATCCTGGGCCTGCCGCCGGGCGCGCGCTGGCTGGACCTGTGCTGCGGCAGCGGGCGCGCGCTGCTCGACGCCGCGGCGGCCCGGCCGGACCTCGACATCACCGGCGTCGACCTGGTCGGCTACTTCGCGGCGGCCGGGCCCGTGCGGTTCGAAACGGCGTCGATCACGACGTGGACGCCCTCGGGCCGGTTCGACCTCGTGACCTGCGTGCACGGGCTGCACTACGTCGGCGACAAGCTGGGCGCGCTGCAGCGGGCGGCGTCGTGGCTGAGCGAAACCGGCGTGTTCGTGGCGAACTTCGACGTCTCCGGCGTCCGGCTGCCGGGTGGCGCGCGGCGGCTCCTGCCGGCCTTGCGGGAAGCCGGTTTCGGGTGCGATCCACGGGCTCGCCGGATCCGGCGCACCGGCCCGTTCACCGGCGTCCTGCCGTTCCGCTACCTCGGTGCGGACGACCGGGCCGGCCCCAACTACACGGGCCAGCCGGCGGTCCACTCCTACTACGAGTCAGCCCTGTAGGTGGTGCTGGGCGGCGTCGCGGATCTGCAGGCGGACGTTCTCCAGCGCGGCGGCGACCTCGTCGATCTGCTGCGACGCCAGCTGGATCGAGCCCTGGATGGCGGTCGCCGTCGAGGTCTCCCCGAGGAGGCCGAGCACCTGGGCCTGCAGGTCTTCGAGGTCGCTCTTGGTGGCGAGCGCGATGCCGGTGGGCACCTGGTCGGCGAGCAGCTCCAGCTGCTGCGCCTGTTCCTGGATCGTCATCGGGTGGTTCCTTCCGCGGTGGGGACGCACTCTCCGTGTTAGCAGACCGGGAACTGTCGGTGGTGACGTTTACGCTGGCATTCGTGAGCGTGACCTGGGCCATTCACCAGCCGCACCCAGTGGTGCGGCCCCTGGTCACGCGCTATGTCGGGTACGCGCAGAGCGGGGTGACGCTGCCGGTCCACCGCGGGCTGCCCTCCCGGCACGTGACGCTCGTCATCAGCCTCGCCGGGCCGGTGCGGATGGCCGGGCACGCCCTGCAGGCGCTGGTCGGCGGCCTGCACACGAGCGCGGTGCTGATCCGGCAGGACCGCGTGCAGGAAGGGCTGCAGCTGGAGCTGGACCCGCTGGGCGTCCGGACGCTGTTCGGCGTCACGGCGGCGGAGCTGAGCGGGGAAGTGGTGGACCTGGCCGAGTTCGGCCTGGGGACGCTGCCGGACCGGTTGCGCGACCTGACCTGGGACGAGCGGTTCCGATTGCTCGACGACGTGCTGGCCGCGCGGGCCGTCGAACCGGTGGCGCCGCCGCCCGAGCTGGGGGAGGCGTGGCGGCGGATGCGGGGCGCGGACGGCCAGGTGCGCGTCGCGGACCTGGCGGGCGAGGTCGGCTGGAGCCGCCGGCACCTGGGGGAGCGGTTCCGCGCGGAGCTGGGGCTGGCGCCGAAGCAGGTGGCGCGGGTCCTGCGGTTCGAGCGGGCTGGTCGGCTGCTGAGGCGCGGGCGCACGGACCTGGCCGGGCTGGCCGTCGAGTGCGGCTACTACGACCAGGCGCACCTGACCAACGAGTGGCGCGCGCTGGCCGGGTGCACGCCGGGGACGTGGATCGCCGAGGAGCTCCCGTTCCTCCAAGACGAGGAGGTCGCGGCGCGGCAAGACTCCCGGGTATGACTCCTGAACCGAACGTGTGGCCCGCCCTCCGCTACGACGACGCCCCGGCGGCGGTCCGTTTCCTGGTCGACGTCCTGGGCTTCACCGAGACGCTGGTGGTGCCCGAAGGCGACTTGATCGCGCACGCCGAGCTGCGCTGGCCCGAGGGCGGCGCGGTGATGCTGGGCAGCGTCCGCGGCCCGGACGGCGTGCACGACGCGATGAAGCCCGGCACCGGCGCGGTGTACGTGGTGTCGGACAAGGTGGACGAGATCCACGAGCGGGTGAAGGCCGCGGGCGCGGAGGTGACGGCCGAGCTGACGGACACCGAGTACGGCTCGCACACGTTCAGCCTCCGCGACCCGGAGGGCAACGCCTGGACGATCGGCACCTACCGCGGCGCCCCCTGACCACGGCGGCCGCGGGGAGCGGCTTCCGACGAGCGGCACGGGCGCGGCTCGCCGCTGAGCAGGGCGGCCTCCGGCGAGCGCGGCACGGGCGCGGCTCGCTGCTGGGTGGGGTGGCTTGCGGCGGGTGGCACGGGCGGGGCTCGCTGCTGGGTGGGGTGGCTTGCGGCGGGTGGCACGGGCGCGGTTCGCTGCGGGGTGGCGCGGCCAACGGCGAACGGCACGGGCGCGGCTCGCCGCTGAGCAGGGCGGCCTCCGGCGAGCGCGACCCGGGGCGCGGCTCGCCGCTGAGCGCGAGCCTGCCCGCAGCGCGCCGGCCTCCTCCGCTGCGCCGATTCTGCCCCCGGAGCCCGAACCGGGCTGTTCATCTCACCGTGTCGACGACCTCGCGTTCCGTTTACCGGCCGAATCTGGCACCCTGGAGCCCGTGTTGCGGCTTGCAGGTGCACGGCTGCTCGATGATCGGGACTATCCGGCGGTCCGTGCCGCGCTCGCCGCCGACCCGGTGGGCAGCTGCATGGTCAGCGCCCGGGTCGAGGCCGCGGGCCTCGACCCGTGGCGGCTCGGTGGCGAGCTCTGGGCCGCCGACAGCCGGCCGGTTCGCGCCGGGCGGCTCCAAGGGCTGTGCTTTTCCGGGCCCAACCTGATCCCGCTGCGGGGCAACGCGCCCGCGTTGCGCTCCTTCGCCGACCGCGCCCTCCGCCGTCAGCGCACCTGCTCCTCGCTCGTCGGCCCGGCCGAGCAGGTCCTCGGCTTGTGGGACGAGCTCGAAGGCGAGTGGGGCCCGGCCCGTGAGGTCCGCGACGACCAACCGCTGCTGGCGCTGGACACCCAGCCGCTGGTCAAGGCGGACCCGCAGGTCCGCGCGGTCCGGCCGGACGAGCTCGAGCGCTACCTGCCCGCGGCCGTCGCCATGTTCATCGAGGAGGTCGGCGTCGACCCGCGCAGCGGTGACGGCGGCGCCAGCTACCGCGCCCGCGTCACCGAGCTCATCGGCGCCGGGCGCGCCTTCGCCCGCTTCGAAAACGGCGAAGTCGTCTTCAAGGCCGAGATCGGCGCCATGTCGGCGACCGTCGGGCAGATCCAGGGCGTCTGGGTGCACCCGGACCGCCGCGGCGACGGCCTCGGCACCGCCGGCACGGCGGCCGTCGTCAACCGGCTCGTCCGCGGCCTGGGCCGCACCGCCAGCCTGTACGTCAACGCCTTCAACAGCCCGGCCCTCGCCGCCTACCGCAAGATCGGCTTCAAGCAGGTCGGCCAGTACGCCACGGTGCTCTTCTAGCCACTCTTCCGTGGCGGCGTTTCAGGGCCGCGACACCGCGCTGACCAGGCATCATCCCGCCATGAGTGCACGTCGACGCTGTGGTGCGCTCGCGGTGCTGCTGCTCGCCGCCGCGACCACGGCCGGGTGCTCGGGCGACAGTCCCGAGGACGCCCTGTCCGCCTTCCTCGACGCCGTCGCGGCCGGCGACGTCGCCACCGCGGCCGCGAACACCGATTCGCCCGACGCCGCCACGACCGTGCTGAACCAGGTCCGCGGCGTGCTCGAACCCGAGTCCCTCGACGTCGACGACGAAGAGGTCAAGGAGCCGGCGAGCGGCGACACCGTCACGGCGAGCTACCAGCTCACCTGGCACCTCGCCCAGGGCCGCACCTGGACCTACCGCGCCGACGCCCTGCTGCGCGCGGCCGAGAACGGCTGGCAGGTGCACTGGCAGCCGACGGTCGTGCACCCGCAGCTGGCCGTCGGCCAGACCCTCGGCCTGCTGCCGCAGCTGCCCGAAACCGCGCCGGTCCTCGACCGCGACGGCGTGCCGCTGATGCGCCCGCAGACCGTCATCGGCGTGGTCGTCGACCCGCAGAAGGCCGGTGACGCGAGCGCCGTCGCGGGCTCGCTCGCGAGGGCGCTGCACCGGTACGAGCCGTCGGTCACCGGACGCTCGGTGCTGGACGGCATGAGCAAGACCAAACCCGGCGACGCCTACTCGGTGATCACCCTGCGGGCCGGGGACTACCAGCGCGTCAAGCCGGTGATCTACGATCTGCCCGGCGTCCGGTTCGCCAGCCAGGAACGGCTGCTGCCGGTCACGCGCGGCTCCGGGCAGCAGGTCCTCCCCGCCATCCGCGCGCTGGTCGAGCAGCAGCTGGCCGGGGCGGCGGGCTGGCGGATCGTCACCCGGGACGTCACCGGCGGCGAGGTGTCCGAGCTGCGGGCCGAGCCACCGCGCCCGTCGCCCGCGGTCACCAGCACGCTGAGCACGAAGGTCCAGGTCGCCGCCGAGAAGGCCCTCGACATCGAGCAGTACCCGGCCGCGCTGGTGGCGATCCAGCCCTCGACCGGCGACATCCTCGCCGTCGCGCAGAACGCCGCCGCGAACGACGAAGGCTCGCTGGCGCTGGCCGGCCGCTTCCCGCCCGGGTCGACGTTCAAGATCGTCACGGCGGCGGCCGCGCTGTCGGCGGGTGACGTCGAGTCCGGCAGCCCGGTCGACTGCCCCGGCACGACGACGATCGAGAACCGCGTCATCCCGAACGAAGGCCGGTTCGACCTCGGGCGCGTCCCGCTTAAGACGGCGTTCGCGCGCTCGTGCAACACCACCTTCGCCCGGCTCGCCGCCGGGTTGCCGTCCACGGCGCTCACCGACGCCGCCCGCTCGTTCGGCATCGGCGCGGACTTCGTGGTCCCCGGCCTGACCACGGTCACCGGCGCCGTCCCGGCCAGCGACTCGGCCGTCCAGCGCGCGGAGAACGGCTTCGGCCAGGGCACGGTCGTGACCAGCCCGTTCGGCCTGGCGCTGGCCGCGGCCACGGTCCAGGCCGGGAAGGTGCCGACGCCGTCGATCGTCCGGGGCATGCCCGCGACCACGAAGAACGTCGGCGACGCGCCGTCGCAGGACGTCCTCGACGCGCTGCGCGGGATGATGCGCGAGGTCGTCACCAGCGGCACCGCGACCGGGCTGCGGGACATCCCGGACGTCGCGGGCAAGACCGGCACCGCCCAGTTCGGCGACGGCTCCCGCTCGCACGGCTGGTTCGTCGGCTACCGCGGCGACCTGGCGTTCGCCGTACTGCTCACCGAGGCCGGGTCGTCGAAACCGGCGGTGCAGGCCGCGCACCGGTTCCTGGCGGGGATCGGCTGAGCGGACCGTCGTAAAGTGGGGGGCATGTCCGTTCGTGCCCCGCTGGTTCCCGGCGTCCAGACGCCCCGCCGTGAAGTCCCGACCTCCATCGCCCGCCCCGAGTACGTGGACAAGCCGGCGCCGAAGCGGGACACCGGCAGCGGCGTGCGCACGCCCGAGGTGATCGAAGCGATGCGCGTGGCGAGCCGGATCGCGGCGCAGGCGCTGGAAGAGGGCGGCAAGGCCGTCAAGCCCGGCGCCACCACGGACGACATCGACAAGGTGGTGCACGAGTTCCTGCTCGACCACCACGCCTACCCCTCGACGCTGGGCTACCGCCGGTTCCCGAAGTCGTGCTGCACCTCGCTCAACGAGGTGATCTGCCACGGCATCCCGGACTCGACGGTGATCGAGGACGGCGACATCTGCAACATCGACGTCACCGCCTACATCGGCGGCGTCCACGGCGACACGAACGCGACGTTCCTGGCCGGCGACGTCTCGGAGGAGGCCCGCCTGCTGGTCGAGCGCACCCGCGAGGCGACGATGCGGGCGATCAAGGCGGTCCGGCCGGGCCGGCAGCTCAACGTGATCGGCCGGGTCATCGAGTCCTACGCGAAGCGCTTCGGCTACGGGGTGGTCCGCGACTTCACCGGCCACGGCGTCGGCCCGGCGTTCCACACGCCCCCGACGGTCCTGCACTACGAAGAGCCCTCCGTCGACACGATCATCGAGGAGGGCATGACCTTCACGATCGAGCCGATGATCACCCTGGGCACCATCGACTACGACATCTGGCCGGACGACTGGACCGTCACCACGAAGGACAAGAAGTGGACGGCCCAGTTCGAGCACACCCTCGTGGTGACGGCCGACGGCAGCGAGATCCTCACACTGCCTTGAGTCAGTGGCTCGTGGCCTTCTTGTAGCAGCGCACCGAAAGCGGCACGAAGACCACCAGCAGCACCGCGATCCACAGCACCGACGCCAGGAGCGCGTGCTGCATCGGCCAGACGTCGCGCGGCGGGAGGGCGGCGCTCGTGTTGCCGAACAGCTCCCGCGCCGCCTGGGTGACCGCCGAGACCGGGTTCCAGTCCGCGATCGCCCGCAGCGGGCCGGGCAGCCGGCCGCTGTCGACGAACGTGTTGGCCAGGAACGTCAGCGGGAAGACGACCACCATCGAGACGTTGTTGAACACCTCGGGCTTGCGCACGGCCAGGCCGAGCGCGCCCATCACCCACGACAGCGCGTAGGAGAACGCCAGCAGCAGGACGATCCCGCCCAGCGCCTCGAGCACGCTCGTGTGGATGCGCCAGCCGACCAGCAGGCCGACCAGGCCCATGATGAGCAGGCTCGCCGTGCTGAGGATGAGGTCGGCGGTGGTCCGCCCGATCAGCACCGCGGCCGGGGACATCGGCAGCGAACGGAACCGGTCGATGATGCCCTTCTGCAGGTCGTCGGTCAGCCCGTAGCCGGTGACGATGCCGCCCATCGCCACCGCGAGGGTGAAGATCCCCGGCAGCATGAACTCGCGGTAGGACAGGCCGGGGATGTCGATCACGCTGCCGAACACGTACCCGAAGAGCAGCACGAACATCACCGGCGTGAAGACGAGGGACCCGAGCAGGTCCAGCGACCGGAAGATCTTGATCGAGTTGCGCTTGGCGACCGTCACGCCGTCGGTCACGGCCATCTGCACCGCGTTCATCACACGGCCTCCTTCGCGGTTTCGGCCACCTCGTGACCGGTGAGGGTGAGGAAAACGTCGTCGAGGGTGGGGCGGCGGACACCGACGTCGCGGACGTCGACGCCGTCGACGGCCAGCAGCGCCAGCGCCTCGGTAAGCGCTTTCGCGCCGTGGGACACGGGCACGGTGAGCCGGAAGCCCTCCGCCTGCGGCTCGCCGCTGGCCAGCCGGGCCAGCGCTCGCTGCGCGACGACGACGTCGTCGTGCGTGCCGACGGTGAGCTCGATCCGCTCGCCGCCGACGAGGTCCTTCAGCTCGTCGGCGGTGCCGCGGGCGATCACGCGCCCGTGGTCGACGACGGCGATGCTGTCGGCCAGCCGGTCGGCCTCTTCCAGGTACTGGGTGGTGAGCAGCAGCGTGGTCCCGTTCGCGACCAGCTCGGTGATGACGTCCCACAGCTCGGTGCGGGCCCGCGGGTCGAGCCCGGTGGTGGGCTCGTCGAGGAACAGCACCGGCGGGTTCGCGACCAGCGCGCCGGCCAGGTCGAGCCGGCGCCGCATGCCGCCGGAGTAGCCCTTGACCGGGCGGTCGGCGGCGTCGGCGAGGCTGAACCGGGCCAGCAGCTCCCGGCCGCGGGCCTTGGCCCGCTTGGTGCCGAGGTGGTACAGCCGGCCGACCATTTCGAGGTTCTCGGCCCCGGTCAGCTCCGGGTCGACGGCGGCGTACTGCCCCGACGCGCCGATGTGCGAACGCAGCTCGGGCGCGTCCTTGACGACGTCGAACCCGGCGACCGTCGCCCGGCCCGCGTCCGGCTTCTGCAGCGTCGTGAGGATCTGGACGGTGGTGGTTTTCCCGGCGCCGTTCGGCCCGAGCACGCCGAGCACGGTGCCTTCGGGCACCGAGAGCGTCATGCCGTCGAGCGCGGCGACCTTCCCGTACTTCTTGACCAGTCCCTCGGCCACGATGGCGTCTGGCATGGATCTTCCCCTTTGTCTCGTGAGTCTTCAGGCGCGGCGGACGACGATGTCGCCGGTGTAGGTGTGGGCCTTGACCTCGACGGTCTCGGTGCTGCCCCCGGGCCCGTCGGCGGCGCTGAGCGTGTTGCGCACGGAGCCGGTCAGGGAGTTGAGTTCGAGCCACGCGGCACTGCCTTCGCGGATGCCGACCTCGATCTCGCCGACGGCGGTCTCCAGCACGACCCGGTCGCGGATGACCTCGCCGAGCCGGATGTCGCCCGACGCGGTCTTGGCGTGCACGCCGGCGTGGGCGAGGTCGACGAGGATGTCGCCGTTGGCGACGTTCACCCGCAGGTCGCCCGTCACTTCGCCGACGCGGGTCTCGCCGTTGGAGTTCTTCAGCACGGCGGTGCCGTCGATCTCGCGGATCCGCAGCTCGCCGGAGCCGGTGCCGATCTCGGCGTGCCCGGTGGCGCGGTCGACGCTGACGTCGCCGGTCGCCGTGCTCGCCTCGAGCCGGGCGGCCTCGTCGAGGTGGATGTCGCCGACGGACGTCTTGAAGCGGCTGTCGCCGACGCGGCCGCCGACCCGGAAGTCGCCCATCGCGGCGGTGCCGGTGATCCGCGACCCGGCCGGCAGCTCGACGGTGACGTGCAGCGCACCGCCCTTGCCCCAGAGCTTGGTGACGTACTTCGGGCCCTTGACCAGCAGTTCACCGCCGGCGAACTCGACGCGGGTCTTCGCGACGGCCTTGACGTCCTCGCTGTCGCCCGGGTCCGCCGGGGTGACCTCGACGGTCGTCTCCGCCCGGTCCCCGGCGACGATCCGGACGTCCGCGACGCTGACGTCGATCGTGGCCGTGATCGGCTCGGGGGTGGGGAAAACAGGCATGGCTGCGCCCTCCTGGGGTGCTCGTGGGGTGTCTCCGCAGGTCGGAGACGTGTGGGAAAAAGCGAAAGGGGGTTACTGAACCCAGCCGGTGTACTTCTCGCCGAACACCGACCGGCGCTGGGTCGGGCGGCCGCGGTCGGGGCCGAGCGCGGCGGTCGCGGCCCGGACGAGCCAGGCGTTGGTGGAGAGCCGGTCCCGGCTCGCCGCCTCCTCGACCCGCTGCTTCAGCTGCTCGGGCAGCCGCAGGTTGATCCGGGAGACGGCGCCGTCGTCGGCTTCCGGCGGCGGCGCGACGGGCTCCGGAGCCGCCGGCTCGGCGGCGGGTGACGGCGGGAGCGTGACGGCGAACTCGGCGTCCCGGCGGCGAAGGCGGACTTCGACGGAGCCGGGCGCGAGGTCGCGGGTGATCTCGTCGGCCGCGGCCGAGAGGGTGTCGAGCAGGGTCAGCCGGATGGCGGCCTCCAGCGGGGAGGCCAGCCGTTCGGCCAAGGCGACAGCTTCCTCGCCGGCCGCCTCGGCGGCTACCGCGAACTCGCGGCGGAGGCTGTCCACGAGTGGTGTCAGGTCCATGGCACAACTATGGCGCCATGATGGCACCACGACAACCCTGAATTGGCACCCTTAAGGGTCAGAAGTGGTGCCAACGAGGGTGAATATGCTGGTCAGGCGCGTTCGACGCGCTCCAGGAGCTCGTCCAGGAACCCGCAGGCCTCGGCCGCGGCGCGGTCGGGATCGCGCTCGGCGATGGCGGCGGCGAGCCCTTCGTGGCCGATTTCGGGCACGTGGTCCACGCCCGGCGTGATGCTCGACGTCGCCGCGACGCTCGCCGTGATGACCTCGGTCAGCCCGCGGTAGAGCTCGGTGAGCAGGCCGTTGTGCCCGGCGCGCACGACCGCCATGTGGAACTCGGCGTCGGTGTGCGCGAAGTCCTCCCAGCGCCGTTCGCGCAGCTCGGTCTCGCGGCGGGCCAGCAGCGTCCGCAGCTCCGCGATGTCCTCGTGGGTGCGCGAGAGCGCGGCGAGCCGGGCGCCTTCGGCTTCGAGGGTGCGCCGGACCTGCAGGACCTCGCGCAGCTCGTCGCCGCAGAGCCGGCGGATCGCCCCTGACACCTCGCTGGTCGCGCGCACGTACGTGCCGTCGCCCTGGCGCACTTCGAGCAGGCCGGTGTGCGCGAGCGCGCGCACGGCTTCGCGGACGGTGTTGCGCCCGACGCCGAGCTGTTCGCCCAGCTCGACCTCGGTCGGGATGCGCGTGCCGAGGGGCCAGTCGCCCTGCGCGACCGCGGTCCGCAGCTGCTCGATGACCTGGTCGACCAGGCCGGTGCGCCGGGTGGTGGCCAGAGGCACAGGAGTCATCCCTTCATCCAATCATCCTACGTATGCGATAGTAGCGGTCATGCGCGTCGAAAACCGTGAACTCGAACTGGACGGCGCCGTGGAGGTCCGGACGCCGGGCGTGGTCGCCGCCGGCGCGCTGCTCGCGGTCGCGGTGGTGCTCACCGCGCTCAACCTGCGCCCGGCCATCACCGGCGTCGGGCCCATGCTCGCCGAAATGCGCGCGGACCTGGGGACGTCCGGCGTCTGGGCGGGCGTGCTCACGACGTTGCCGACGCTCTGCTTCGCGGGCGCCGGGCTGGCCGCGCCGCTGCTCGCGCGCCGGGCCGGCATCGGCGCCGCCATCGCGATCGCGCTGGGCGCGCTCGCGGCCGGGCTGGTGCTGCGCGTGGTCGACGGCCCGGTCGTCGTGCTCGGCGGGACGCTCGTCGCCACCGCCGGGATCGCCCTGATCAACGTGCTCATCCCGGTCGTCATCAAGGACTCCTTCCCGGCCCGCATCGGCGTCATGACCGGCGTCTACACCGCGGCCCTGCAGGGCGGCGGCGCCCTCGGGTCGGCGGTGACCCCGCAGCTCGGCGACGCGTTCGGCGGCTGGCGCCCGGCGCTGGGGAGCTGGGCGGTGGTGGCCGTCGTGGCGCTGCTGGCGTGGATTCTCGCAGCCCGCGGCACCGGCCGGGTGCCGCGGCCCGCCGCCGGCGCCGCCGGTGGCCGCTCGCTGCTGCGCAGCCGGCTCGCCTGGATCGTCACGGTGTTCTTCGGCCTGCAGGCCTTCTACGCCTACGCGGCGATGGGCTGGTTCCCGCAGGTGCTGATGGACGCGGGCGTGTCCCGCGACCAGGCCGGCCTGCTGTTCGGCCTGGTCTCGCTGATCGCCGTGCCGATCAGCCTCTTCATCGCGCCGATGGCGGCCCGCGCCCGCGGTGGCCAGGGTCCGTGGATCGTCGGCCTCGGCGTGTTCGGCTTCGCCGGGACGACCGGGCTGATGCTCGCGCCGTCGTGGTCGCCGCTGCTGTGGAGCATCCTGGTCGGGCTCGGCATGAGCGTGTTCTCGCTGGCCCTGACCGTGATCGCGCTGCGCGCGCGGACCGGCGCCGACACCGCCCGGCTGTCCGGGATGGCGCAGGGCTTCGGCTACCTGTTCGCCGCGCTGGGGCCGTTCCTCTTCGGTCTGCTGCACGACGTCGCGCACGGCTGGACCGTGCCGCTGGCGATGCTGCTCGGCCTGCTGGTGGTCCAGATGGTGTTCGGCGCGCTCGCCGGGCGCCGCCGGTTCGTCTGATTCTTAACTGTTAACGCGGTTCGCCCCGGTGCGCGCGGCCATCCGCGCCCGCGGGCTGAGCCTGGACCGGCTGCGCGAGCACCTGCGGCTCCGCGGGGTCACGGTCACGACGGCGACGCTGAGCTACTGGCAGTCCGGCCGCAGCCGTCCGGAACGGCGGGATTCGGTGCGCGGGCTGCGTCAGCTCGAAGCCGTCCTCGAGGTGCCGGCCGGCTCGCTCGTCGCGTTGCTCGGGCCGCCTCGGGTGCGCCGGGCCGCGCCCGCGGAGATCGGCCGGTTCTGGCCGGACGGCCGGCGCATCGACGCCGCGGTGTCCGATGTGGACACCCGGTGGGACGAGCGGCTGACCCGGCTGAGCCAGCACGACGTCGTCCTCGTCGGCCCGGGCCGGGAAGAGCTGGAGATCCGGTCGCGGCAGGTGTTGCGGGCCGAGGCCGACGGCCCGGACCGGTGGGTGGTGATCCTGCACCTGGACGAGCACGACCGGCCGCTGCCGGAGCTGAACTCGCTGCGCGGCTGCCACCCGGGCCGCAGCGTCCACCGGCCGGAAGACGGCCTCCTCGTCGTCGAGCTGCTCTTCGGCAGGCCGCTGCTGCGCGGCGAAACGGTGCTCACCGAACACACGCTCGTGAATCGCCCGCCGCACCCGGTCGCGACGAACTACGAACGCAAGTTCCGGCTGCCGGTCCGCGAATACGTGCTCGAAATCCGGTTCTCGCCGGAGGCGGTGCCGGCGGTGTGCCGCCGTGGGCGCGTTGGCCGCGCTGGGACTGGGTGTCGCGCCCGCCGAAGCGGCGCCGGACCACCCCGACGCCGAGGTGGCGGGCGTCGCCGCGGCGTTCGGGCTGTCCGCCGATCAGGCCCGGGCGCAGCACCGGGCGCACCGGCTGGCCGCGACGCTGCCCGAAGCGGTCCGCGCGCACGCCGCCGGGCAGTGGTTCGACGCGGCCACCGGCCGGCTGGCCGTCGCCGTGACGACCGCCGAAGCCGCAGGTCAGGCGCGTGTGGTGGGCGCCGCGGCGCAGGTGGTCAGCGGAGTCAGACCGACCTGGACCGCACCGACGCGGCCGTCCGGGCGCTGGTCGGGGCGGGTGTGCCCGGCGTCTACGGCTGGGGCGTCGACGTCCGCGGCAACGACGTCGGCGTCGACGTCGACCGGACGAAGAAGATTCGCCGCGGCTGCAGTCGGGCACGATCCAGACCGGCAACCCGTGGTGGCCCGGCAGCGAGAGCAACTGCTCGGTCGGCTTCCCCGTGACGGATTCCAGTGGCGCCAAGCACTTCCTCACCGCGGGCCACTGCACGAACGACCGCGACCAAGCCGCGTACGGCGCTTCGGGGCAGCAGAACCGGATCGGGACGTCGAACGTCGGCGGCACCCACAGCGTCAACGCCCGCGAAGGCGACATGGGCGTCGTCGCGGTGACGGAGCCGGGCTGGACCCTCTCGGGTTCGGTGAACACGTGGGGCCAGCCGGCGGTCACGCTGACCGGCGCGGCCGAGGCGATGGTCGGCGACCGCGTCTGCCACTCCGGCAACACCTCGCACTGGCAGTGCGGCGAGGTGAAGTACACGCACAAGTCCGTCGACTACGGCGGCGGCCTCGTGATCGACGACCTGACCTGGACGACGGCCTGCTCCCTCGGCGGCGACTCGGGCGGCGGCTGGCTGCTGGGGGACAAGGCGACCGGCCTGCACGACGGCGGCCCGTCGCAGTGCGTGGACAACCCGTCCGACGGAGACATGTCGCTGTTCCAGCCGGTCATCGAGGCCCTGGGCAAATGGCAGCTCACCCTGGTCACCGGCAGCGGCCCGGCGCCGGGCGGCCGGACGCTGACCAACGACACGGACTACGCGATCCGCGACTACCAGCAGGTGTTCAGCCCGATCACCTCGACGCTCACCGGCAGCGCGGCCGCCACGATCGGCGTCTCGCTGACCATCCGGCACACGTGCGCCGAGGACCTCGGCATCACGCTGCTGGACCCGAGGGGCAAGGCGTACGCGCTCAAGTACAGCGGCGGCAGCACGTGCACGCCGTGGAGCGGCGCGCGCACCTTCACCGTCCCGGCGACGGCGACCCCGGCGGCCGGCACGTGGCAGCTGCGCGTCACCGACTACGGGCCCGGCGACACCGGCACCCTCGACACCTGGTCCGTCACCCTCTGATCCGGGTCAGTCCAGGGGCAGGTTGAGCAGCGCGTTCTCGACCAGCTCGGGCATCGCCGGGTGGATCCAGTACTGGCCGCGGGCCATCGACCGCGCGTCCAGGCCGAAGCTCATCGCCTGGATCAGCGGCTGGATCACCGACGACGCCTGCGGCCCGATGATGTGCGCGCCCAGCAACTGGCCCGTCGCCGGGTCGGCCAAGAGCTTCGCGAAGCCCGTCGTGTCCTCCATCGCCCAGCCGTACGCGATCCCGGCGTAGTCCTGCTTCGAGGTCACGTAGGAGACGCCGTTCTCGCGCGCCTTCTGCTCGGTCAGCCCGACCGACGCGATCTGCGGGTGGGTGAACACCGCGTGCGGCACGAACCGGTGGTCGGCGGTGATCCGGTCGTCCGGGTGCGCCAGGTTGTGCTGCACCACCCGGGCTTCGTGGTTCGCGACGTGCTTCAGCTCGTGCGGCGAGGACAGGTCGCCGAGGGCGTAGATGCCCTCGACCACGGTCTCCTGGTAGTCGTCGACCACGACGTGCCCACTGTCCATTGTGGTCACTCCGGTGGCCGCGACGTCCAGCAGATCGGAGTTCGGGCGGCGCCCGGTGGCGATCAGCAGCAGCTCGGCCTCGACGGTCTCGGCGCCCTGCGGGCCTTCGAGGTCGAGCGCGACGCCGTTGCCGGTCTTGCGCGCCCGGACGGTCTTGCGGTCCAGGCGGACGTCGAAGCGTTGCGAAGCCAGCTCGGTGAAGCGCGCGCTGACCTCTTCATCCTCCGAACGCAGCAGGCGCCCGGACCGGTTGACCAGCGTGACGTGCACGCCGAACGACGCGAAGACGTGCGCGAACTCGGCCGCGATGTACCCGCCGCCCAGGATGACGATCCGCTCGGGCAGCTCGTCGAGCCGCATCACCGTGTCGGACGTGTAGTACTCGACGTCGTCCAGGCCCGGGATGTCCGGGATCACCGGGCGCCCGCCCGCGGCGAGCACGAACTCGTCGGCGGTCAGGACCTCGTCCGGACGGCCGTCGGCGAAGCTGACGCGCAGCTCCTTGTGCCCGGTGAAGCGGCCGGTGCCCTCGTAGACGTCGACGTTCGCGTTGTCCTCGTGGCTGCGGCGATACTCCGCGCCGCCGGCGGCGATCGGGTCGATCCGGCCGAAGATCCGGTCGCGGATGTCGCGCCAGCGGACGCCCTTCAGCTCTTCGTCGACGCCGTACTTCGCGCTGTGCGAAGGCGTGTACGCGACATCGGCGGCGTACACGAACATCTTCGTCGGGATGCAGCCGACGTTCAGGCAGGTGCCACCGAAGGTGCCCTTCTCCACGATCGCCGTCTTCTTGCCGGCGAAGTCGGGCCCGAGGATGGAGTTCCCCGATCCCGTCCCGACGATCACCAGGTCGTAGTGGGGCACTGCATCCTCCGCGGGGCTCGGTCCGGTCGGTTCACCCTAGCCAACCGTCTCCGCGAACCGCGTGTTCCCACTTGTGCTTAACGTCGTATTACGTGGTCAGTGGCCGGTCGCCGTGAAGTGCATCCGGTCCTTCGGGGTCGTCCAGGCGCCACCCCAGCTCCACCCGATCGCGGCGAACGCGCGCACGGTCGCGTCGCCGGCCAGCACCATGCCCGGACGGTGGTTCGCGCGGTCGAGGTAGGCCGAGGCCAGCTCGGGGAGCACGAGAGCGCCCTGGGTGTAGGGGTTGCAGAACGGGTTGACGTCCACCGCGAGCCCGTACGCGTGCGCCGACCAGGTCGTCTGGCCGCGGGCCGGGCGGCAGACGAACGCGCTGGTGCTGTTGCCGTCGCCGGTCGGCGGCGCGGTCAGCTCGGCGGGACTGGTCACGCGCATCTCTTCGAGCGGGAAGTGCGCCGCGAACAGCTGCCCGAAGACCTTGGTGATCCCGGCGGCGCCCTGCGCGTTGACCAGCATCTCGCCGGTGTGCGCGCGGCCGTCGAACCCCCAGAACGACATCGTCAGGTAGCGCAGGTCACCCGCCTGCACCGGGCAGGCGGCCTGCCAGGTGCTGCGCGCGAGGACGTCGGCGGGCACGGCGCTGATCGTGGCCGCGTACCGGTCGCCGGCCGGGGGCGGAAGGACGTCTTTTGTCGGAAGTGCCCGGTTCACCAGTTCGGGTGGCGTCGGCTCGATCTCGCCGAAGCCGTCGGCGCGGAGGGGGAGCGGGTGGGCACCCACCTGCCAGGTGACGACGGGCGCGGCCGGTGCCCCCGCCGGCGCCGTCGTGACCCTCGCCGGGGCCGGCGCCGGAGTGGCCGCCACCGTGGTCGAAGGGGGCACAGGGTGCGGCGTCGAGGGCACTTCCGCCGAGCACGCGGCCGTGGTCAGGGCCAGGACCGCCCCGAGTGCCGCCGCCGCTCTCCGTCGCATCCGGTCAGCTTGGCAGAGACGGCCGGTGCGCGCGGAGTCCACCCGTTCCAGTGACACCGTTTTGGGCCCCCTCGGATTAGGGTATTGAGCGCACGTTGTTCACGCACCGGAGTCATCCGGGTGCCGAGTGCTCTGTCTTGTCGTGCTCCGAAGAGGGGAAAGTCCCATGTCCGTGAAGTCCCGCCGATCCCTGCTGCTCGCGAGCGGCGCGCTTCTCGCGGTCGCCGCGGTGGCCGTCCCGGTGGTGGTCGGCACGGCGTCCGCGGACCCGGCTTCGGCCAACCAGCCGCGGATCGTGGGCGGCGACAAGGCTTCGCTCTCGGACCACCCGTACGCGGTCTACCTGACCGACGCCGGCGGCAACCAGTTCTGCGGCGCGGTGATCGTCAGTTCGACCGCGGTCGCGACGGCGGCGCACTGCGCCAAGGCGGTCGCGAAGCAGGACGTCCGCGTGGTGGCGGGTCGCGAGGACAAGCGCACGGACGAGGGTGACGTCCTGACCGTCTCGAAGGTCTGGATCGGCAAGGGCTACAGCGATCCGACGCAGGGTGACGACATCGCGGTGCTGACCGTCCGCGGCCAGCTCGGTTACCGGCCCGCGCAGCTGCCCCAGAGCAGTGACGCGGCTGCCTACCGCGAAGGCACCCAGGCGACGGTGCTCGGCTGGGGCCGCGTCGCCGACGGCGGCGACCGGTCCGACTACCTGCGCAGCGCCCAGGTCCCGGTGGTCTCGGACAGCGCCTGCCGCTCCGACTACTCCGTGTACGACCAGAAGACCATGGTCTGCGCGGGGTACGAACAGGGCGGTATCGACGCGTGCCAGGGCGACTCCGGCGGCCCGCTCGTCGTGGGTGACACGCTGATCGGGATCGTGTCCTTCGGCGACGGCTGCGGCAAGGCCGGCAAGCCGGGTGTCTACACGCGCGTTTCGGCGTACACGGCCGACATCGAAGCCCAGGCCAAGCCCCGCATCTTCGGCTGACCGTGCTAAGCAGGGGACATGCCGACCCTGCACGACGCGACCGGGCCCGAACTGACCGCCGCCCAGCTCCACGACATCCTCCGCCTGCGCGTGGACGTCTTTGTGGTGGAGCAGAAAGCCGCCTACCCGGAGCTCGACGGCCGTGACCTCCGGCCGGACACCCGCCACCTGTGGTTCGCGGACGCCGACGGCGTCACGTCCTACCTGCGGGTCCTGCTCGACCCGGACGGCGTCCGCCGCATCGGCCGCGTGGTGACGGCGGCGTCGGCCCGCGGCCAGGGCCTCGCGGCCCAGCTGATGGACGCGGCCCTCACCGTTCCCGGCGAGTACGTCCTGGACGCCCAGACGTACGTCCAGGGCTTCTACGCGCGCTACGGCTTCGTTGCGGAAGGCGCGGAGTACACCGACGACGACGGGATCCCGCACATCCGCATGCGCCGCCTGCCGTCCTGACGCCTCCTCGACAGGATCCGGAATCAGGCCTACTCTCGATACGAGACGGTACCGTTTCGTATCGAGGGGAGAGGCCGTGCCGGGACGACCACGGGACGCCGGTCGTGACGTCGTCATCTTCGACGCGACGCTGAAGCTGCTGATCGACGTCGGCTACGACCGGTTGTCGATCGAAGCCGTCGCGGCGGCGGCTGGAGTGGGAAAGGCGACGATCTACCGCCGCTACCCCGGCAAGGCCGCGCTGGTCGCCGCGGCCGTCGACGACCGCGCGGGCGGCACCCCGCCCGATCCCTCGGCCGGCGACCTGCGCGGCGCGCTTCTGGAGACGGCGAACTGGCTCGCGCGGGACATCGCCGAGCAGGAAGTCGGCCTCCTCGGCGCGCTCTTCGCCGGGATGCGCGGCGATCCGGACCTCGCCGCGGCGATGCGGCGGATCCTGCACCGCGACCAGGCCGCGATGACCCGGCGGCCGCGCAAAGACGGGCTCCTCGACGCGCGAGGCGCCGCGCTATTCAACGAGATCGTCCCGGCGATGCTCGTCCACCGGCTGGTCGTCGCCGGAGAGCCGTGCGACGAGCCCTTCGTCGAGCACCTCGTCGACGACATCCTGCTGCCACTGCTGAAAGAGGAACCCCCGCGATGATCGTGATCACCGGCGCGACCGGCGCCCTGAACGGCGCCACTGTCGAGCACTTGCTCACCCGCGTCCCGGCCGAAGAGATCGGCGTGAGCGTGCGTGACGTCGCGAAGGCGCAGTCGTTCGCCGATCGCGGCGTACGGGTGCGGCCCGGCTCCTACGAAGACCCCGCAGCTCTGCGCGCCTCCTTCGAAGGCGCGGACCAAGTGCTGCTGGTGTCGTCCAACGACCCGGCCGCCGACGGCGTCGCCCTGCACCGCGCCGCGATCGAAGCCGCCGTCGCCGCGGGCGTCCGGCGGATCCTCTACACCAGCCACCAGAACGTGCGCCCCGGCAGCGCGTTCTTCCCGGCTCGCGACCACGCGGCCACCGAGGAGATCCTCGCGGGTTCCGGGGTCGCCTGGACGTCGTTGCGCAACGGCTTCTACGCCCACAGCCTCGGCTGGCTGCTCGGTCCGTGGCGGGAGACCGGCGAGATCGCCGCGCCCGAAGACGGCCCGGTTTCGTGGACCCACCGGGCGGACGTCGCCGAGGCGGCCGCGGTGATCCTCGCCGGACACGTCGTGGACGGTCCCGTCACCCTCACCGCGCCCACCGCCGTCACCTTCGACGACCTCGCCGCGATCGCCTCCGACCGCACCGGTCGCGAGGTCAAACGCGTGGTCGTCGGCGACGAGCAGTGGGTCGCCGACCGGATCGCGGCCGGCACGCCCGAGGCCATGGCCCGCCTGCTGCTGACGTTGTTCACCGCCGGGCGGCGGGGCGACTTCGCGGAAACCGGTCCCCGCCTGGGCGAACTCCTCGGACGCGAGCCGCTGCCGGTGGCGGAAGCGCTGGCTTAGACCGTCGCGCCCCGCGGCGCGGTCGCCGTGATCACCTTCACCGCGCGGTCCACGTCGGCCTCGGTGAGGTCGGCCCGCGCGGTCAGGCGCAGCCGCGAAATCCCGTCCGGCACCGACGGCGGCCGGAAGCACCCGACCCGGATCCCGTGCTCCGCGCACGCCGCCGCCCACGCGACCGCCGTCTCCGCGGACGGCGCCTGCACCGAGATCACGGCCGCGTCCGGCAGGCTCGCCTTCAGCCCGGCCGCCTTCAGCGACATCGCCAGGTTGCCGGCGTTCTCGACGACCTTCTCGGCCATCCCCGGCTCTTCCTTGAGCGCGTGCAACGCGGCCAGCGCGGCCGCGGCGCTCGCGGGCGCCAGCGCGGTGTCGAAGATGAAGCTGCGCGCGGTGTCCACGAGGTGCTTGATCACCCGCCGCGGCCCGACGACGGCCCCGCCCTGGGCGCCGAGCGACTTCGACAGCGTCAACGTCGTGACGACGTCGGGCGCGCCGGACAGCCCGGCCGCGTGGACGGCGCCCCGCCCGCCTTCGCCGAGGACGCCGAAGCCGTGCGCGTCGTCCACGAGCAGCGCCGCGCCGTGCTCGCGGCAGATCCCGGCCAGCTCGCCGAGCGGGGCGAGGTCGCCGTCGACCGAGAACACCGAGTCTGTAACCACCAGCGCCCGCGGCTTCCGCCGGGTCGACAGCGCGTGCTTGATCGCCGACGGCGTCGAGTGCGCGACCGCGGCGACGTCGGCGCGTGACAGCCGGCAGCCTTCGATCAAGGAAGCGTGGATGTACTTGTCCGTGACGATCGCCGATTCTGACCCGGACAGCGCGGTCACCGCGCCGAGGTTCGCGGCGAAGCCGGAGGAGAACACGAGTGCCGCCTGCGCGCCGCAGAACCGGGCGAGCTCCAGCTCGAGCTCGGTGTGCAGCTCGGTCGACCCGGTGACCAGCCGGGACCCGGTCGACCCGGCGCCCCAGCGCAGCGCGGCGGCCGCGGCGGCTCCGGCGACGCGCTTGTCGCGGGCCAGCCCGAGGTAGTCGTTGCCGGCCAGGTCGAGCTCGTCCGCCTGCGCGGGACGCGGCCGCAGCTGCCGCACGAGCCCCGCGTTCGCCCGCTTCTCCGCTTCGACGTCGAGCCAGTCGAAAACCTCATCGGGCGGGGGCGTCGGCGGCGTAGTCACGTCCCGCAGTCTCCCATTCGCCCTTCGCTTGGCCGTGAACCAGGGCCCGGAAACGCCGGAAGCCCCGGACCGGAGTCCGGGGCTTCCAGGGGGAATCAGCTGTCGTAGCCGCGACGCGGGCCACGGCTCGGGCGGCCGTAGCCACCGCCGTTGCCCGAGCGGGGCTGCCGGCCGCGGCCGGCGAAGCCGCCGGAACGGCCTTCGCGGGATCCCTGGCCGTAGCTGCCGCGGTCGCCGCCGCGCTCGCCACCACGGTCACGGTCGCCGTAGCTGCGCTCGCCGCCACGGCTGTAGCCGCCGCGCTCGCCGCCACGGTTCGAGCCGCCGAAGCTTCCGCGGTCACCGCGGAAGCCACCGCCGCCGCCGCGACGCGGGCTTTCGCGCCGCCGCTCGACGACCGGCTCGCCGCTGGGCTCGCGGGCGCCGGTGATGCGGGACAGCTCCGGGTCGCCCGGGCGGACCGTCGTCGACTCCGCGCGCACGCCGGCGCGGTCGGTCAGCCGGCGGACCATCCGGCGCTGGTCGTGCGTCGCCACCGTGACGACCACGCCGGACGCCCCGGCGCGGGCCGTGCGGCCGGCGCGGTGCAGGTAGTCCTTGTGGTCGGCCGCCGGGTCGACGTGCAGCACCAGCGAGATGTCGTCGACGTGGATGCCGCGGGCCGCGACGTCCGTGGCGACCAGCACCGGGGTGTGGCCTTCCTTGAAGTCGGCGAGGACACGGTTGCGCTGCCCCTGCGTCTTGCCGCCGTGCAGCGCCGCCGCGTTGACGCCCTGCTCGCGCAGGCGCTCCGCGAGGCGGTCGACGTGGTGCTTGGTCCGCACGAACATGATCGTGCGGCCCTCGCGGGCGCCGATCTGCGTGATGACGTCCTGCTTGTCCTGGTGCGAGACCTGGAGCACGTGGTGGTCCATGGTCGTGACGCTCGCGGTCGACGGCGCGACCGAGTGCGTCACCGGGTCGGTCAGGTACTGCCGGACCAGGCGGTTGACGTCACCGTCGAGCGTCGCCGAGAACAGCAGGCGCTGCCCACCCGGCGGGGTCAGGTCGAGGATCTCGCGGACCTGCGGCATGAAGCCCATGTCCGCCATCTGGTCGGCCTCATCGAGGGCGATGAAGTTGCAGTCGCCCAGGTGCGCGGTGCCCTGCCGGACGTGGTCCGACAGCCGGCCCGGGGTGGCGATCAGCAGGTCGACGCCACGGGAGAGCGCGTCCGCCTGGCGGGCGAAGGCCATGCCGCCGACGGCCGTGCGGCACCACAGGCCGAGCGACTTGGCCAGCGGGGTCAGCGAGTCGGCGACCTGCATGGCCAGCTCGCGGGTCGGGACCAGGATCAGCGCGCGGGGGCGCTTCGGACGGGCCTTGCCGCCGTTGAGCCGGGCCAGCATGGCCAGGCCGAAGGCGAGCGTCTTGCCGGAGCCGGTCTGGGCGCGGCCCAGTACGTCGCGGCCGCTCAGGGCGTCCGGGATGGTCGCGGACTGGATCGGGAACGGGGTGGTGATGCCCGCGTCGGCGAGCGCGCGGAGCAGCTGCTCCGGCAGGCCCAGCTCGGCGAAGGTCTTGGTGGCCACGAGCTCGACGGCGTCGTCGCGCAGCATGTCCCCACCGGCCGGGCGGGTGCGCGGCTTGCGGTCGGGACGGTCCGCGCGCGCGGACGTCGAGGAAGGGCCGGAGTTGAACGTGACGGTCACAAATGCCTCTCGGACATGGTTCGTCACAAGGAGGCCCGGGCTCCCCGCGCGCAGGCAGGGCAAGATGGTGTGCAGTGGGCGTTCACAGGGACGGACCCGGCACACTGTGTCTTGCGCTTTTCCGACACTGCGCGCCGCTTGGGGGTTACGGATCACCGCGAGCCATTCGGTGGCTTTGGAGGCGACGGACACCAACTATATCCACGCCGCCGGTTGCGGTCTGTGTTCACTGTACCTGAAGGGGAGCTGGTCCTCCGCATGGAGGTAACCGGTTGTGGGCGGCGTCGCAGACGTGTTCCACACCACAGTCGCGACGCCGCCGCCCCCGCTACCCGAGCCCGGCCGCGGAAACGAGGTCCGCGAGCAGGCCGTCGGTGTTCGTGACGTGCTCGCCGAGGCCGCGGCCGTGGAACCAGCCGGCGAGGTTGCGCACGTCCCGGGCGAGGAACTCGGCGCCGCCGGGGTTGGCGACGACGTCGACGACCTGGGGCAGGTCGATCACGACCAGCCGGCCGCGGTGCACCAGCAGGTTGTACGCCGAGAGGTCGCCGTGCGCGAGCCCCTCGGTGGCGAGCAGCTCCAGCGCCGCCGTGGCCTGGAACCACAGGTCCTTCAGCTCGTCCGGGTCCGGGCGCACCTGGGCCAGCCGCGGCGCGGCCGTCCCGTCGTCTTCGCCGAGGAACTCCAGCAGCAGTTCGGTGCCGTTGCGCTGCACCGGGTACGGCACGGGCGCGCCGAGCGTCCACAAGCGACTCAACGCGGCGAACTCCGCGACGGCCCACTGTTCGGCGATGAGGTTGCGGCCGAACGCGGTGCGGTGCTCGATCGCGCGCATCTCTCGGGACCGGCGCATCCGCCGTCCTTCGAGGTAGCCCGCGTCGCGGTGGAAGAGCTTGTGTTCGTCGCTGCGGTAGCGCTTCGCGGCGAGCAGCGTGCCGGGGGTGCCGGGCAGGCCGCGGCGCAGCAGGTGGACGTCGGCCTCCTTGCCGGTCTTGAGGACGCCGAGGTCGGTGTCGACCGCGGCGAGCTCGGTCACGACCCACTCCGGCCGGGGCAGCGGGCCGTGTTCGGCGTCGTCCCAGGTGGACCAGCGGTCGGCGCCGTCCGGGAGCTGGTTTTCGGTGTAGGCGTCGTCGCGCAGCTTGGCGAGCCGGACGCGTTCGCCTTCGGTGAGCCGGCCGCTGCGGGTGGGCTCGGGTTCCTCGAACCGCCCTTGGCGGCGCGATCGCGCCTGGCGGCGTCGGGTGGGTTGGTCGTCGAAGTCTTCGAAGTCGTGCGTGCGCACTGGTGGGGTTCTCCTTGGTCAGGGATGCCCCACCGGGCGCGTGGTCAGCTCCGGGGGGCGGGTGGGCGAGGGCGCGTAAGGGCCCGGACATCCATCACGACGGCACCTCCCCGCTCTTCGCCCCGGCTCCCTGCCGGTTGCGCTTCAGCCTGCCGGTTCGGTCACGCTCCGCGCAACCGAATAGCGCGAAAGGACCGTTCGCGACGTTTCCTTGAATTCCGTCCGCCGCGGTGGCCACGATGAACGGGCAGGCAACACCCGAGGAGGGGCGGATGGATACCTACGACGTCGTGGTCGTCGGCGGCGGGCACAACGGGCTGGTGGCTGCCGCGTACCTGGCGCGGGCGGGCCGGTCGGTGCTCGTGCTCGAACGGCGCGGGGAGACCGGTGGCGCCGCCGTGTCGTTCCGCGCTTTCGACGGCGTGGATGTCCGGCTATCACGCTATTCCTACCTGGTCAGCTTGCTGCCGAAGAAGATCGTGGCCGACCTCGGGCTCGACGTCCGGCTGCTGCGGCGCCGGATGTCGTCCTACACGCCGACCGGCGACTCGGGTCTCCTTGTCGACACGGGCGACGACGGCCGGACTGCGGCGTCGTTCCGCGCGGTCACGGGGTCCACATCGGTCTACACGGCGTGGCGGCGCTTCTACGAACTGACCGAAGGCGTGGCCGAGCGCGTCTTCGGCACCCTCACCGAGCCACTGCTGTCCGAAGTGGACTTCCGGGCGCGGGTGGGTGACGCCGAAGCGTGGTCGGCGTTGTTCGAGCGGCCGATCGGCGAGACGCTGACGTCGTGGTTCGGCGACGACACGGTCCGCGGCGTCGTGCTCACCGACGCGCTGATCGGCACGTTCGCCCCGGCGGGCGACGAGGACCTGCGGCAGAACCGGTGCCTGCTCTACCACGTGATCGGCAACGGCACCGGCGACTGGGACGTCCCGGTCGGCGGCATGGGCGCGGTCACCGGCTCACTGGCGACGGTGGCGGCGGCCGCGGGAGCGCGTCTCGTGACGGGAGCGGAAGTGCTGTCCGTCGACCCGGACGGCGAGGTGCGCTACCGCCGCGACGACGCCGAGCACGAGGTGCGGGGTGGGCACGTTCTGGCGAACGTCGCCCCGGCGACGCTCGCGCGGCTGCTGGGCGAGGAGCCCCCGGACCGGCCGGAGGGCGCGCAGCTGAAGGTGAACATGGTGCTGTCCCGGCTGCCGAAGCTGCGCGACCCGCACGTCGACCCGGCCGAGGCGTTCGGCGGCACGTTCCACGTCAACGAGACCTTCTCCCAGCTGGAGACGGCCTACCGCGAGGCGGCGGCGGGCCAGATCCCCACGCTCCCGCCGTGCGAGATCTACTGCCATTCGCTGACGGACCCGTCGATCCTCGGCCCGGCGGAACGCGCGGCCGGAGCGCAGACGCTGACGTTGTTCGGCTTGCACATGCCCGCACGCCTCTTCGAGGGCCGCAACGAAGAGGCGCGCGAAGCGGCGTTGCGCGCGACGCTGGCTTCGCTGAACAGCGTCCTGGCCGAGCCGATCGAGGACTGCCTGCTCGTAAGCCCGGACGGCAAGCCGTGCGTGGAGGCGAAGACCCCGCTCGACCTGGAGGCCGAGCTGGGGCTGCCGGCGGGGCACATCTTCCACCGCGACTTGGCATGGCCGTACGCGGAAGACCCGGCGCAGCAAGGGAAGTGGGGCGTCGAGACAGCGCACGAGCGAGTCCTGCTGTGCGGCGCGGGAGCGGTACGGGGAGGTGGTGTCAGCGGCATCCCCGGCCACAACGCGGCGATGGCGGTTCTGGACGCGGAGTGAGAAGCGGTCTGGAGGGCAAGTCCAAGCGGCGGCGGCGACCCCGGGAGGCGGCGAATCCTTCCCCGGTGGCGAACCCACGCTGGCGGTGAGCCCGCCCCCCCCGGCAGCCCCTGGGGTGGGCGACCCCACGCCCGGCGGCGGACCCACCGTCGGTGGCGAACCCACGCCGGCGGTGAAGCCGCCCCCGGGCGGGTAAACCCACGCCCGGGCGGGCGAACCCGCCGCCGGTGGCGAACCCGCCCCCGGGCGGGCGGACCTACCGCCGGTGGCGAACCACCCCCGGGTGGCGAACCCGCCCCGCGGCCCGCGATCACCCCCGGGCGGCTGCCTGCGCGTCGTGCTCGGCGCACAAGCACCCCACCCCCGGCTCGATCCACTCGCGCCCGGCCCACTCCGGATGGCGTTCGACGAGCACCGAACGCACCTCCGCGACGACCGAATCCACCCCGACCCCCGACTCGAGCCGGTGCCAGGTCTCGTCCCGTAGCTCGCGCAGGTAGGCACGGACGTCGGTGAGCACCGCCACCCCACCGACCTCTCCGTGTCCGGGCACCACCGTCCGCGGTCCGGCCGAAACCAGCCGGTCCAGGACCGAAATCCACCCGACACCCGTCACGTCCGTGTCGTGCGGCGGGAACCACGGGAGGATCGCGAACTGCCCCGTCTCGGCCAGGTCGCCGGTGAACAGCACGCCGGCGTCCGGGACCTCGACGACCTGGTCGCCGGGGGTGTGGCCCCGGCCCGTCGGCCGCAGCCGGACGGTCCGGCCGCCGAGGTCGAGGTCCCGCGTGCCCTCGTACACGGAGTCGGGCGCGGGCACCCGGACGTCCTCCAGCCGGGCGGCCACCACCGGGTCGAGGCCGCGGAACATCTCGAGGTAGCCCGCGCCCTTCGTGGCGAGGTCGGCCGCCTGGGCGCGGTTGACCACGTAGGTCGCCGCGCCGGCGAACACCTGCGCGCCGTACGCGTGCTCGGGGTGGAAGTGGGTCGTCGTCAGGAACAGGCGGCGGCCCGCGGCCACCGACGTCGCGAACGCGAGCACTTCCGCGGCGTTCGCGGGGCCGAGGCCCGTGTCGACGACGAGGACGGCCTCCGTGCCGCCCACGACGCCGATGTTGGGCACGAGGTCGACGCCGTGGTTGGGAATCACCAGCAGGTCCGGCGCGAGTTCGACGGCGTCGGCCACCCGCACCGCGGGATCGGTCAGGTCGGTCATGACCCGATTCCACCGCCGAACGAGAGGAGCTGTCCAAGACCGATTGCGAGGAGGCGATACCAGGAGAACATCGTCGCCGGTCGGCGCTACTGTCGGCGCATGGCAGTCGATCAGGAACTGGTGGACGCGGCGATCGCGCTGGCGCGGGACCGCTTCGGCGGCACGGCGTGGTCCGGGGCGGCGGCACTGCGCCTCGACGACGGCACCGTGCTGACGAGCACCGCGCCGGAGTTCCCGAACCAGGCCGTCAGCCTGTGCCACGAGACCGGCGCGATCTGCGAGGCGTTCAAGCTCGGCCGCCGCGTGACGGGCTCGGTCTGCGTGACCGCGGCCGACGAGGACCGCGGCTACTGGGTCCTGGCGCCCTGCGGAGTCTGCCAGGAACGGCTCTTCGCCCACGGCCCGGACGTCGAGGTCGCCGTCCCCGAGCCCGCGGACCCGCGCCGGTGGCGGGCCCTGCGGCTGCGGGACGTCCAGCCGCACTGGTTCGCGCGCGTCTTCCCCGACGACGTCTGGCCGTACGAAGCCGAGCGCTGATGGAGCTGCGCACGCTGCGGTACTTCGTGGCCGTCGCCGAAGAACTCCACTTCGGCCGGGCCGCCGCGCGGCTGCACATGAGCCAGCCGCCGCTGAGCCGCGCGGTCAAGCAGCTGGAGGCCGACGTCGGCGCCGTCCTGCTGGTGCGCTCGGCCGCGGGCGTCGCGCTCACGCCCGCCGGCGCGGCGTTGCTCGACGAGGCGCGCGCCCTGCTCGAGCAGGCCGACCAGGCGCGCGTGCGCGTGGCGTCGGCGGCCGGGGCCGCGGCGATCACCGTCGGCATCCTCGCCGACAGCGCGGACCCGGACGCGACGCGGCTGGCCGACGCCTACCGGCGGCGGCACCCCGGCGTCGAGGTCCGCGTCCGCGACACGGACCTGACCGACCCGACGTGCGGGCTGCGCGCCGGGCTCGTCGACGTCGCGCTGACCCGCGGGCCGTTCGACGACGCCGGCCTGACCGTGCACCGGCTGCGCGAAGACCCGGTCGGCGCGGTCCTGCGCGCCGACGACCCGCTGGCCCGCCGGGACCACCTGCGGCTCGCGGACCTGGCCGACCGGCGGTGGTTCCGGTTCCCGGACGGCACCGACCCGGTCTGGCAGGCCTACTGGCACGGCGGCGAACCGCGTGACGGCCCGGTGGTGCGCGGCGTTCAGGAGTGCCTGCAGGCGGTGCTGTGGAACGGGACCGTCGGCCTGATGCCGCTCGGCCACCGGCCGCCGGGCGACCTGACGGTCGTGCCGCTCACCGACCTGGCGCCGAACCCGGTGGTCGTCGCCTGGCGGGACGCCGGCCCGCTGGTCCGCTCGTTCGCCGAGCTCGCGACGGCCGCGTATCAGACGACGGGCGGCCGGCGGACGTCGTAGAGGTCCCAGTCCAGCTGCCAGAACGCGTCGATGCCGTGCTCGCGGATGTACTTGCGCTCGGTGTCGTGCACCGGGTAGCAGCCGGCGATGCTGATCGGCGGGCCGCCGATGTCGATCAGCGTGTACTGGTGCGCGTCGAGGCCCGCGGGCGCCGACACGGCGAACGCCGTCATCGCGGACTCCGGGGCGATCGGCTGGCCGAAGTCGATGGTGTCGCCGTAGACGAACGGGCACGTGCCCCGCAGCTGCTCGGCGAGGTAGCCGATGGCCAGCGCCCACACCGGGTCGTCGGACCGGACGCTGATCCACAGCTCCGGTCGCACGCCGTGCCACTCGGCGTGGTCGGCGAGCGAGAGGCCGTACGTCGCGCCGGTCATGTACCTCGGCTCGGGTTCGTCGGCGAAGACGAACGCGATGACGTCGTCGAGCCCGGCGTGGGTCGACGGGATCGGCTGCAGCCGGGGCTCGACGTCCCCGGTCAGGGTGTCGAGATGGGCGACATACCGCTCGGCACGGCTCGGCATGGCGCGCAGCATACGACCGGGCGCCGCGCGGGGCGGGGGAAGGCCGTTGGCCCGGGCGCGGCACTTTCGGGCAGGGTGGGGGACATGCGAGTGCTCGTGATCGGAAGCGGAATCGGCGGCGCGGCAACGGCGTGGCACCTGGCGGGCCGGGGCGCGGAGGTGGTCGTGGCGGACGCGGCCCGCCCGGGGACGGCCACCGAAGCCGGCGCCGGGATCGTCAGCCCCTGGACTTCGCGCTGGGACGACGCGCTGTACCCGCTCGCGTCGGCGGCCGGCCGGTACTACCGCGAATTCACGGCGGAGCTGGCGGATTCGTCGTTCGAGGTCGTCGGCGGGATGGTCGTCTCGGCCGACGACGCCGAGCTGGCCGAGGCGCACGAGCGGCTGGCAGCGCGGGCGGCGGACGCGCCCGAGGCCGGCGAGGTCAGCCGGCTCGACCCGGCCCAGGCGCGCGAGCTGTTCCCGGCGCTGGCGCCCGGGCTGGGCGCGGTGCACCTGACCGGCGCGGGCCGCGTCGACGGTCACCAGCTGCGCCGCGCCCTGCTGCTCGACGCCGAACGCCGGGGCGCGAAGTTCGTCGAAGGGGAAGTGGCGTTCCGCGCCGACGGCACGGTCGCGAGCCCGGACGGCCCGCTTGAGGCGGACAGCGTGGTGGTCGCGGCGGGCGCGTGGAGCCGCGAACTGCTGGCGCCGCTGGGGATCGACCTGCCGGTGACGCCGCACCGAGGCCAGATCAGCCACTTCGACCTGCCGGGCACGGAGACGGCGGCGTGGCCGGTGGTGCTGCCCCGCACGAGCCACTACTTGCTGGCGTTCCCGGGCGGCCGCGTGGTCGCGGGTGCGACACGCGAGGCGGAGTCGGGCTTCGACTACCGCGTGACGGCGGCGGGCCAGCGCGAGGTGCTGGACAACGCGCTGACGGTGGCACCGGGCCTGGCGAACGCGACGTTGGCGGAAACCCGGGTCGGCTTCCGCCCGGGCACGCCGGACGGGTTGCCGATCTTGGGCCGGATCCGGCCGGGCCTGGCGGTGTCGACGGGCTTCGGCCCGGGCGGGCTGACGAACGCGCCCTTCGCCGGAAAGCTGGTGGCGGCGATCGCGCTGGGGGAGGACCCGGGCTTCGACCTGACGCCGTTCTCGCCGGAGCGGTTTTGAGCGAGTACCGCCGCGGAAGCCGGGCGGTGGCCGTCAGCCCTCCGTGACCAGCTCCAGCGCGTGGTCGCCGGTGCGCTCGACCGTCATGCCCGCCTTCACGATCACCTTGACCAGCTGGTCCACTGTGGACGGTTCCGCCCGCGTCTCCGCCAGCGCCCGTGCCAAGCGGCCCTTGTACGCCTTGTTGAAATGGCTGACCGTCACGCGCTCGCCGCGGGCGTTCTCCGTCACCACGCGGACCGTCACCGCGTCCGGGCGCAGCTTCGCGAACGCCGAGTACGTTCCCGACCGCAAGTCCACCACCAGGCCCTCGACCTGCTGCAACACCGGCTCGAGGACCGGCTTCCAGTGCCCGCGGATCGTCCCGATCGACGGCAGCGAGTTCCCGCCCGACAGCCGGTACGCCGGGATCGGGTCGGTCGCCGACACCACGCCGAACAGCGACGACGTCACCGCCAGGCGCCGGTGCGCCTTCTCCAGGCCCGCCTTCGTGAAGCTCTTCACGTCGAGCGCGTCGTACAGGACTCCCGTGTAGCGGCGCAGCGCCGGCATCGTCGGTGACGTCCACAGCTCCGCGTTGCGCGTCACCTCGCCGGCCTGGCGCTCGGTGATGCCCAGGGCCGCGATGCTCGCCGGGACGTCGCCGGCCAGTTCGGTGAGCGCGTCGGCGAGCTTCGCGCGCGCCGGGTTCAGCTCGGGGAACGACAGCGCGCCGAGGTCGAGCGGGCCGCCGCGGCCGCCGTCGGCCTTGGTCTCGGATGGGGGGAGGAGCACCAGCACTTGTCGAGCGTAAATCGGGATGCGGGGGCGCCGCCGTCCGGCCTAGCCTCCGGGCATGGACCTGACCTGGCGCCCGCTGACCCTCGACGACGTCCCCGCGCTCACCCGCCTGTACGCCGCCGCCGAGGAGATCGACCGGACGGGTGACCACTTCGGCGACGAAGACCTCCGCGACGAGCTGGTCGCGCCCAACGTCGACCTGCCCCGCGCCACCATCGGCGCCTGGGCGGGCGACACCCTCGCCGGCTACGGCCTGATCCGCCGCCGCGACGCCGCGAACCCGGTGCACATGATCCGGCTGCAGTCGGTCGTGCATCCGGAGTACCGGACCGACGCCGTCGGCGCTCACCTGGTCGAGTGGTTGACGCGCACGAGCCGCGACGTCCACGAGCGCGCCTTCCCGGGCGCGCCGATGGAGCTGCACCACGGCCAGCACCAGAACGAGCGGTGGATCGCCGGCGTCCTCGCCGCCGCGGGATTCGCGCACCAGCGGACGATGGTCAACATGCGCGTCGGCCTCGCCGACCTGCCGCCGCAGCCGCCGCTCCCGGAGGGCATCACGGCGGAGCCGTTCGACTTCCAGCACGACCTCGCGGCCCTCGACGCCCGCAACGACGCCTTCGCCGGCCACTGGGGCAGCACCGTCTACGGCCCGGACGCCTGGCACCACCTGGTCACCGGGTCCAAGGACTTCCGCCCGGACCTGTCGTTCCTCGTCCTCGACGACGACAAGGTCCTGGCGTTCGTGCTGAGCCACTTCTACGAGTCCGAAGCCGCGGCGACGGGCGTCCGCGAGCACTACGCCACCTGGGTGGGAACGCGCGAGGTGCTGCGCGGCCGCGGCGTGGCGTCGGGGCTGCTGGGCCACACGCTCTTGGCGGCGAAGGCGGCGGGATTCGACCGGTCGGCGCTGAACGTCGACGTCGACAACGCGCACCGTGCCCTGGGCGTTTACGAACGGTGCGGATTCCGCGTCGACGACGAATGGCACGTATACGTGCTGTCCTGATTCCGGGACGCCCCACCGCCGATCGGGGAATGGACGGCGTTCGTACCATCGCCCTATGAAGCCGACTTCAGCTTCCCCGGGTGCGAGAGCATTGGCCGCGTCGCTGCGGGAATTGCGCACGGCCCGGGGTAAAGGACTGCGCGAACTGGCCCGGATGGTGCGGATTCTCCCGCAGTTGCTGTCGGCGTGGGAAAAGGGGCAGCGGGTGGCGTCCCCGGAGGACGTGGCCCGGTTGCTGGGCGCCCTCCAAGTCGACGACGCGACGTACGACCGCATGATGCGCCTGGCCAGACGCGCCAAGGACGACAACTGGCTCGATTCCAACCCGTCCGATTTGCCGCCCGCGCTGAGCGGCATCGTCGAGTACGAGCGCACCGCCACCCACATCTCGAACTGGTACCACGCGATCGTGCCGGGACTCCTGCAGACCGCCGACTACGCTCGCGCGATTCTGAGTAGTTCGGAGATCGGCCTCGAACAGGCCGACGCGATGCTCATCGCGCGGCTGAAGCGGCAGCGCATTCTCACGAGGACCGATCCGGTTCGGTTCGCCGCACTGGTCGGCGAGGTCGCGATCCGTGAGGGGATCGGCAGCGCCGACATCATGTCGGACCAGGTCGATCACCTGCTGGCGATGATGGCACTGCCGAACGTTTCGCTGCGGATTGTGCCTGCCAACATCGGTTATCACCCCGGGCTGATCGGCTCGTTCATCTTGTACGAGTTCGCCGGTTTGCCGCCGATCGTGCACCTGGAGAACTCGCACGCCACCGCGTTCCTCCACGAGGATGATGTCGTCGGCAGGTACCGGAAACAGGCTAAGATCCTCGCTGGCAAGGCATTGAGTGAAGGCGACACCCGAGACTTGCTCCGGGAGGTCGCGCGATAACCCGGGAGGCCCGGCGTGAGCGACACGGTTTGGCGTAAGGCCAGCTACAGCGGTGGCCAATCGGACTGTGTCGAGGTGAAGCTCGACCGCGCGATCGGCATCCGGGACACGAAGGCGCGCGAGCAGGGGCAACTGACCGTCACCCCCGCCGCGTGGACCGCCGTCCTCACCGCGCTACGAGGTTGAGCAGCTCCTCACCCGCCACGTACCGCCGCACCTGCTCCGCCGCCAGCTTCTTCGCGCGCGGGTAGAACGACGCCGACCCACCGGCGATGTGCGGGGTGATGACCACGCCCGGCACCGTCCACAGTGGATGGTCGGCGGGCAGTGGCTCCGGATCGACGACGTCCAGGCCCGCGCGCAAGCGTCCGGACCGGGTCTCGGCCAGGAGAGCGTCCGTGTCGATGGCCGTGCCGCGGCCGACGTTCACCACCAGCGCGTCGTCGGGCAGCGCCGCGAGTGCCTTCGCGTCGAACAGGCCGCGCGTCGCGGGGGTGTCCGGGAGGACCAGCACCACGATGTCGGCGTCCGGCAGCAGGCGGGTCAGCTCGTCGACGCCGTGGACGCCTTCGCCAGGACGCGCGCGGCTCGCCACCCGCGTCACCACGGCCTCCGCCGCGACGAGCTGGCGTTCGATGGCCTGCCCGATCGAGCCGTACCCGACCAGGAGCACCCGGCTGTCGGCCAGCGAGCGCGTGTGCTCGCGCGTCCACTCGCCGCGCGTCTGCTGCGCGAACCACCGCGGCAGGTCCCGCTGCGCCGCGTGGATCAGCGCGAGCGCGTGCTCCGCGACGCTCAGGTCGTGCAGGCCGCGCCCGTTGGCCAGCCGGACGCCGTCGGGCAGCAACGGCACGATCGCCTCGACCCCGGCCGACAGCGATTGCACCACGCGCAACGCCGGCAGCTCCTTGATCAGCTTCGGCGGCTCGGGCCCGCGGTCGTAGGGCAGCACGTAGAACTCGACGTCGTCCAGGCCGTCCGGCGGCGCCGAGACGCCGTCGTAGTACGCGACCTCGACCCCCTCCGGCACCTCGATGTCGGTCCAGGGCAGCAGTACGCGAGCGCTCATGCCGCCTTTCTACTCCGCGCCGGCCGGGGCTACCCGCTCAGTGGTTCGGCGCAGGCGGTCGGCCCATTCGCGCGACGACCGGGACAGTGCTTCGGCGACCGCGGCGCGGATCTGGTCCTGGCTGCTCGTCCGGTCGGCGGCCTCGACGAGAACGCAGCGCGTCGCGCCCGACAGGCCGCCGATGATCTCCTGGATCCGCGCGGGCCACGCTTCGGCCGCCGGGACATTGCTTCGCGCGCTGTTGTCGAGGAGGACGGCGAAGTCCGGACGGAGCCGGCCGGCCGCCCAGTCGGCCACTTCCGCCAGGTCGTCCGCGCCGAACCCGGCGGACTCGGTCAGCCGGTCCACCGGTGAGTCGATCAAGCGCTCGACGACCACGACGGCACCGCCTTCGAGCGCCGGGAGGATGTCGCGGTGGACGCTGTCGGCCCGGACCGCGGCCGCCGCGAGGACCCGGGCCCGCGCGGAGGTCAGGGCCGCGCCGGAGACCAGCGCCCGGAACCGGGGGTCGTCCTCGCCGGGATCCGGGGCGAAGACGACCGTGCGGACGCCGGCCCGGCTGAGCCAGCCGGCGAGCGCGGCCGCGTGCACGGCCGTGTCGGCCGAGGAACTGCCCTCCACCGTGACGACGAACCCGGTCTTGCGCCGCGGGTACCGCCGCGCGATGGCGCGCAGGTCGCCGAGGAGGCGGACCGGCCGGTGGGCGTTCATCCGGCGGTAGGCGAGCAGCCCGGACAGGAAGGCCAGGAGTGCGGCGCCGAGCAGGACCGGCCTGGTCCCGTCGACCTGCTGCTCGTCGCCGAAAACGGAGATCGTGCGCGAGTCGGTCAGCGCCACCAGGAGGGGGACGATGGCGACTGTGCAGCCGAGGACTATCTTCAGCAGCGCCTGGTAGATCGCGTTGACCCGGCCCCGGACGTCGTCGTCGATCCGGGAACCGATGACCGTCACGCCGGTGAGGAACGTGGCGCCCGCGCACGCGCCGACGAGCAGGACGGCGACGATCGAGACGGCGAGGTGCGGGGACAGCGCGACCAGGACGAGGGCGACCCCGGCCAGCATGATCGAGATGCCGAAGAACCGTTCGTGGGCGAGGCGGGCGGCCAGCTTGGGCGCGAAGACGATGCCCAGGCCGAGGCCGACGAAGACGGCGGCGAACAGCAGCCCGAAGCCCGCTTGCCCGGCCAGCACGCTCTTGGCGTACGACTGGGCCGAACCGACGACCGCCCCACCCGCGGCGAACGCGCCGACCGCGCCGACGAGCAGGCCGCGGACCAGGGGCGTCGTCCGGATGAACCGGCCGGCGTCGCGCAGCATGGTCAGGAAACCGCCCGAACCCCGCTCGTCGGGCGCCGCCGCCCGACGCGGTCCGGCCGGTCCGGACAGCTCCGGGATCCGGCGGGCGATGACCACGGCACTGGCCAGGTACAGCGCGGCGGCGAGGGCGATGGCGAGCTTCACGGGACCGTTCGCGCCGAGGAGGTCGTCGGGCAGCCGCAGCGAAGGGCCGATGCCGGTGAGGGCGTACAGCCCGCCGGCCGCGACCACCGAGATGCCGTACGTCATCGCCAGGCCCAGCTGGTTCGCGGTCTCCACCTGGTCCGGGCGGTGCAGCAGGTTCGGCGCCGCGGCGTCCTTGGCCGGTATCCACAGCATCGCCACGCTGCTGGTCAGGAAGCTGCCGGCGAACGGCCACCACGGCAGGTCGACCACGATGACCGAAAGCAGCAGGAGACAGCGGAGCACGTCGCCGACCGCCATCACCACGCGCCGGTCGAACCGGTCGGCGAGGAGACCGCCGAGCGGGGCGAAGAACAAGCCGGGGAGCAGGTTGCTGAAGACGACCCCGGAGAACGCGAAGTTCTTCACCGCATAGCTGCCGGCCGCGTTGGAAACCAGGTCGGCCACCCCGAGCAAGGCCAGCCAATCCGCGGTACTGCACAGGAACGTGACGCCCCAGAGCCGCCGGAACGGACGGATCGCCAGGACGCGGCGGATCCGTTCGGGCATCGCCAAGCCGGCTGCCGTCACGGGCGTGGCCCGGGGGCCGGGCCGCGACGGAAGCTCACGAAAAGACCCGCGAACCGTCGTTCTTCCCGAGGTTTCGCCACACTGTTCCCCCAGACGGCCGAGACTCCCTCCGGCGGAAGCTACACCACCTCCAGATTCCCTTTTTCCCCGAGCCGCCTCACCCGGAGACGCAGAACTCGTTGCCCTCCGGATCGGTCAGCACCGTCCACGCCAGCCCCGGCACCGAATGCTCCGCCACTTCCTTCGCACCCAGCCCGACCAGCCGTTTCACCTCCGCCCCGCGATCGTCACCGCCGAAGTCGAGGTGCACCCGGTTCTTGCCCGCACGGCGCTCCGGGACCCGTTGCAGCCCGAGCGGCATCCCGCCCTCGGGCGGCGCGAGCACCACGAACTCGCCGCCGTGGTCCTGGGCGACCGCCGTGCCCAGCGCCGCCGTCCAGAACTCCGCCAGACCGCGCGGGTCCGCGCAGTCGATCGTGATCATGCCCAGGTGGATCGCCATGGCCCCGAAGCTAGCGGGCACCACCGACAAAACCGCTCGCCGAGTAACCCGTTGGAGTCACGGCCGGGGGAGTGACTACCCTGAGCGGGACTTTCACACCCGCCCGGAGCAGGGAGCCCCGCAGTGATCACCAGGACTTCGTCGTTGTTCCTTCGCACCTTGCGCGAGGATCCGGCGGACGCCGAGGTACCGAGCCACCGGCTCCTGGTACGCGCCGGCTACGTCCGCCGGGTCGCCCCGGGCGGGTACTCGTGGCTGCCGCTGGGCCTGCGCGTGCTGCGGCGGATCGAGAACGTCGTGCGCGACGAGATGAACGCCATCGGCGCGCAGGAGATCCAGTTCCCCGCGCTGCTGCCGAAGGAGCCCTACGAGGCGACCGGCCGCTGGACCGAGTACGGCGACAGCCTGTTCCGCCTGAAGGACCGCAAGGGCGCCGACTACCTCCTCGGCCCGACGCACGAAGAGCTCTTCACGCTCACGGTCAAGGGCGAGTTCAACTCCTACCGCGACTACCCGGTCACGCTGTACCAGATCCAGACGAAGTACCGCGACGAAGCGCGTCCCCGCGCCGGCATCCTGCGCGGCCGCGAGTTCGTCATGAAGGACTCGTACTCCTTCGACCTCGACGACGAGGGCCTGGAGCGCTCCTACCAGGCCCACCGCGCCGCCTACACGAAGCTGTTCGACCGCCTCGGCCTCGAGTACGTCGTCGTGAAGGCGACGTCGGGCGCGATGGGCGGCTCGGCGTCCGAGGAGTTCCTCGCGGTCGCGGAGACGGGCGAAGACACCTACGTCCGCAGCACGGACTCGGGCTACGCGGCGAACGTCGAAGCCGTCGTCACGCCCGCGCCGCCCGCGCAGCCGATCGAAGGCCGCCCCGAGGCGCAGGTGCACCACACGCCCGGCACGCCGACCATCGAGACGCTGGTCGACTTCCTCAACAACGCGAACCTGGGCCGCACGTTCACCGCGGCCGACACGCTGAAGAACGTCATGCTCAAGACGCGTCAGCCGGGCGCGAAGGAGTGGGAGCTGGTCTGCGTCGCGATCCCGGGCGACCGCGAAGTGGACATGAAGCGCCTCGAAGCGTCGCTGGAGCCCGCCGAGGTCGCGCTGCTCGAAGAGGCCGACTTCGCGAAGAACCCGTTCCTGGTCAAGGGCTACATCGGCCCGAAGGCGCTGCAGGACAACGGCGTGCGCTACCTCGCCGACCCGCGGGTCGTCCCCGGCACCGCCTGGGTCACCGGGGCCGACAAGGTCGACCACCACGTCGTCGACCTGCTGGCCGGCCGCGACTTCACCCCGGACGGCACGATCGAGGCCGCCGAGGTCCGCGAGGGCGACGCGTCGCCGGACGGCCACGGCACCCTGGTCGCCGCGCGCGGCATCGAGATCGGACACATCTTCCAGCTCGGCCGCAAGTACGCGGACGCGTTCGAGCTCGACGCGCTCGGGCCGGACTCGAAGCCGATCCGGATCACGATGGGTTCGTACGGCGTCGGCGTCTCGCGGCTGGTCGGCGTGCTCGCCGAGCAGAACCACGACGACCTCGGCCTGATCTGGCCCCGCGAGGTGTCGCCGTTCGACGTGCACATCGTCATCGCGGGCAAGGACGAAGCCGTCGCGGCGGGCGCCGAGAAGATCGCCGCCGAGCTGGACGCGGCGGGCATCGAGGTCATCCTCGACGACCGCAAGGCCACGCCGGGCGTCAAGTTCGCCGACGCCGAGCTGGTCGGCGTCCCGACGATCCTGGTGGTCGGGCGCGGCCTGGCCAACGGCGTCGTCGAGGTCAAGGACCGGCGGTCGGGCGAGCGCGAGGAGATCGCGGTCGACGCCATCGTCGAGCACCTGGTCAAACTCGTCCGTTCCTGATGGTCCAGTTTTCCCGGCGTCCCGAAGACGAGACGCCGGGGTACGAGGACAACGCGGCGCTCCGCGGGTTCGGCGGTTATGAACCCGCGGACGCGCCGCGCGCACGGCCGAAACGGATCCGCCCGGCCGCGAAGCCGCTGAAGTGGCGCCGGGCGCCGTGGTTCGGGCTGGTGTTCATCGCGTTGGTCGCGGGGGTGCTGAACGCGCTGGGCGCCGGCAAGCCGCGTCCGGCGTCGTCGACGCCACCACCCGCGCCGCTGGTCGTGACGCCTTCGCCGCGGGTGACTGTGCCCGCTTTGACGAGCGGCTGGCAGTCGGTGGCGGCTCGCGACGGCTCGTACGCCTACGACGTGCCGCCGGCGTGGACCCCCAAGCCGGGCACGCTGCACGGCTGGGACGAGCCGTCGATCCGGCTGATCACGAGCGCGTTCCTGGGCGAGAACTTCTGCGGCAAGGACAATCTGGGCGGCGCGGGCGTCACGACGGAACCCCTGCCCGACCCCGAGGCGGCAGCGCGCAAGGCCGCAACGGACTTGGCGGCTGGTGCCTTCGGCGGGACTTCGCAGGTTGGGCCGGGAACGGAAGCCCAGCTCACGAAGGCCGACGGAACCAAGGCCCCGGCGCGGGTGGTGGTCGCCGAAGTGGTGCCGTCGGCAACGGGCGAGTGCGCGGCGAAGCACGCTTTGGTGGTGGCGATGGGCTTCGGGACCGGCTCCGGCGCGTCGGGCGTGGTGGTGGCGTACGCGGACAGCGACCGTTCCGGACCGAAGATCCGCGAGGACCTCGTCAAGATCGTGGAGAGCTACCGGTTCGTGCCGGCGGCCGACCGCGGGACGACCACCCCGCCGCCGACCACCTACCGCTGACCGCCGGACTTCGGCAGGCTGTGGTGCCATGACCGGTGCTGCGGACAGACGGCTGGCCCGGATCCGGACCGGCGCGTTCGGGGTGCTGGCCGTCGGCGGGTTCCTGCTCCTTTTCGGGCCCCTGCTGGCGAAAGCGTGGATCTGGCTCGTGCGACCGCGGGATCCGAACTGGTGGGCCGCCGGTGGGCAGTGGGTGGGCGGCGTCGGCACGATCGGGGCCGTCGTCGTGGCGCTGTGGATCGCCATCCGGGACAACCGGCGGCTGCAGGCGGACCGGCTCCAGCGGGATCGGCGGGAGCGGCAGGAGCAGGCCGCCAAAGTCACCGCGTGGATCGAAACCACCGGCGGCGGTGCCGTGCACATGATCGTCTCCAACGCGAACGCCGAGGCGGTCAACCACGTCGTCGTCTCGTTCGACCTCGTGCGGCACCTGCCGATGACCGGGTCCACGCTGCACCGGGGACCGGTCATCGAAGACGACGAGTACCTCTACGCCATCCTCCCGCCCGGGAAGTGGCGGATGCCGGTCCGCGAAGGGTGGCAGCGCCCGGACATGACGCCCGGCGTGATGCTCGCCTTCACCGATTCGCGCAACGGCCACTGGCTCCGGCTGACCGACGGCAGGCTGATCGAGAAGGACCAGGACGTCGTCAGTCGCCGGAAGATCCGGTTCCCGCAGCGGATCAGCGTGCCCGAGAGCTACTGACCAGCTTCGCCAGCTCCCGCAGCCGGACGTCCGGCAGGTACGCCCGGCTCAGCGCCAGCCCGATCCGCGGCAGGTCGGCTTCGTCGCGGTAGGCCAGGTACAGCGGCACCCGCCGCGGCTGGAACTTCGCCTTGAACGCGTGCAGCGAACGGAACCCGTAGTACGGCTCCATGACCCGGCCCAGCGACTCCAGCGCCCGGTCCAGCGGGCACGCCGGAGAAGCGCTGCGCGCCAGGGGCGCACCGGACAGCGACGCGAACCGGGCGCCTTCCGAGCGGAACGCCACGCACGCCGACGCGATCAGGAACTCCATCACCGGCCGGAAACCGTGGGCGCTGCGGCGCATGACGTCCAGCGTCCAGCCGCCGACCCGGCCCGCGCCCGTGTACACCGGCAGCCACGACGTCACGCCGTGGACCGTGCCCTCCGCGTCCACCGCCAGGCCGACCCGCGTCGCCGGGTCCATCGCCTCGTCGAGGCCGCCGAGGGTAAAGCCCATCTCCGGCATGGCCTTCTCCGACATCCACTCCTCCGACAGCGCGCGGACCTGGGCGAGGATCGGCTCGGGCTGGTCGGCCAAGCGGACCAGCCGGAACTCGATGTCCTGCTTGGCGGCCTTGTTCAGCGCCGACCGGACGTCCTGCCACGCCTTGCCGCGGAACTCCAGGTTCTCCAGGTCGAGCACGTTGTCCTCGGCGACCTGGACGTGCTGCCAGCCCAGCTCGCGCGTCGCCGCGACCGTCTCCTCCGTCGCGGAGAACACGCACGGCACCAGGCCGGTGTTCTCGCACATCGAGGCGAACTCGGTGACGGTGGCCGCCGCCGTGCCGTCCGGCGCGATCGGGTCGCCGAGCGCGACCGCGACGCCCGCGTGCTTGCGGTAGGCGAGGTACGAACGCCCGTCCTCGCGGACGAAGTACGTGTTGCGCGGCCAGGTCGTCATCCACGACAGCGTGCTGCCGCCGTGCCGGTCGAGCAGGGTCCGGGTCAGCGCCGGGCCGGGACCCTGCGCGTGGCGCCGCAGCCGGCGCCGGGACGGGACGCGGAACGCGTGCTGCGCGGCGATCAGGACGCCGAGCTCGACCGTCCACAAGAGATTGTCCACGAAGAACAGCGGCAGGCCCGTGGTGTCGTAGTCCGACCCGAAGACCTGGGCCAGCCCGTAGACCGTGGCGGCGGCGAGACCCTGCAGGGTCACGAACACCGACAGCGCGACCGCCCAGCGCCACGCGACGCGGCCGCCCTTGCGCAGCCCGTTGAGCATCGGCACCACGACCAGCACGAGCACCGCCAGCTCCGGCGCCGACAGCGAAACCCCTTCGTCGGAACCGAACGGGCCGTCGCCGGGCACCAGGAACATGACGATTTCGGCGATGGTGAGCAGCAGCAGGCCGGCGACCGTCAGCAGCCGCCACTCCCGCGGGTTCGGCCCCGCCGACGGCACCCGTCGCGAGCCGACGAGCCGGTTGCCGAGCGGGATCGCCAGCAGCAGCGCGAAGAAGTGGACGAGGTCGGCCAGCGTGCCGACGTAGATGATCGCGACCCCGGCGTACACGCAGAGCCCGGCCCGCAACCGCAGCGCCCACGGCGGCCGCAGCGTCGCGCTGGCGACCGCGACCGCGGCGAGCGCGCCGCCGGAGAACCCGACGTCGAGGCTGCCCGCCATGCGCTCGGCCCACAGCCAGCCGGAATTGCGGCACAGCGCGAGGAACTGCGTCGCGACGAGCACCGAGGCGAACTGGCCGCCGATGGTCACCGCCATCGCGCGCCGCGTCCCCAGCTGCCACTCGGCGAAGCCCGCGAAGAGCGCGAAGCTGCCGACCATCGGGAGGTAGAACCACGGGATGACAGCGAAGAACGGCCCGGTCAGCATCGTCCACCACCGGCCCGCCTCCAGCGACGGCAGCCCGTAGGCGATGAACGGGTAGGCCGCGCGGTCTTCGGCGGCGTTCCACAACGCCCCGGTCGCGACGGCCAGCACGAGCATGGCGAGCACGACGGTGCTCGTGAACGGCAGACGCTGTCTGAGCACCGCGGCCGCGCCCCGGATGCGTCCCCCTCCGGCGGTCATGGCCGCCGACGCTGCTTCAGTCATGCGGGACAGCATGGCGAGTGGCCGCCCCTACCCACATCGGGCAAACGAAGGAGATTGACCCCTAAGGGGTCGTCCGTTCGAATGAGGGTTGACCCCCTCTGAAGGAGGACACTCAGCCGAAAACGGCGGTCCGCACGGCGTCGGTGTCGGCCAGATCCGGCAGCACGGTGTGCGCGCCGGCGGCCCGCAGTTCCTCGGCGGTGTAGTGCCCGGTCGCCACCGCGATCGACACCGCGCCGTGGTGCAGAGCGGCTTCGACGTCGTTCGGGGTGTCGCCGATGACGACGACCGACGCGGCGGCGAACTCCGTGCCGTGCTTGGCCGCGGCGAGCGCCACCGCGTGCGGCACCAGGTCGGGGCGGTGCGCCGACAGCGTGCCGTAGCCGCCGATGTCGAGGTCGAGGTGTTCGTGCAGGCCGAACGCGGCGAGCTTGTGCCGCGAGATCTCCGGCAGGTTGCCGGTGACGAGCGACTGGACGACGCCGTCGTGCCCGGCGAACGCCTTCAGCGCCTCGGCCGCGCCCGGCAGCGCGCGGCCGGACGTCGGCAGGTGCTCGACGGCGCGTTCGGACTCCGCGATCAGCGCCAGCCAGAGCGCTTGGAGCAGCTCCTCGGTCGGCTCGATGCCGTGGGCGGTGAGCAGGTCGGTGCTGATCGCGCGTTCGGTGCGGCCGCCGAAGTCGGGGTAGGAGACCAGCTCGGTCCCGGTCGTCGCGGCGAGCGCCGCCGCGTACCAGGCGGAACCGAGGCCGGTGAAGTCCACCAGCGTGTGGTCGATGTCCCAGAGCACCAGCCGTGTCTTCGTCACGGTGTCGAGGCTACCGGCGACACTATTCAACACGCGTTGACTTTCTCGGGACGCGGTCCTACCTTGGCTAGTAATTCAACAAGCGACGAATAACGGGAGTCGGCATGACTCGTCTCGTATCCCTCGCGGCCCTGGCCGGCGCGCTGGTGGCCGTGGTGCTCGGGTTCCTCACCTTCGGCGCGCAGGCCACCGCCGCGCCCGACGGCGTCCCGGTCGCGGTCGCTGGGCCGCCGGAACTCGCCCAGCGCGTCGCGGCGCACGGCGGCGGCCAGCTCGCCTGGACCGTCACGACCTCGGCCGAGGCCCGGCGGCTGCTGGAGGACAAGAAGGTCTACGGCGTGCTCGAACTCGGCTCGCCCGCGACCGTCGTGACGTCGGGGGCGGTCAACCCGGCCGGCACGCAGGTCGCGCAGCAGGCGCTCACCGCCGGGGCGGCCGCGCTGGGCGGCCCGCCGAAGCAGGAGGTGCTGCACCCGGCGAGCGCCGCCGGGCGGACCGCGCCGCTGGCCGCGTCCGCGCTGGCTTGGATCGGCGGCCTCGTCGCCGGGCTCGCGCTGACCCAGCTGGCCAAGCGCACGGGCCGCACGATCGGTGCCGGCGCGCGATTCCTGCAGGTCGTCGGCGCCGGCGTGCTGGTGACGGCGGTTGTGGCCGGGTTCTTCGCGCTGTGGGACTCCGCGTTGCCGCTCGACGCCGGCGTCCTCGGGTTCGTCTTCCTCGCCGCGACGGCGTTCGCGGCCGTGCAAGCCGGTCTGCTGCGCCTGCTCGGACTGCGGGCGATGGCCGTGCTCGGCCCGCTGTACCTGGTCGCGCCCGCGGTCGCCGGGCAGGTGCCCGAGCTGCTGAACCCGGCTTACCGCACGCTGCTGTGGTCGTGGACGCCGTTCCGCTTCTCGGCGGAGGGCCTGCGCAGCCTGCTCCAGGGCGTGCCGGACGCGCCCGACGTCACGACCGGGCTGTGGGTGCTCGGCGCGCTGCTGGTCGCGGGCCTGCTGGTGGTGCTGTGGCCCGGCCGGTCAGCCCGCCAGGAGGCTGAACCGCACCTTCCGGACCGGGTTGTCGAGGTTGGTGTCCACTAGGCAGATCGACTGCCAGGTGCCCAGCGCGAGGACGCCGCCGAGCACCGGGATCGTCGCGTACGGCGGCACCAGCGCCGGGAGCACGTGGTCACGCCCGTGGCCGGGGCTGCCGTGCCGGTGCCGCCAGCGGCCGTCGCGGGGGAGCAGCTCGTCGAGCGCGGTCAGCAGGTCTTCGTCGCTGCCCGCGCCGGTCTCGAGGATCGCCAGGCCGGCGGTGGCGTGCGGGACCCAGACGTGCAGCAGGCCGTCCGCCGCGTCGGCGTCGCGCAGGAACTCCTCGGCCTCGTGGGTGAGGTCGCGGACGACGGCTTCGGCGCCCGTGCGGACTTCGATCTCGGTGGAGTACATGGGTTCCAGCCTAGGCTCAGGTTTCCAGGTAGCGCAGCACCGCGAGCACCCGGCGATTGTCCCCTTCGGACGGTGGCAGGCCGAGCTTGCCGAAGATCGACGTCACGTACTTCTCGACGGACCCGGCCGAGAGGAACAGTTTCGCGGCGATCGCGGAGTTCGACCGGCCCTCCGCCATCAGGCCCAGGACCTCGCGCTCGCGCGGGGTCAGGCCGCTGAGCGCGTCGGTCCGGCGCGTCGCCGAGAAGAGCTGGCTGACGACTTCGGGGTCGAGGACCGTCTCGCCGTCGGCCACCCGGCGCAGCGCGTCGAGGAAGTCCGAGACCTCGGCGACGCGGTCCTTGAGCAGGTAGCCGACGCCGCCCGCGCGGCCGGCCAGCAGCTGGGCCGCGTACTTCGTCTCGACGTACTGGGAGAACAGCAGGATCGCGCGGCCCGGTGACTCCCGGCGCAGCGCGATCGCGGCTCGCAGGCCCTCGTCGGTGTGCGTCGGCGGCATCCGAATGTCCACAATGGACACATCCGGGATGTTCTCTTCGACGGCGGCCCGCAGCGCTTCGGCGTCCTTCACCGCGGCGACGACCTCGTGGCCGCGGAAGGTCAGCAGCTCGACGAGGCCCTGGCGCAGGATGGTGGAGTCCTCCGCGATGACGATCCGCATACGGCGACCCTAGCGGGGCAGCGGCACCCGCGCGGTCACTTCGGTCGGACCGCCGGCCGGGCTCGTGACGGCCAGTTCGCCGTCGACGGTCCGCAGCCGTTCGGCGACGCCGGCCAGCCCGCCGCCCGGGACGAGCCGGGCGCCCCCGGGGCCGTGGTCGCGCACCCGCAGCCAAAGGACGTCCCGTTCTTCGGCGACTTCGACGTACGTCTTCCCGCCGTGCTTCGCGGCGTTCGTGAGGAGTTCGGCGGCGCTGAAGTAGACGATGGTTTCGAGCGACGGCGGCGGGCGGCGGGGCAGCTCGACGGTGACCCGCGCGTCCATGCCGGACGTCGCGACGAGGGTGGCGAGGGCGACGTCGAGCCCGGCGTCGAGGGCGGCGGGGTGGATGCCGCGGGCGAGGTCGCGCAGCTCGGTGAGCGCCTGCTTGGCGTTGGCGTGGGCCGCGGTGACCAGCTGTTCCACCTGGGGCAGGTCGGCGTGCTCGAGCTCGTCCTTGGCCAGGCCGAGCTTCATCGCGAGCGCGACGAGCTGGGCCTGGGCACCGTCGTGCAGGTCGCGCTCGATCCGCCGCAGCCGCAGGGCGGAGTCTTCGACGGCGGTGGCGCGGCTGGCTTCCAGGTCGCGGACGCGTTCGGAGAGCACGCGCGTGCCGAGCAGGCCGACGACCAGCAGCCGGTCGAGCGCGGCGAAGGCGTGCGTGACCCACGGCAGGGCGACGAGCACGAGCAGGCCGGACGCGGACCAGGCGAGCGCGCCGAACCAGTTTTCGGCCCGGATGCCGAAGACGGGCAGGCGCTGCTCGCCGAGCGGGAACCAGAAGACGACGAAGGGGGTCGCGGCCAGGGCGTAGAGCGACCCGGCGGTGACGGCGAAGAGCCCGGCGAGGGTCAGGGGGAGGCGCAGGAGGAGGTAGCCGGCGGCGCGCCAGCCGGCGGGGTCGCCGACGCGGGCTTTGACCCAGGCCCAGAGGCCGGGCTTGAGCTCGGGCCGCCGCGGGGCGGGAACGCTGACGCCGAGCAGGGCTTTGGCGAGCCGCCGGTGCGCGGCGCCGAGGCCCCGGGCGTAGAGGACGGCCCCGGCGAGGACCAGGAACCCGACGAGCACGGGCGTCATCCAGACACCGAGCGCGAGGACGACGAGGAAGCTCGTCAGGGCGAAGAGGGTGAGCGGCGCGGAGAGGCAGAGCCAGAGGTACTCGGCCCGGAAGTCCCGCGCCGCGAGGGGCCCGAAGACGCGGCGCAGGGGGTGGGGGAGATCGGGGCTGGTCACGGGTCCAGTCTGGCTCGGGCAGGCGGCGGTGCCCATCCGGTTTTCCCCCGGCCGTGACCCCGGGAAGTGCCCGGTGCGTCAACCTCAGCTGAGGTTGCCGGCTAGGTCAGCTGAGCGCATGGGCTACGGGGTGATCAGGTTGGTTCTGTCTCGTCGTCGCGGCGGTTGCGGAGGTTGGCCAGACTGTTGGGGTGGTGATCGAGCAATTCCTCCAGCTGGCCTGCGGGGATGACGTGGGCAGCTGGGTCTGCGAAGCGTCGGGCTTCGGCCTCCCAATCGCGTTCGAGGTGAGACCAGTCGGGGCCGATAGCGGTGGCGGCGACGAATTCGGTGACTGCTCGCCGCCACGCCGGAGGGATGACGTCGGGGGTGGCGACGGCGTTGGTCATGGTGAGGAGGACGAATCCGCATTCGAGGGTGATCTCGTGAAGCGCGTTGCGGAAGGTGGCTTCGTCGTAGGCTGAGCCGGATCGGTGAGGACCAAAGGCAGGCAGGCGGCGGCGGTCGGGTGGTGCACGTTGCTGGCGACTCGGTAGTACTGCTGGTATGCGGAGTCTGTGATGGGAGTACCGGGTGCGGTGAAGTTGTGGGCGTACTACCGCACCTCATTGTCGGGGATCCAGCGGCCGGCGAGCATCCAGGCGTCGGCCTTGTCGGGTCGCTTCGCGAGCATGCGCGCGAGGCTGGCGGACTCGTATATGTCGCGCGCGTACACGCGAGCTTCGAGGTACAGGCCATTGGTGGCGAGGATCGTCGCGGCGCGGATTCCCCGAAATGCGCGGGTGTCGCCCGCTCTCCGAGTGCTGGTCGACTGGCAATCCCCGCCGCGCGCGTGGGCGATCGTGTATCTGTACGCCTACCGGTCGCTCAGAGCAAGGAAATTGCCGAGCGACCGCGCTGACGGGTAACACTGGTCGCCAGTGCGTCGTAATGCGTGACGGCCACCCCGAAACTCCTCGAGGTGGCCGTCACGAAACGAAACTCACGGGGTGTCCGGGTCGTCCTCCCGGGCCTTCTGCGCCGCTTCGCGCATCTCGATCACGTCCGTCAGCCAGTCGCCCGTCTCGCGGGCTATGTCGCGGATCGCGCCCGTGATGATCGACGCTATGTTGCCGACGTGCGTCGCCGCTGATTCGGTGATCACCTGCAGGGTGTCCTTCTCGCGTTCGAACTGGCCCACCATGTCACCCTCACGCTGCTCGGAGCTGCCGGTCGGGTTCCACGGTAGTCGGCGTCGGCGAACTCTGCGGGAGGGCCAGCTTCACGATCTTCTTCGCCACCGACCACAGCTGCCGGTGCAGCGGCCCCGTGTTGTACGGCAGCCCGTACTTCTCGCAGATCGCGCGCACCTCGCCGGCGATCTGCGGGTAGCGGCGCGCCGGGATGTCCGGGAACAGGTGGTGCTCGATCTGGTGGGACAGGTTGCCGCTCATGATGTGGAACAGCGGCCTCCCCGTGATGTTCGCCGACCCCAGGATCTGGCGCAGGTACCACTGCCCCCGCGACTCTTCCGACGTCTCCTCTTCCGTGAAGCTTTCGACGTCCGCCGGGAAGTGGCCGCAGAAGATGATCGCGAACGCCCACAGGTTGCGGGTCAGGTTCGCCGTCGCGTTGCCGAGGAACGTCAGCGGCGCCAGCGGGCCGGTCAGCAGCGGGAACAGCACGTAGTCCTTGCCGACCTGCCTCGAAGCCTTCCGCACGATCTTCTTCAGGACCGGCACGTTGTCGGCCCACGACCGCTCGCCCTTGACGACGTTCTCGACCTCGAGGTCGTGCAGCATCACGCCCCACTGGAAGAACAGCGCCAGCAGCGTCGCGTACACCGGGTTGCCCAGGTAGTACGGGTGCCACTTCTGGGCGGTGTCCATCCGCAGGATCCCGTAGCCGACGTCGCGGTCCTTGTCGACGATGTTGGTGTACGTGTGGTGGATGTAGTTGTGCGAGTGCCGCCAGTTCTCGGCCGGCGCCACCGTGTCCCACTCGAAGCGCTGCGAGCTCAGCGCCGGGTCGCGCGTCCAGTCGTACTGGCCGTGCATGACGTTGTGGCCGATCTCCATGTTGTCGAGGATCTTGGCCACCGACAGCGCGCCGACGCCGGCGAGCCACGCGGGCGGGAAGAACCCGGCGAACAACAGCGCCCGCCCGGCCACCTCCAGGCCGCGCTGGGTCTTGATGACGGTGTGGATGTAGTCGACGTCCTCCTGGCCCAGGTCGTCGACGATCCGCTGCCGCAGCGCGTCGAGCTCGCGGCCGAACTCCTCGACCTGTTCCGGGGTCAGGCGGTCCTGCAGACCGGTCATGACAATCTCCTCTAGGCGTCGATCTCGACGTCCCCGACGGGGACGGAGATGCAGAGCTGGATTTCTTCGTCTTCGTCGCCGGACACCTCGCCGGTGCGGGCGTTGCGGACGCGTCCGGCGGTCTTGAGCTGGGTGCAGGAGAAGCAGATGCCCATCCGGCAGCCGTGCTCCGGCGACAGGCCCGCCTCCTCGGCCTGCTCCAGCAACGGCTTCCCGGAGTTGGCGCACTCCCGCCCGCTGCGCTTGAAGCGCACCTGGCCCTCCGCGGCGGCCGTGTCGAAGGTCAACGCCGGCGGCGTGAACTCTTCGGTGTGCACACGTTCACCCAGCTCCTCGCGGACCGCGTCCATCAGCGGCTTCGGGCCGCAGACGAACGCCTCCGCGTCGCGGAACCACGGCGCGACGCGCGCGAGGTGCTCCGGCGCGAAGAAGCCGTTCAGGTCGCCGCCCTTCGAGTGGGTGTAGGCGTGGACGACCTTCAGCCGGGGGTGCCGGGCGGCGAGCTCGGCCAGTTCGGTGCGGTACAGCGCGTCGGCCGGCCCGTTCGAGTACTGCACGAACACGATCTCGCCGGCGTGCCCCTCGTCGGCCAGCGTGCGGGCCATGGCGAGCACCGGCGTGATGCCGCTGCCGCCCGCGATCAGCAGCACGCGGTCCGGCCGGGCGGCCGGCAGCGTGAACCCACCGTCCGGAGTGGACAGATTGACCACCGAGCCGACGCCGATCGCGCGGTTCAGGTGGCCGGAGACCAGGCCCTGCTCCTTGACCGTGAACTCGAGTTCGCCGTCGTACTGCGAACCGCAGGGTGAATAGCAGCGCGTGCGCCGGACGCCGTCGATCTCCACCTGCAGGCGGACGTACTGCCCGGCGGTGAAGCCGGGCCACGCGCGGCTGGGCTTGACGGTGAGGGTGACGGTGTCCGGCGTCTGCTTGCGCACCGCCGTGACCAGCCCGCGGATCTCGCGGCGGACCAGCATCGGGTCGACGAGCTCCAGGTAGCGGTCCATCCCGTGCGGCGTCAGCAGCGCCTCGGCCAGCGAGGCGAGGCTGCGCACCCGCCGGGGGATGAGCGCCGTCATCGGGAACCTCCTCGATTACAGTGAACGACTGTACACTCAACAGTGCACTGCAGGAGTGGACTGCCTGTCAACGCGGAACGCGGAGGATGTGACGTGAGCAACGCGGTGGACATCCGTACGCTGATAGATGTGTCGGAAGAGCCGGTGACCCGCCAGGAGCGCAAGCAGCGCACGCGCCAGGCGTTGCTGGACGCCGCCCTGGACCTGCTGGCTGACCGCCCGTTCGCGACGCTTTCCCTGCGCGAGGTTGCGAAGGGCGCCGGGTTGGTGCCAACGGCGTTCTACCGGCACTTCGCCTCGATGGAGGAGCTCGGCGTCGCGCTCGTGGAAGAAGCGACGCGCACGCTGCGCGGCATGATGCGCTCGGCGCGCACCGACCCGGACACCTACCAGGGGATGATCAGCGCCTCGGTGGCCACGGTCCACCAATTCGTCCGGGCGAACGAGGACCATTTCCGGTTCCTGACGCGCGAGCGCTACGGCGGCGGCCCGCTCGCCCGGTCCATCGCCGTCGAACTGCGGATGTTCTCCGGTGACCTCGCGATCGACCTCGCCCGGTTCGCGCCGCTGCGCGCGTGGAGCACCGAAGACCTGCACATGCTGGCCGACTTGATCGTTTCCGTGATGATCACGACGACCGTCGAGCTGCTGGAAGCCCGGCCGGCGGAAGACGCGAAAATCACCGGAACGGCGGAAAAACGGCTGCGGTTGATCCTGCTCGGGATCCCGCACTGGAAAACGAGCTGAACGTTTCCCGCACGACCTTCGTATCTTCTGGCACAACCCCGAGACTTGCGACCCACGTCACTGGGGACTGTCGGTCCGGCGTGGTACAACCCTCGGATCGTGCCTCGCCGATGAGGAGGTCGTGTGGCGGACAGCGAACAGCATCAGCAGCTCACCGTGGGTGTGGTGGCCGAGTCACGCCCCGGGGAGCGCCGGGTGGCCATGGTGCCCAAACTGGTCGGGAGACTCGCGCAGCGCGGGCTGCGCGTCCTGGTCGAACCGGGTGCCGGGGCCGGTGCGCACCTGAGTGACGACGCGTACACCCAAGCGGGCGCCGAGCTCGGCGACGCCTGGGGCGCGTCGATCGTCGTGAAGGTCAACCCGCCGAACCCGGCCGAGGTCGCCAAGCTGAGCCGGGGTTCCGTGCTCATCGGCTTCCTCGACCCGCGCGGCAACCCGGACGGGCTCGCGAAGCTCGAGGAAGCGGGCCTGCGCGCGTTCGCGATGGAGGCGGTCCCGCGGATCTCCCGGGCGCAGGCGATGGACGCGCTGTCGTCGCAGGCCAGCATCGGCGGCTACCGCGCCGTGCTGCTCGCGGCGCAGAAGCTCCCGCGCTTCTTCCCGATGCTCACCACCGCGGCGGGCACCGTCCCGCCGGCCAAGGTGCTGGTGCTCGGCGCCGGCGTCGCGGGCTTGCAGGCGCTCGCCACGGCGAAGCGGCTGGGCGCGCAGACCACCGGTTACGACGTCCGGCCCGAGGTCGCCGAGCAGGTCAAGTCGCTCGGCGCGCAGTTCCTCGACCTCGGCATCGAAGCGGTCGGCGAAGGCGGGTACGCCCGCGAGCTGACGGCGGAGGAGCGCGAGGAGCAGCAGCGGCGGCTCACCGAGGCCATCACGAAGTTCGACGTCGTCATCACGACGGCGCTGGTGCCGGGCCGCAAGGCGCCGACGCTGGTCACCGCGGACGCCGTCAAGGGCATGCCGGCCGGGTCGGTCGTGGTCGACCTCGCCGGCGAGACCGGCGGCAACTGCGAGCTGACCAAGCCGGGCGAGGACGTCGTGGAGCACGACGTCACCATCTCCTCCCCGCTGAACCTGCCCGCCGAAATGCCTTCGCACGCCAGCGAGCTGTACGCGCGCAACGTCACCGAGCTGCTGGAGCTGCTCGTGACGAAGGAAGGCGCGCTCGAGCTGAACTTCGAGGACGAGATCGTCGCCGGTGCCTGCGTGGCCGGGCGCGAAGGGAGTGTCGCGTGAGCCCACTCGTGCAGAACCTGGCGGTGCTGGTGCTCGCCGGGTTCGTCGGCTTCGCCGTCATCTCGAAGGTGCCCAACACCCTGCACACCCCGCTGATGTCGGGCACCAACGCCATCCACGGCATCGTGCTGCTGGGCGGCCTGGTCGTGCTCGGCCTCGGCGTCGACGGCGTCTTCAACAAGATCCTGCTGGTGATCGCGATCGCCTTCGGCACGATCAACGTCGTCGGCGGGTTCCTGGTCACCGACCGGATGCTGTCGATGTTCAAGGGCAAGAAACCCGCTCCGGCCGAGGAGGACGAGAAGTGACCGACTTCATCGCGATCCTCTACATCATCGCGTTCGCCCTGTTCATCTACGGCCTGATGGGCCTGACCGGCCCGCGCACCGCCGTCCGCGGCAACTGGATCGCCGCGGTCGGCATGGGCATCGCCGTCATCGCGACGTTGCTCACCCCCGGGATGGGCAACTGGGTGCTGATCGCCCTCGGCGTCGGGATCGGTGTCGTCGTCGGCGTCCCGTCGGCGCGCAAGGTCAAGATGACCGCGATGCCGCAGATGGTGGCCCTGTTCAACGGCGTCGGCGGCGGCGCGGTCGCGCTCATCGCGTGGGTCGAGTTCAACTCGACCGACGGGTACGCGCACGAGCCGGTGTACATCGCGATCGCGTCGCTGTTCGCCGCGATCATCGGGTCGATCTCCTTCTGGGGATCGAACGTCGCGTTCGGCAAGCTCCAGGAGCTGATCAGCGGCCGCCCGGTCACCATGGGCAAGCTGCAGCAGCCGGTCAACGCGCTGCTCCTGCTGGTCGCGATCGGCTGCGCGGTCGCCATCGTCGCCGGCGGCGACAACGAGCTGCTGATCATCGGTTTGCTCGTCGCGGCGGGCGTCCTCGGCCTCACCGTCGTGCTGCCGATCGGCGGCGCGGACATGCCGGTCGTCATCTCGCTGCTCAACGCGTTCACCGGCCTGTCGGCCGCGGCGATGGGTCTCGCGCTGGACAACACAGCGCTGATCGTGGCCGGCATGATCGTCGGCGCGTCCGGCTCGATCCTGACCAACCTGATGGCCAAGGCGATGAACCGGTCCATCCCGGCGATCGTCGCGGGCGGCTTCGGCGGCGGCCCGGCGGTCGCGGCCGGCGGCGGGACGAAGGAAGCCCGCCCGGTGCGCTCGACCAGCGCGGCCGACACCGCGATCCAGATGGCGTACGCCAGCAAGGTCGTCGTGGTGCCCGGGTACGGCATGGCCGTGGCGCAGGCGCAGCACACCGTCCGCGAGATGGCGAAGCTGCTGGAGAAGAAGGGCATCACGGTCGCGTACGCGATCCACCCGGTCGCCGGCCGGATGCCCGGGCACATGAACGTGCTGCTCGCGGAGGCCGACGTGCCGTACGAGCAGCTCAAGGAGATGGACGAGATCAACTCCGAGTTCGCCCAGACCGACGTCGCGCTGGTGATCGGCGCGAACGACGTCACGAACCCGGCGGCGCAGACCGACCCGAGCTCGCCGATCTACGGGATGCCGATCCTCAAGGTCAACGAGAGCCGGTCCGTGATCGTCTTGAAACGCGGGATGGCCTCCGGCTTCGCGGGCATCGACAACGACCTGTTCTACGATCCGAAGACCAGCATGCTCTTCGGGGACGCCAAGTCGTCGGTGGGCGAGATCGTGGAGGAACTCAAGGCGCTATGACGACCGGGTCGGATGTGCGTGCCGCGTTCACCGACCCCGCGGAGAACCTCGCGTTCGACGAAGCGCTCCTCCGGGTTGCGCCCGAGTCACCGGTGCTGTGGCTCTGGCGCAACCCGGTTTGCGTCGTGGTGGGGCGCGGCCAGCGGATCGCGCGTGAAGTGCGCGTTCCGGAGTGCGAGCGCGACGGCGTCCCGGTGCTGCGGCGGGCCAGCGGCGGCGGCACCGTGTTCCACGACCCGGGCAACCTGAACGTGACGCTGGTCCTGCCGGGCCCGACCGACCGGCCGCTGGAGACGCTCGGCAAGGTGATGAGCGCCGCCGTCGACCAGCTCGGGCTGGTCCCGCGGCTAGGCGACCGCGGCCTGTTCGTCGAGGACGCGAAGCTGTGCGGCTTCGCCGTGTTCCGCACCAAGGGCGGCCTGCTGGCCCACTCGACGCTGCTGGTCGAGACGTCGGCGGCGCTGGTCGGCCGTTACCTGACGAGCGCGCCGCCGGACCCGCGGCCGCTCGACTCCCACCGCAGCCCGGTGGCGTCGCTGGCCGAGCACGGCCTGCGGCCGGGGTTCCCGGCCGTCGAGGCGGCGGTGCGGGCGGCGGCGTCGCAGATCCTCGGGACGCTGGTGCCGCGGCCGCCGTCCGCCGCCGAGCTGGGCCGGCAGCGGGCGCTGCTGCACACCCGGTACCGGTACCCGTCGTGGCACGCGGACGGCGCCCAGCGCGCGGCCTGACCTTCTGTCTACTGTGGACTCACTCCGGAGCCGAGAACGTGACGCCGGGCACCTTCCGCGCCGTCGCCCGCGTGGTCTTCTTCGGCTCCGCCGCCTTGCGGGTGCGCGTGGTCTTCGCCGGCTCGGCCTTCGCCTTGGTGCTCTTCGCGGCGGCCTTCGGCTCGGCCTTGGCGGTCACCTTCTTCGGCGTCGCCTTCGCCCGCGGCCGCTTCGCGCCCGGGACGATCCGCGGCCGGCGCTTGCGGCCACCGGTGCGGCGCCCGGCGTCGGCGTAGCGCTGCAGCAGCTCGCGCAGCGCGTCGGCGTTGGCGAAGGAGAGGTCGATGTCGTAGTCGATGCCGTCCAGCCCGAACCCGACGGTCTCCGCCGCGGGCTCGCCGGTCAGATCATCCAGCACCTGCACAGCCGTGTTCCTGGCCACGACAAACCTCCCGTGCTCCGAACGTGGGTGTTTCGCGCGCACCGGAGCCGACGGCACCCCGGGCCGCCGATACCTTGCAGCTTCGAAGACGAGGATAGCCGCTGGCTTGCGCGAACTCGCGCGGTGGTGTGCGCTGATGCCATGTCCGGACAGACTTTTGACGTAGTGGTGATCGGCGCGGGCCCGGTGGGGGAGGTGGCCGCCGAACGGGCGGCACGCGGAGGCCTGAAGGTCGCGCTCGTCGAGCACGAGCTCTTCGGCGGCGAGTGCTCCTATTGGGCCTGCATCCCGAGCAAGGCGTTGCTGCGGCCGGGAAACCTCCTGGCCGCGGCCAAGCGGATCCCCGGCGTGCCGGTCGGCGACCGGCTCGACCCCGCCGCGGTGTTCGCGCGCCGTGACTGGTTCACCGGCAAGGGCGACGACGCGGGGCAGGTCGAGTGGGCGCGCGGCGCCGGCATCGAGCCGATCCGCGGGCACGGCGTGCTCACCGGTGAGCGGGAGGTCACCCTCGACGGCGACCGCGTGCTGACCGCGCGGCACGCGGTGATCGTGTGCACCGGCAGCGTGCCGAGCAAGCCGTCGATCCCGGGGCTCGACACGATCCGGCCGTGGGGTTCGCGGGAGGCGACGTCGGCGGAGTCGGTGCCGCGGCGCCTCGGCGTCCTCGGCGGCGGCGTGGTCGGCGTCGAGATGGCGCAGGCGTTCGCCACGCTCGGTTCGGAGGTCCACCTGGTGATCACCGGCGAGCGCCCGCTGCCGAAGAACGCCGCGTTCGCCGGCGACCTGGTCCTGCACGGGCTGCGCGAGGCCGGCGTGTACGTGCACACGGAGTCGGGCATCGAGCGCGTCGCGGCCGGCGACGGCGGCACCGAGCTGACGTTGAAGGACGGCGAGACGGTCGTCGTCGAGGAGCTGCTGCTGGCGACGGGCCGGCGTCCCACGACGACCGGGCTGGGCCTGGCCGCGTTCGGGGTCGAGGAGGGCCGCGCGCTGGAGGTCGACGACACCGGCCGGGTGTCCGCAGTGGACGGTGGCTGGCTGTACGCGGCGGGCGACGTCACCGGCCGCGCCCCGCTGACCCACCAGGGCAAGTACGGCGCCCGCGCGGCGGGCGACACGGTGGCGGCGCTGGCCGCGGGGACGTTCACGTCGGCTGAGCCGTGGAGCAGGTTCACCGCGACGGCCGATCACCACGCGGTGCCGCAGGTGGTGTTCACCGACCCGGAGGTGGCGGCGGTCGGGCTGGCGGACGCGCGGCCGGGGTCGGCCGACCGGGTCGTCGACATCGACATCGCGGTGGCGGGCTCGTCGCTGCACGCGGACGGCTACACGGGCAAGGCGCGGATCGTCGTCGACACCGAGCGGAACGTCCTGCTGGGTGTGACGTTCGTCGGCCAGGACGTCTCGGAGCTGCTGCACTCGGCGACGATCGCGATCGTCGGGGAGGTGCCGCTGGACCGGCTGTGGCACGCGGTGCCGTCATTCCCGACGATCAGCGAGGTGTGGCTGCGGCTGCTGGAGGCGTACGGGCTCTGAGCTACTGGGCGGGCAGGTCGAGGGCGGCCTGCACGGCCCGGGTGAGGCCGGGATCGTCCGGAGTGGACGGTCCCGGCGCCCAGACGGCCTGGACGAGCCGCACGGACGTGCCTTCGACCTTGGAGGCGTAGGCGGCGTTCTCGAAGCGCGGCGCGGGCGTGGCGCCCCATTTGCCGGTCTCGGTCGCGAGGTCGAGCACGCCGCCCCCGCCGGGGGTGTCGGCAACGGCCTTGAAGGCGGCGGCCTGGGCGGCATCGGGGAAGTCGACGATCCCGATGGTGACGGCGGCACCCCGCCCATCGACGTCGGCGGCGTAGGACGCGCGCCGGACGCCGGAGCAGCTGGTCTGCTGCAGGCTGGCTTGAGCGTCGCCGAAGGCGTGCGAAGCGCACCGCTGATCGTGATCGGCGGCGCGCAGCGAGAACTGCAGGCTCTGCGCGACGGGGGTGCTGGTCTGCGGCGGAGGCTGGGTCGCGGGGGTGGGAGGGCCGGTCGGAGCGGAGGCGGTGTCATCACCGGAGGTGGCAACGGCAACAGCGGCGACGACCAGGGCGATGAGCAGTCCGATCGCGGCCAGGGGGATCCAGCGGACGGTCTTCGAGGTGGGGACGGTTTCGCGCGGGGTGGGGCGTGGGGTGGGGAAGGGGGGTGAGTCCGCCGGGGGCTGTGGCTGGGCGGCTTGGGGACTGGCCGGTGGGGTCGGTTGGGTGTGGCTGGGGCGTTCTGGCTCGGTTGAGGTTCGGGCTGGTTGGGTGTGGTTGGGCTGTTCCGGGTCGGTTGAGGTTCGGGCCGGCTCGGCCTGGTTGGAGCGCTGCGGCTCGGTTGAGGTTCGGGCTGGTTCGGTCTGGTTGGGACGTTCCGGGTCGGTTGAGGTTCGGGCCGGTTCGGTCGGGGTGGGCCGCTCCGGCTCGGTTGAGGTTCGGCTCGGCTCGGTCTGGTTGGGCCGCTCTGGGGTGGTCGGCCGCGGGACGGTTGCCCCGGGTGCGGTCGTGAGGTTCTCGGTTCGCTCGGTGTCGGCGGCGAGATCGCCCGGCCGGACCGGCTGCGGCGGCACGGCGACGCCCGGGAACAGCGGGAGAACGGGGGCGTGCTGCGCAGGCGAGGGGAGCTTTTCGGTGCGGTCCGGGTCTGCGGGGGGCGGGAGCTTCTCGGTGCGTTCGGAGTCCTCTGGCGCCGGGAGCTTTTCGGTGCGCTCGGAGTCCTCTGTGGGCGGGAGCGCTTCGGTGCGCTCGGAGTCCGCGGACAGGGGCGAAGCCTCGGCGCTGGAACTCGGCGAAGCCGAGTCGAGATCGGCTTCCGCCGAGGACCCGGCGGCGGGCGCCGAGTCCTCGGCGGGTGATGGCGCCGGTCCGGCTTCGGCGGGGAGCGGAGTTTTGGTGTGCCAAACGGGGTTGCCCACAGTCGCCGAACTCGGCTCGGCTGAGTTCGCGGCAGGTGAGGTCAGCTCGGCAGCGGAACTCGGCTGGGCCGAACCCGCGGTGGGCGATGTCTGCTGGGAGGGAGTCGCTGCAGGCGAATCTCCGCCAGGCGAACTCGGCTCGGCCGAGCCCGCCGCGGGCGGGATCGGCTCGGCGGGGCGTGCGGCAGTCGAATCGTCGGCGGGGGAGCCTTGTTCGGCCGAGCCCGAAGCCGAAGAAGCTGGCTCGGCCGATGTTGCCGGGCTTGGGGTGGCTGGGCCCGCGCTCGCTTCAGGCGAGGTGGTGGTGAAGGCCGCGGCCGGACCGGGGCCGACCGGGCTCGCAGCCCCAGCCGCACTCGGCTGGGTGGGCACCACCGGCGCACTGTCCCAAAGGGACTCCGGTGGCGAATCGTCCGTGAACCTGCTGAATCCCTCCCCCAACAGCACCTCGTCCGAAAACTCCGGTGCCTCCGGTGCCAGCCCCCGGATCAACGCCCGCACCTGGTCCACCGACCGGGGCCGGTGCGCGGTTGCCAACGACACCGTTGCCGCCAGCATCGTCGTCGGGGTCGGGTGCAACACCCTCACCGGCCCTGCCAGGTCCGAGGCCGGCTGGTCGACCGTCTCCACGTACGGTCCTACCGCGACTATCGTCCCCACCGGGCCCGTTCCCGGGACCAGGGAAGCGATCCGCCGCTCGCACGCCTGCGATACGTCCAATGCCTCGGTCGCCGGGTTGATCGCGTCGTCGTCGGCCACCAGGGGCCAGCCGTCCGCCTTCCACTCGGCGCCCAGGGGAGCCTCCAGGCGCAGGGCCGGGTCCGGGAGGTCCACGCCGATCACGATGATCACCCCGTGGGGGAGCAGGACCACCGCCTCGATCGGGCGCTCGGTCACCGAGCCGACGCCCACCAGGGCGATCCCGCCGATCACGGTGCTGCCGCGGCCCAGGGACGCCAGCGCCGCCCGGACGTCGTCGGCGACCCGGGACTGCTGCCGCTCCAGGCGCACCAGTCGCACCGAAACCCCTCCCTGCTCGTCGTTCCGGGTCATCACGCTAGCGCGCCCGGCCGAATCCCCGGCGCGACACGGGGACGACGCGGCCGGGTGCCCTCCGAAAGTGGTGCCCCGGGTGACTTGTGGTGTTCGTGTGGCCAAACAGCACGGTTGGGGTGCAGAATGTGCTACAACGCATCGGAGGCGGCATTCGGGAGCCGCACTGAAGCCGTTCCGCAGCTCGAGTCAGGGCGTAGGGGAAGACGTCCCTCGTCGAGCAACAAGCGGAGGTAGCAGTGAGCACCCGTGGCAGCACCCGAGGTGTGGTGTACGTCCACTCGTCGCCGTCTGCGGTGTGTCCGCACGTCGAGTGGGCTATTTCGGGCACCCTGGGTGCCCGCGTTGACCTGAAGTGGACGGCGCAGCCGGCCAGTCCGGGTCAGCTTCGCGCCGAATGCGGCTGGCGCGCGCCCGCGGGCACCGGCGCCAAACTGGCGGCCGCGCTCAAGGCGTGGCCGATGATTCGGTTCGAGGTCACCGAAGAGCCCAGCGCGGGCGTCGACGGCGAACGGTTCTGCTTCGCGCCCGGCCTCGGCCTGTGGCACGGGAGAACGAGCGCCAACGGCGACATCGTGGTGGGTGAGGACCAGCTGCGCGCCCTCGTGGCCATGACCCGCGGGGGTGAGACCCTCGCGCACAAGCTCGACGAGCTCCTCGCCGCGAGCTGGGACGAGGCGCTCGAGCCCTACCGCCACGCCGGCGACGGCGCCCCGGTGACCTGGCTCCACCAGGTCGGCTGACGGCAGAAGGCTTCGCACGGGCGGTCCGGCGCGACCCCGGGTGATCCCGGGCGCGCCGGGCCGCCCGCGTGCGTTCACGGGGACCAGGACGGCCGGGCGTCCGGGCCGGGCCGGTACGCTCTGGAGGGTGACCGCCCCCGTCCCCAGCTCCCGTCAGCGCTGGCTGGTGCCCGTCGTGGTCGTGGTGCTTTCCGTGACCGTCGGGGCCGGCCTGCTCGCCCGCGAGGTCTACCGCCGGCCCGACCGGTCCGCCGACGAATCCACGGCCGCCTCGGCCACGTCGTCGGCCGCCAGCAGTGGTGCGCCCGCCGCGGCGGGCGTCGTCCGGATGACCGACGACGCGAGGCACCACCCGCAGGCCGAGGCCGTGAGCGAGCTCCTCAAAACGTACTTCGACGCCATCAACGGCAAGCAGTACTCGCTGTGGCTGCAGGCCGTCAGCACAAAGCGGGCCGCCCAGCAGTCGGCCAATGAGTGGAAGACCGGCGTCAAGTCCACAAGGGACTCCGACCCCCTCGTCTACCGGATCGAGCGCGGCGCCGGCGGGTCGCTGCGGGTCCTGGTCGCCTTCACCAGCAGGCAGGAAAAAGCCGACGCCCCGGACTTCTTCCCGGAGACGTGCATCAAATGGCGGCTCGTCCTGCCGGTGGTCCAGGAGAAGCCCGGCCTGAAGATCGACACCGTCGACCCCGGTCCGACACCCGAGCACGAGAAGTGCTGAAAAAGGGGCCCGGCCGAAGCCGGGCCCCTTTTTCAGCGGTGGACGATCAGGCCGCCGGGGTGAACAGCAGCGCGGTGTTGTGCCCGCCGAAGCCGAACGAGTTGCTGAGCGCGGCGGTCAGCTCGACCTTGCGCGCCTCACCCGAAACGACGTCCAGCTGCACCCGCGGGTCCAGGTCGGTCAGGTTCAGGGTGGCCGGCACGATGCCGTGGTACAGCGAGAGGATCGTGATGATCCCCTCGACCGCGCCGGCGCCGCCGACGAGGTGACCGAGCGCGCCCTTCGGCGCCGTCACGACCGGGTGTTCCCCGACCGCGTTGCGGATCGCCGCAGCCTCGCCGATGTCGCCGACCACAGTGGACGTCGCGTGGGCGTTCACGTGCCCGACGTCCGCGGGGGTGACGCCGGCCATCTTCATCGCCGCGCGCATCGCGGCGATCTGCCCGAGACCCTCGGGGTGGTTGCCGGTGATGTGGTAGGCGTCCGAGGTGATGCCGTGCCCGGCGATCGTCGCGTAGATGCGCGCCCCGCGGGCCTTCGCCTGGTCGGCGCGCTCCAGGATGACTACGCCGGAGCCCTCGCCGAGGACGAAGCCGTCCCGGCTCGCGTCGAACGGCCGCGACGCGCTCGCCGGGTCGTCGTTGCGGGTGGACACGGTGCGGGCCTGGGCGAAGCCGGCCAGCGTGATCGGGTGGATGCACGCTTCGGCGCCCCCCGCGATCACGACGTCGGCGCGGCCGGAGCGGATCATCTCCACCCCGCTCGCGATGCCCTCGGCACCCGAAGCGCAGGCCGAGGCCGGGGAGTGCACCCCGGCCCGCGCCTTCAGGTCGATGCCCACGTGCGCGGCCGGGCCGTTCGGCATCAGCATCGGCACGGTCAGCGGCGACACCTTGCGGAGACCCTGCTGGTGCAACAGATCGTTCTGGGTGAGCAGGGTGACCGGACCGCCGACACCCGTCCCGATCGACACGCCGAGGCGGTCGGGGTCCACGTCGGTGTGCTCGTCGGTCGGCTCCGAGTACCCGGCGTCGGCCCACGCCTGGCGGGCGGCGATCAGCGCGACCTGCTCGCAGCGGTCCATCCGGCGGGCCTGCACCCGCGGCAGGACCTCGCTGGGGTCGACGGCCAGCTGGCCGCCGATCTTGACCGGCAGCTGCAGCTCCTCGACCCAGTCGGCCTCGATCGTCCGGATCCCGCTCCGTCCGGCCAGCAGACCGTCCCAGGTGGACGTGACGTCCCCGCCGAGCGGTGTGGTGGCGCCGAGACCGGTGATCACGACGTCGATGTTGCTCATGGGAGTCTCCTCAAGGAGGGAAGAGGACTTACTTCGAGTTGGCCGACACGTAGTTCACCGCGTCGCCCACGGTCTTGAGGTTGGCGAGCTCGTCGTCCGGGATCTTGACGCCGAACTTGTCCTCGGCCTGCACGGCGATCTCGACCATCGACAGCGAGTCGATGTCCAGGTCGTCCACGAACGACTTCTCGGCGGTGACGTCGTCCTGAGCCACACCGGCCACCTCTTCGACGATCTCGGCGAGGCCGGCGAGGATCTCAGCGTTGTCAGCCATGGGGTAGTTCCCTTCTCGGTCTTACTGTGGGTCTGTTGCCCTCGGGCGAATGCCCGCGGGGAGCGTAACGGTGATCAGGGGCAGACGAACGCCTGCCCGGCGTAGGACAGGCCCGCGCCGAACCCGACCGCCAGCACCACGTCGCCGGGCTTCGCCGTCCCGGCCTTGCGCATGTGGTCCAGCGCGAGGGGGATGGACGCCGACGAGGTGTTGCCGGAGTACTTGATGTCGTCGGCGACGACCATGTCCTCGCGGGCGCCGTTGGCCCGGAGCTTCTTCGCGATCGCCTCGACGATGCGCAGGTTGGCCTGGTGCGGGATCAGCACGTCCACATCGGACGGCTTGAGCCCGGCGGCCTCCAGCGCCTGCATCGCGATCGGCGCGATCTTCGTGGTCGCCCACCGGAAGACCGACTGGCCCTCCTGGTAGATGTACTTGTCGTCGCGCATGTAGATCAGGTCGACCAGGTCGCCCGCGCTGCCCCAGGTGACCGGGCCGATGCCCGGCTCGTCGGCCGCGCCGACGACCGCGGCGCCCGCGCCGTCGGCGAAGATGATCGCGTTGGCGCGGTCGACCGGGTCGACCGAGTCGGTGAGCTTCTCCGCGCCGATGACCAGGACCTTCTTCGCCGAGCCGGCCCGGATGAGGTCGGAGGCGACGCCGAGGCCGTAGCAGAACCCGGCGCACGCGGCGTTGAGGTCGAACGCGCCGGGGCTGGGGATGCCGATCCGCGCCGCGACCTGGGCGGCGGCGTTCGGGATCAGCGTCGGCATGGTGCAGTTCGGCAGGATCACCGTGTCCACTTCGGACGGGGCGACCCCGGCGTCGGCCAGCGCGGCGGTGCCGGCGGCGACAGCGAAGTCGGTGAGCGACTCGTCCTTCTCCGCGAACCGGCGCTCGATGATGCCGACGCGGTCGCGGATCCACTGGTCGTTGGTGTCCATGATCTGCGACAGGTCGTCGTTGGTGACGACCTTGTCCGGCTGCGCGCTGCCGATGCCCAGCACGCGGCTGCCGCGGGAGCCGGGGTTGAGGCTCAGGGTGGGTCGATCGGTCACGAGGCGTCCTCCTGGCGCAGCGCGGCCAGCTCGGCCGGCGTCTTCAGCGCGGTGGTAGTGGTGACGACGCCCTTGAGCTGCCGCTTGACCAGGCCGGTCAGCGTGCCCGCGGGCGCGAGTTCGACGGTGCGGGTGACGCCGAGGGAGACCAGGCCGTCCATCGTCAGGTCCCAGCGGACCGACCGGGTGACCTGCGCGACCAGGCGGTCCAGGTACTCGGCGCCGCTGGTGACGACCGCGCCGTCGGCGTTCGACAGCAGCGGGCGCGTCGGGTCGGCCGGGGTCAGCTCGGCGGCGTGGGCGCGCAGCGCCTCCTCGGCCGGTGCCATGTACTGCGTGTGGAACGCGCCGGCGACCTTGAGGGCGCGGATCTTCGTGCCTTCCAGGGGCTCGGCGACGATCTTCGCGATGGCGTCGGCGGCACCGGAGGCGACGATCTGCCCCGCTCCGTTGCGGTTCGCGGCGGTCAGGCCCTGCTCTTCGAGCCACGCGACGACCTGCTCGGGGTCCCCGAGCATGACCGCGGCCATCGACGTCGGTTCCAGCGCGCACGCCTTCGCCATCTCGGCGCCCCGGACGGCGGCCAGCGCGACGGCGTCTTCGGGCTCGAGCACCCCGGCGATCGCGGCCGCGGCGAGCTCGCCGACGGAGTGCCCGGCGACCGGCGCGTCCGCGGGGAGCGGCGCGGTGGCCTGGAGGTGCTCGAAGGTGAGCAGCGACAGCGCGACGATCAGCGGCTGCGCGACGGCGGTGTCCTGGATCTCGTCGGCGTCCGCCTCGGTACCCAGGCGGAGCAGGTCGAGGCCCGCGCGCTCGGACCACCGGGCGACGCGCTCGCGCGCGCCGTCGAGGTCGAGCCAGGGCGTGAACATACCGGGGGCCTGGGACCCCTGACCGGGAGCGAGGACTGCTGCTGTCACCCTTCAAGACAACACGTTCGCGGTGCCTCGGCGTGATGCCGACGCTCACAGTGTCTGTGCGACGTCTTTGTCGGAACCCTCCAAAGACGCGCCGGAGAAGCTCGCGCGTAACCCGGATGCCTTGTCGGGTTCAATCACCTTTCGCTGTTAAGTCCATCACGTGACGCCCGTCTCGGGAAGGACTCTCAGCCCACTTGCTCGGCGAGCGCGACGATGAGGCCCTCGGGGCCGCGGACGTAGGCGAGCCGGTGGCTGTCCCCGTACCGCACGAGCTCGCCGAGGAGCTCCGCGCCGTGCGGGCGCAGCCGGGCGACGACGTCGTCGAGGTCGTCGACGGCGAACATGACGCGGCGGATCCCGAAGGCGTTGACCGGCTGGGCCGGCCCGGCGGCGGGGGAGGCCGGGCTGCGGAACTTCATCAGCTCGAGCCGGCCGTGGCCGTCCGGAGTGCGCACCACGGCGAGGTCGCACCGGACGCCGGCCAGGGCGACGAGGCTGTCCACCGACGGCCCTTCGACCGTGGCCTCGCCCTCGAGCTCCAGGCCGAGTTCGACGAAGAAGGCGACGGCGGCCGCCAGGTCCTCGACCACGATGCCGACGTTGTCCAGCCGCTGGATCGCCATGGGTTCACTCCCGTCCCGCGCGGCCCTCGTGGCCGCTTCCGCGCCGGGGACGGAGCCGGTGGCCCGTTCTCGACACCTGCGGGTCACCAGAGGCCGCGGGCCCGCGCCAGCCGGCCCACGGTCAAGGCGATCCTGAGCACCAGCGCGTCCCGCGGATCCGTCGGCTGGCAGCCCGTCAAGTCCGCCGCCTTGCGCAGGCGGTAGCGGACCGTGTTCGGGTGGACGAACAGCGTCTTCGCGCACGTCTCCAGCACGCCGCCGCTCTCGAGGTAGGCCTCGACCGTGCGCTGCAGCGTCGGGCCCGCCTCCTCCAGCGGCCGCGCGATCGTGTCGACCAGCAGGCGTTCGGCCTCGGCGTCGCCGGACAGCGCCCGCTCCGGCAGCAGGTCCGCCGAGCGGACCGGGCGGGGCGCGCCCGGCCAGCCGACGACCGCACGCAGCCCCGACAACGCCTCGGTCGAGCTGTGGTGCGCCTCGGCCAGGGTCGGCACCGTCGGGCCGGCCACCACGGGACCGTCGGCGAACGCCACCGACATCCGCGCGAGGATTTCGCGTTCCTTCGGCCCGCCCTCGGTCGGGCCGCCGACCACGACCACCAGCCGGGAGCCCTGCACCGACAGCAGCACCGGGCGGCCGACGCGGGCCGCGCGGCTGCGGACCTCGAACACCACCGTCGGCGGGTCCTCCGACGGCGGGTTGCCGACCAGCACGGTCGCCGCCGCGCCCGGCTCCCAGCCCAGCGCCGTCGCCCGGGACAGCACGGACTCCTCGGCGTCGCCACGGACGATCCCGTCGACGACCAAGGCCTCCAGCCGGGCGTCCCACGCGCCGCGCGCCTCCGCCGCCGCCGCGTACGAGTTCGCCGCCGCGAACGCGATTTCCCGGCCGTAGCGCAGGATTCCCTCGATCAGCGCCGCGCGTTCGGCCTCGTTCGCGGCGAACTCCGGCAGCTGCTCCTCGAAGACCTCGATGGCCAGGCGCACCATGCCGACGGCCTGGCGCAGGCTGACCCAGCGGGACAGCTCGGCCGGCGCGTCGCGGAACGCCTCGGTCGTCAGCTGCAGGGCCTCCTTCGAGTCCCGCAGCCAGTCGACGAAGCCCGCGGCGCCCGCCTGGGTGATCAGCAGGACGCTCGCGCGCTGGTCGGCGGGCAGCCGGGCGAACCACGTCAGCCGCCGCTCCATCACCGCGATGCTCGCGCTCGCCAGGCTGCCGGACGCGTGCTCCAGCCGCCGAAGCGTCTTCGCGGAGAGTCCGTGGTGCTTCGGCACCCGGCGCGGGGCGGTGGTTCCATCCATGGCGGACGCGATCCTACGTGCTTCGCAACTTTCGTAGCCGCTGGTGGCAACGCCCGGTGGTAGGCGATGCGTGTAGGGAGTGCCTAGGATCGCGGGCGGGGGAGCCAGGGATGAACGGGGGAACCGGAATGACCGGTTTAGAGATCGACAGGGTCTCCAAACGCTACGGCGACGTGGTCGCGTTGCGGGAAATGACGTTCGACGTCCGGCCCGGCGAGCTTTTCGGCTTCGTCGGGAGCAACGGCGCCGGGAAGACCACGACCATGCGCATCGCGCTCGGCGTCCTTTCCGCCGACGGCGGCGAAGTCCGCTACGAAGGCGAGCCGGTGACGCACGAAACGCGCCGCCACATCGGGTACATGCCCGAAGAACGCGGGCTTTACCCGCGGATGAAGGTGGCCGAGCAGCTGACGTACCTCGCGCGGCTGCACGGCATGCCCGCCGCCGACGCGCGGAAGTCGGCGGAGAAGTGGACCGAACGGCTCGGCGTCGCCGGGCGCCGCGACGACGAGGTGCAGAAGCTGTCCCTCGGCAACCAGCAGCGCGTCCAGCTGGCCGCGGCACTGGTGCACGAGCCGCGGATCCTGGTGCTCGACGAGCCGTTCTCCGGCCTCGACCCGGTCGCGGTCGACGTGATGAGCCAGGTGCTCAAGGAAAAGGCCGCCGAGGGCGTGCCGGTCGTGTTCTCCAGCCACCAGCTCGACCTGGTGGAGCGGCTCTGCGACCGGGTCGGGATCGTCCGGAGTGGACAGATGGTCGCCCTCGGCACCGTCGACGACCTGCGGGCCGGCGGCGCCGTCCGGCTGCGGGTCGACGTCCCGGAAGCCGGTGACGGCTGGGCCGACGGCCTGCCCGGGGTGACGGTGCTCGGCCGGAAGGGCCCGGTGACCGAGCTCGAGCTGGGCGACGGCGCCGACGACCAGGCCGTGCTCAAGGCCGCGCTGGCCACCGGGCCGGTCCGCGAGTTCGCCCGTGAGCAGCCGTCGCTGACGGAGCTGTTCCGTTCCGTCGTCACCCACCAGGAGGTTCCCGCATGAGCGCCCCGGTCCCGGACGTCGGGATGAGCCCGCTTTCCGCGGTGGGGCTGGTCGCCTCCCGCGAGATCACCACCCGCGTGAAGTCGAAGGCGTTCCGCGTCGCCACGGTCGTCATGCTGCTGCTGATCGTGGTCGGCATCGTGCTGCTCAAGCTGCTCTCCGGCGGGAGCGGTGCCGACGCGAAGGTCGGCTTCACCGCGGCCACCGCCGGGTTTTCGGCGCCGCTGAAGGCGTCCGGGCAGGCCGTCGGTGAGAAGATCGAGACCACGCAGGTCGCCGACGAGGCGACCGGGCGCGCGAAGCTGGCCGACGGTTCGCTCGACGCGCTGCTCACCGGCGACGGCAAGAGCGTGCACGTCCAGGTCAAGAAGGACCTCGACGGCAAGCTCGCGAACGTCCTGCAGCTGGTGGCCCGCCAGGCCGCGCTCGACCAGCAGATCACCGCGCTGGGCGGGAACCCGGCGCGGTTCGAGAGTGCCGTCGCGGCGGCGAAGTTCGTCGAAGACCCGCCTCTGGAAGAGCCGTACCCCTACAACGGCGCGCAGCTCGGGCTGGGCATCGCCGCGGGCATCCTCATCTACCTCTCCCTGATGATCAACGGCCAGAGCGTCGCGCAGGGCGTCGTCGAGGAGAAGACTTCCCGGGTCGTGGAGCTGCTGCTGTCGACGATCAAGCCGTGGCAGCTGATGGCCGGGAAGGTGCTCGGCATCGGCGTGGTGGGACTGATCCAGATGCTCGTGATCGGCGTGGGCGGCCTGGTCACCGTGACGGCGACCGGGGCGCTGCCGGACCTGTCGCTGTCGTCGGCGGTCGGGACCGTCGTGTGGCTGATCGTCTGGTACCTGCTCGGGTTCTTCATGTACTCGATCGTGTTCGCCGCGCTGGGCGCGCTGGTTTCGCGGCAGGAGGACGTCGGCGGCGCGACGATGCCGGCGCTGATGTTCGTGATCGCCGGGTACGTGATCGGTATTTCGGTGCTGCCGTCGAACCCGGGCAGCACGTTCGTCGAGGTGCTTTCCGTGATTCCGGTGTTCGCGCCGACGCTGATGCCGATCCGGCTGGCGATGGGCGGTGTTCCGGTGTGGGAAGCCGCGCTGTCGGTGGTGCTGGTGGTGCTGATGATTCCGGGATTGATCTGGCTGGCCGCGCGGATCTACCGGAATGCGGTGATGCGCACCGGCGCGAAGGTGAAACTGCGCGACGCGCTGCGCGCCGCCTGACGTTCGCCGAACGTTCACCCGGCCCTCGGACACCCGGTGTCCGGGGGCCGGTCTTATTGGCCTGGTAAATGCTCGAGGCCGCCCGGCGCGAGCGGTTTTCGCTGCGCCGGACGGCCTCGTCTCCCCGGTCCCCACCGGTGATTCCAGTATGGCCAAGGGTGATCTTCGCGCGCCAGTCGTCTCACTCGATCGTGGGGCGCACGAGTTGCCGCCCCTGGGTACTTGATCGACGATCCGGTGCAAATCCGTGGAGGGAGTCGATATGGGCGAGCAACTGAAGGACGGGCTCGGGCAGGCGTGGAACATGGTGGCCACGTTCGTCCCGAAACTCGTGGGGTTCCTGATCATCCTGCTGATCGGCTGGTTGATCGCGAAAGCGGTGTCCAAAGGCCTGGCGCTCGTGCTCGGGAAAGCCGGTTTCGGGAAACTCGTCGAGCGGACCGGGCTGAGCGGGAAGATCGGGCAGCAGAAGATCGACGCGACGGGCATCCTCGTCAAATTGGTCTACTACTTCATCCTGCTGATCGCGCTGCAGCTGGCGTTCGGCGTATTCGGGCCGACGAACCCGGTGAGCCAGCTGCTCAACGACATCATCGCGTTCCTGCCGCGGATCGTGGTCGCGCTGGTGCTCGTCGTGGTCGCCGCGGCCATCGCGAAGGTCGTGCGTGACGTCGTCGCGTCGGCGTTGTCCGGCCGGGGCGCGGCGCGGCCGCTGTCGCTGGGCGCTTACTGGCTGATCATGGCGTTCGGCATCATCGCGGCGCTCGGCCAGGTGAACATCGCGACGGCGATCACCGGCCCGGTGCTGATCGCGGTGCTCGCGACGATCGGCGGCGTGATCGTGGTCGGCTTCGGCGGCGGCCTGATCAAGCCGGCGCAGGACCGCTGGCGCGGCTGGATGGCGAACATGGAGCACCAGCTCGAGACGCCGCAGCAGCGGACCGGTGAGATGGGCACGAGCGAGCGTCCGCGCACGACGGTCGGCGCGGACAACACGCCGACCCCGCCGGCCGGCACCCCGCGTCCCCAGCTCTGAGCGGAGCGGATGGGCGGGGCGGGCCCGGCGGACGAGGAAGCCGCCGGGCCCGCCCCGCCGTTGCGCTGGGGCGACGGGGGTCGTCGCGGCGACCGCCGGTACGCCGTCCGCGATCCCGAGGGCAAGCTCGGCAGCGGCAAGAACTCCCGCCGGTTCCGGCGGATGCCCGGCCTGCACGAGTTCGCCGCGCGCTACGACGGCGACGTCCCGGCGTCAAGCTGGTGAAGGAAGCCGACGTCCCGCACCACGACGAAGCCCCGCTTCGGTGTCCAGACCCGGGTCGTCCGCGGCGGGACGCTCCGCCTCGGCGACGTCCACGAAGTGGGATGTTCCGCGGCTCACAGTCTCTAGGGAATTCACCCCCGCCGGAGCATGTTTGATGCCGTAGGACGAAAGGGGCGTCAGGTGGATTTCCTGCTGCACCACGGAATCACGGTGCTCGGTCAGTGGATCTCGATCGCGGAGCTCGCCGGGCAGGTGTTCGCGCTCGCCGTCGTGTTCCTCGCGCAGCGTCGCACCTTGTGGACGTGGCCCGTGCAGGTCGGGGCCACCGTGCTGCTGTTCGCCGTCTACGCCTCCGCGCACCTCGGCGGGCTCGCCGCCCGCCAGGTCGCCATCCTCGCCATCTCCGTCTACGGCTGGTGGGCCTGGACCCGCCGCCAGGACCCGGTGTTCGGCGTCGTCGTCCGGCAGGGCCGGCTCGCCGAACGGCTGGCCATGTTCGGCGCCTTCGTCGCCGGCACCACCGTGATGGCCCTGGTCCTGGACGCGCTGAACGCCTCCTGGGCGCCGTGGCCGGACGCCGCCATCTTCGTCGGCACCCTCGTCGCCTTCGGGGCGCAGGGCGCCGGGCTGGTCGAGTTCTGGCTGGTCTGGCTGGTCGTCGACGCGATCGGCGTGCCGCTGCAGATCTCGTCCGGGCTGTACTTCTCGGCCGCGATCTACATCGTCTTCGCCGGGCTCGTCATCCACGGCTGGTGGAGCTGGAACCGCTCGGCCAAGCGCGTCGCCGGCCAACGGGTCATGGCAGCATCCAGCTGAGCACCGCCGTGCTCTGCCCGAGCACGATCAGGCACATCACCAGCAGCAGCCCCACGCTCCACGGCAGCACCTTCCGCAGCAGCTTGCCCTCCTCACCGGGCAGGTTCGCCGCCACGCAGGCGATCGTGAGGTTCTGCGGCGAGACCATCTTGCCGAGGACGCCGCCGGAGCTGTTGGCCGCGGCCAAGAGGTCCGCGGCCAGACCGGTCTTGTTCGCCGCCGTCACCTGCAGCGCGCCGAACAGCGCGTTCGCCGAGGTGTCCGAGCCCGAAACGGCGACGCCGAACCAGCCCAGCACCGGGGACAGGAACGCCAGGCCGGCGCCGGCGGCCGCGATGAACGTGCCGATCGTCGACGTCTGGCCGGACAGGTTCATCACGTAGGCGAGCGCGAGCACGCTGGTGACGGTGAGGATCGCGAACCGCAGCTCCTTGACCGTCGCCAGCCACTCCTGCGCGGCGCCGCTCGCCGAGACGGCCAGGACCGCCGCCGTGATGAGGCCGGCCAGCAACACGAGCGTGCCGCCGGTGTTGAGGAACGGCAGCGAGAACGTGTTGCCGGACACCGGTTTCCCGTTCGGCCCCGCGACGTTCAGGCCGGGCCAGGGGAATTTCCAGGTCGCCTTGTCCAGCAGCTTCTTGATCGGCGGCAGCACGGCCAAGGAGAAGATCACGATGATCAACGCGTAGGGCAGGTAGGCCTTGACGACGTCGTTGCGGGAGTCTTCCGGCGGCGCTTCTTCGGTCGCCGTCCCGCCGGTGCCGATGCTGATCCGGACGGCTTCGGTCACCGGGCGGCGGGTCTGGGGGAGCGCGACCAGCGCGGCGGCGCCCGCGAGCGAGGCCCCGATGTCGGCCAGCTGCGGCGCCACGAAGTTGGACGCGAGGAACTGCACGAGCCCGAACGCGACCCCGCAGACCAGCGCGGGCAGCCAGGTGTCCTTCAGGCCGCGCTTGCCGTCCACGATGATCACCAGCAGCAGCGGGACGACCAGCGCGAGCAGCGGCGTCTGGCGGCCGACGATCGAGGAGACGTCCTGCAGCGGCAGGCCGGTGACCTGCGCGAGCGTGACGACGGGCGTGCCCATCGCGCCGAACGCGACCGGCGCGGTGTTCGCGACGAGCGCGACGACGGCGGCCTTCACCGGGTGGAAGCCGACGGCCACCAGCATGACGGCGCTGATCGCGACCGGCGCCCCGAAGCCGGCGAGGGCCTCCATGAGCGCGCCGAAGCAGAAGGCGATGATCAGCGCCTGGATCCGCGGGTCGTCGGAGACCCGGCCGAACGAGCGGCGCAGGACGTCGAAGTGCCCGGTCCGCACGGTCAGCCGGTAGATCCACAGCGCGTTGACGACGATCCACATGATCGGCCACAGCCCGAACGCGGCGCCCGACAACGCGCCGGAGATGGCCTGCACGACCGGCATGCCGTAGGCGGCGATCCCGACGACGAGCGCGACGAGCAGCCCGATGAGGGCGGCGTGGTGCGCCCGCATCCGGACGACGCCGAGGAGGACGAGGACGGTGGCGAGCGGCAGCACGGCGACGAGCGCCGACAGACCGAGTGAACCGAGGGGAGTCAGGTTCTGCACGAACACGGGCGACCTCCGTTTTCCACGATGCGAAAACGGCCTTTCGGCGGGGTGCCCGAGATCTTCGTCACAAACCGGTCGGTCCGTCAAGAACTTGAGACCGGTTGGCCCAACGGGTCAGCTGGTGACCGGCAGCACGGCCAGGGCGGTTTCGGCGATGCCGCGCAGGTCGGCCCGGTCGCAGCCGCCCTTGCCCAGGGCTTCGATGCCGCGCATGGTCGCGAGGAGGAGGCCGGCCAGCCGGGCCGGGTCGTGGCCCTCGGCGATGTCGCCCGCGCGCTGAGCGGCCGCGACGCAGGCCGTCAGCATGGCGTTCAGCTCGCGGAACGCCTGCCGGGCGCGCGCCGCGATCTCGGCGTCGTGCTCGGCGCATTCGGCCGCGGCCTTCGCGATGAGGCAGCCCCGGTGGATGTCGTCGGCGATGACGGCTTCGGCGTCGGCCAGGACGTAGTCGCGCAGCCGCTCGTAGGCCTCGCTGTCGGGGCCTTCGAGCCTGCGCCGCGCGCCCTCGACCGCGGTGGCGCAGTGGTCGTCGAAGACGCGAACGAAGAGGGCGTGCTTGTCGCCGAAGGCGCCGTAGAGGCTGCCCTTGCCGAGTCCGGTCGCGGCGGCGATGTCGTCGATCTTCGTACCCGCGTAGCCGGTCGACCAGAACCGGTCCCGCGCCGTGCGCAGGACCGCGCCTTCGTCGAAGCTCCGAGGTCTGGCCATGACTCCAGGATAGGCATTCTTGACTATCTCGTCCAGAACGGCGTAGGTTCTGGACGAGATAGTCAAGAACTCGGAGGGCATCGTGAACCTGGAGAACAAGACAGCGCTCGTGACCGGCGGCGGAACCGGCATCGGCCTGGGCATCGCCAAGCGCTTCGCGGCCGAAGGCGCCCATGTCGTCATCACCGGGCGGCGCAAGGAGGTGCTCGACGACGCCGTCGCCGAGATCGGCGGCTCGGTGCAGGCGATCCGCGCCGACTCCTCGAACCTCGCCGACCTCGACGAGGTCTACCGCGCGATCGCCGAGCGCGGCCGCGGCCTGGACGTCGTGGTGGCCAACTCCGGCGGCGGCGTTTCGGCCCCGCTGGGCGAGATCACCGAGGAGCAGTTCGACGCGACCTTCGGCACGAACGTCAAGGGCGTGCTGTTCACCGTGCAGAAAGCCTTGCCGCTGCTGAACGAGAAGGCGTCGATCATCATCACCGGCTCGACGACGTCGACGCGAGTGGCGCCGGGCATGAGCATCTACGCCTCGACGAAGGCCGCAGTGCGCAACTTCGCCCGTACGTGGGCGCTCGACCTGCAGGGCAAGGGGATCCGCGTGAACGTGCTGAGCCCCGGGCCGACGCTCACCCCGGGCCTGCTCGGCCTCGCCGAGCCGGACGCGCAGCAGCAGCTCGTGGACGGGATGGCGGCTCAAGTCCCGCTGGGCCGCCTCGGCGCCCCTTCGGAGATCGCCGCGGCCGCGTTGTTCCTGGCCACCGACGAGGCGAGCTTCGTCAACGGCGTCGAGTTCTTCGTCGACGGCGGCCAGGCGCAGGTCTAACGCAGGGTCGCGTGGCTCGGCGTCAGGTCCTTGAGCGTCCGGACGCCCAGCAGCTGCATCGTGCGGACCATTTCGGTGCGCAGGATGTCGACGCACCGCTGGACCCCGCGCTCGCCGCCGGCCATCAGGCCGTACAGGAACGCGCGGCCGACCAGCACCGCGTCCGCGCCGCGCGCGATGGCCGCGACGATGTCGCCGCCGGACAGGATGCCCGTGTCGATCCAGACCTCGGCGCCGCCCTGGACCTCGTCCAGCACCGCGGGCAGCAGCTCCAGCGGCGTCGGGGCGCGGTCGAGCTGGCGGCCGCCGTGGTTGGACAGCAGGACGGCGTCCGCGCCGTGCTTCACGACGTCGCGGGCGTCGTCGACGTTCTGCACGCCCTTGACCACGAGCTTCCCGGGCCAGGTCTGGCGGACCCAGTCGAGGTCGTCGAAGTTCAGCGTCGGGTCGAAGAGCTTGTTCAGCAGCTCGGCGACCGTGCCGTCGAAGTGGCTGAGCGAAGCGAAGTTCAGCGGCTCGGTGGTGAGCAGGTTGAACCACCACGCGGGGTGCATCGCGCCGTCGAGGAACGTCTTGAGCGTCAGCGCCGGCGGGATGGTCAGGCCGTTGCGGACGTCGCGCAGGCGCGCGCCGCCGACGGGGGTGTCCACGGTCAGCATGAGCGTGTCGAAGCCGTTCTCCCACGCCCGATTCATCAGATCTTCGCCGGCGCCGTGGTCGCGCCAGACGTAGAGCTGGAACCACTTGCGGGCGCCGGGCGCGGCGGCGGCCAGGTCCTCGATCGACGTCGTCGCCATCGTCGAGAGGCCCATCGGGATGCCGTTGCGCTCGGCGACGCGGGCCACCGCGATCTCGCCTTCGTGCTGCATCATCCGCGTGAACCCGGTGGGGGCGAAGGCGAACGGCAGCGCCGAGGTCTTGCCGAGGATCTCGCGCGTGGTGTCCACATCGGACACTCCGCGCAGCACGTTCGGGTGGAACTCGACCCGGCGGTACGCCTGCCGCGCGCGGCGCAGGCTGTCTTCGAGCTCGGCCGCGCCGTCGGTGTAGTCGAAAGCCGCCCGCGGGGTGCGCTTGCGCGCGGCCATCCGCAGGTCGGCGATGGTGTGCGCGTTCGCCAGCCGCCGTTCGGTGGGGTTCAGCACGATCGGCTTCGGCCGCAGGATCTGCTTCAGCTCGTCCGGTTTCGGCAGTCGGCGCTTCGTCACCTTGATCAACTCCCTTGAACAGCCTGCACGGCGAACAGGACCCGGCAGACATCAGATGTCTGCCGGGTCCTTTCTAGCACCAGGTCACGCGTTCCCGGCGTCCGACGTCTGCGGCCCGGCGGCCGCGATGTCGTCGAGCCGGTACTTCGTGGCCGCTTCGAGGACCTTCGCCTGGTCGACCTCGCCGCGCTTGGCGAGGATCGACAGGGCGCCGACCGTGATCGACTCGGCGTCGACCAGGAACTTCCGCCGCGCGGCGGGGCGGGTGTCGGAGAAGCCGAAGCCGTCCGTGCCCAGCGTCAGCATGTCGGTCGGGACGTACGGGCGGATCAGGTCCGGGACCGCGCGCATCCAGTCCGACACCGCCACGACCGGGCCGTTCGAGCCCGAAAGGGCCTCGGTGACGTACGGCACGCGCGGCTCGCTGCCCGGGTAGAGCAGGTTGTCGTGGTCGATCTCGACGGCCTCGCGCCGCAGCTCGGTCCACGACGTCGCCGACCACACCGCGGCCCGCACGCCCCACTCCTCGGCCAGCATCTTCTGCGCCTTCAGCGCGTCCGGCATCGTGACGCCCGAGACCAGGATCTGCACCTCCGGACCGTCGCCCTCGGGGGCGTCGGCGTACTTGTACAGACCCTTCAGCAGGCCGTCGACGTCGAGGTTCTCCGGCTCGGCGGGCTGCTGGTACGGCTCGTTGTAGATCGTCATGTAGTAGAAGACGTTCTCGCCGTTGCCGTCCGGGCCGGTCTCGCCGTACATCCGGCGGAGGCCGTCCTTCACGATGTGCGCGATCTCGAACGACCACGCCGGGTCGTAGGCGACCGCGGCCGGGTTGGTCGCCGCCAGCAGCAGCGAGTGCCCGTCGGCGTGCTGCAGGCCCTCGCCCGTCAGGGTGGTGCGGCCGGCGGTGGCGCCGAGGACGAACCCGCGGGCCATCTGGTCGGCGGCCGCGTAGAGGCCGTCACCGGTGCGCTGGAACCCGAACATCGAGTAGAAGATGTAGATCGGGATCATCGGCTCGCCGTGCGTCGCGTACGACGTGCCGACGGCGGTGAACGACGCGGTCGAGCCCGCCTCGTTGATGCCCTCGTGCAGCAGCTGGCCCTTCTCGGACTCCTTGTAGGCCAGCATCAGGCTCGCGTCGACCGACGTGTACGTCTGGCCGTGCGGGTTGTAGATCTTGGCCGTCGGGAACATCGAGTCGAGGCCGAAGGTGCGGGCCTCGTCCGGGATGATCGGGACGACGCGCTTGCCGATCTCGGAGTCCTTCGCCAGCTCGCGGACCAGCCGGACGAACGCCATCGTGGTGGCGACCTCCTGCTTGCCCGAGCCCTTCCGGATGCCCTCGTAGACCTTGTCGCCGGGCAGGACCAGCGCCTTGGCGGCCTTCGGACGGCGTTCCGGCAGGAAGCCGCCGAGCGCCTTGCGCCGGCCGATCAGGTACTCGATCTCGGGGGAGTTCGCGCCCGGGTGGTAGTACGGCGGCAGCTTCGGGTCGCGCTCGAGCTCCTCGTCGCTGATCGGGATCCGCTGCGAGTCGCGGAACAGCTTCAGGTCGTCGAGGGTGAGCTTCTTCATCTGGTGCGTGGCGTTGCGGCCCTCGAACGCCGGGCCCAGGCCGTAGCCCTTGATGGTGTGGGCCAGGATCACCGTCGGCTGGCCGTGGTGCTCCAGCGCCGACTTGTAGGCCGCGTACACCTTGCGGTAGTCGTGGCCGCCGCGCTTGAGGTTCCAGATGTCGGCGTCGGAGAGGTCCTTGACCAGGTCCTTCGTCCGCGGGTCGCGGCCGAAGAAGTGCTCCCGGACGAAGGCACCGTCGTTGGCCTTGTACGTCTGGTAGTCGCCGTCCGGCGTCACGTTCATCAGGTTGACCAGGGCGCCGTCGCGGTCGGCGTGCAGCAGCGAGTCCCACTCGCGGCCCCAGATGACCTTGATGACGTTCCAGCCGGCGCCGCGGAAGTACGACTCCAGTTCCTGGATGATCTTGCCGTTGCCGCGCACCGGGCCGTCGAGCCGCTGCAGGTTGCAGTTGATCACGAAGGTCAGGTTGTCGAGGCCCTCGCCGGCCGCGACGTGGATCAGGCCGCGGGACTCGGCCTCGTCCATCTCGCCGTCGCCGAGGAACGCCCAGACGTGCTGGTCGTCGGTGTTCTTGATGCCGCGGTCGCGCAGGTAGCGGTTGAACCGCGCCTGGTAGATCGCGTTCATCGGACCGAGGCCCATCGACACCGTCGGGTTCTCCCAGAACTCCGGCATCAGCCGCGGGTGCGGGTACGACGGCAGGCCGCCGCCCTCGCCGGCGTGGCTGAACTCCTGGCGGAAGCCGTCGAGCTGCGACTCGGTCAGGCGGCCCTCGAGGAACGCGCGGGCGTAGATGCCGGGGGAGGCGTGGCCCTGGATGTAGATCTGGTCGCCGCCGCCCGAGTGGTCCTTGCCGCGGAAGAAGTGGTTGAAGCCGACCTCGTACAGCGCGGCCGAGGACGCGTACGTCGAGATGTGGCCGCCGACGCCGACGCCGGGGCGCTGCGCGCGGTGCACCATGATCGCCGCGTTCCACCGGATGTAGGCCCGGTAGCGGCGCTCGATCTCCTCGTCGCCGGGGAACCACGGCTCGTTCTCGGTGGGGATCGTGTTGACGTAGTCCGTCGAGGTCAGCGCGGGGACGCCGACGTTCCGCTCACGGGCCCGCTCGAGGATGCGCAGCATCAGGTACCTGGCCCGCTGCTGCCCGCCCCTCGCGAGAGCCTCGTCGAAGGAGTCCAGCCACTCGGCGGTCTCCTCCGGGTCGATGTCGGGCAGGTGCGCCGCCAATCCGTCACGGATGACGCGTACGCGTGCCGGGGTCTCCTTGCCGGAGGCGCCGTCGTTCTGCGGGGCCAAGGGGTCTCCTTGCGAAAAGTTGCAGCCGGTGGTGCTCGTACTCGGGGGTGTACGACTCTCCATCGTCGTCTTCCGTCCCGGCTTCCGCACCGCTACTTGGCGGTAACATCGGCCGACCCGGTCGAGCCACTCCCCGCGCGCGGTGTATCGCGCGCGCGTTTTCTTCCTCCCCACCCTAGGGGACGCCCCCCGATGGGGTGGCAGACCGGTCCCGCGAGGCACCCGAAACGCCGTCGCGCGGGGCCGGTCGCGGGCCGTATCCTGCGACACGAGTTGTCAAAGATCCGGTGTGGACGGTTGCGCGCGGAGCCCTACCAGTGTTCGCTATCGGCAACCGGGTCGCCGAGTGTGGCGCCTCCGTACCCTCGATGAGGGTGCTGGACGCCACACTCCGTCGTAGTTGGAGGAGTGAAAGCAGTGGTCGCCGCGGGAGACGCTGATCAGAGCAGCGTCGCCGAGAGGCTCGGCATCAAGCCCGAGATGGTGGTCCAGGAGATCGGCTGGGACGAGGACGTCGACGACGACGTCCGCGCGGCGATCGAGGAGCAGATCGGCGGGGACATCCTCGACGAGGACGCCGACGAGGTCATCGACGTGGTGCTGCTGTGGTGGCGCGAAGACGACGGCGATCTCGGGGACGCGCTCATCGACGCCAGGGGCCCCCTGGAAGAGACCGGCGTGATCTGGGTGCTGACCCCGAAGACGGGACAGCCCGGGCACGTCGAGCCGAGCGAGATCGCCGAAGCGGTGCCCGTCGTCGGACTGGCCCAGACCGCCAACATGAGTGTGGGCGCGAACTGGATCGGGACTCGCCTGGTCTCCCCGAAGTCGAAGTCCAAGCAGCGCTGAACCGGTCCCGCCCGGCTGACACGATAGGGTTGTCGTCGCAGGCACGTGTCCGTACGGGAGAGGAAACGCGGTATGGCCGTCGAGGTCGGTTCTGAGGCCCCTGACTTCACGCTCAACGACTACAACAAGCAGCCGGTACAGCTGTCGTCCTTCCGGGGCGACAAGCCGGTCCTGCTGGTCTTCTACCCGTTCGCGTTCAGCGGCATCTGCACCGGAGAGCTGTGCCAGCTCCGCGACGAGTTCGCCGACTACGACGGCAAGGGCGTCCAGGTCCTGGGCGTCTCGGTCGACACGCCGTTTTCGCTGAAGGCGTGGGCCGAGAAGGAGGGCTACCAGTTCCCGCTGCTGTCCGACTTCTGGCCGCACGGCGAGGTGGCCCAGGCGTACGGGGTGTTCAACTCCGACGCCGGCCTGGCCGTGCGCGGGACGTTCCTGATCGACACGTCCGGTGTGGTCCGGTTCGCCGAGGTCAACGCGCCGGGCGAGGCGCGTGACCAGCAGGGCTGGAAGAAGGCCGTGGCCGAACTGGTCTGATTTCTCCCGGACGGCGGTCCCTCGTGTGGGGGGCCGCCGCCCGAGGGGCGCATAGCTCAGCGGAAGAGCACTCGGCTTACACCCGAGCGGTCGCAGGTTCGAACCCTGCTGCGCCCACCAGCTATCTCGAGTGTGGTCGCGCTGTGTCGCCGGTGCCAGAACGTGACGCGATTTCCTTGCGTGGTCAGGGATGTGGTGTCACCGGAGCGGCCGGGCGCGAGCGGCTGCAGTTACTCCGATCGAGTGGGCTTCGGCCGATCAACGCCGTCGGCCCCGGCCGGCCGTCGTCGCCGAGACCTACCGGGGCCGGTGCCAGCGGCACGATCGTCACACCGCGGCAGCGTGCCACTCGTGTGCGGCGAACGCCTCGTCCAGTGGTGCGCCCGTCAGGCGGTTCGCGAACGTCGACAGCGTGTACGTCCCGATCCCCAGCACCACCTCCAGGGCGTTCCGGGTCGTGTACCCGGCCTCGGTGAACGCCGCCAGCTCGGCCGGCGGGACGTCGCCGGTCGTGTCCAGCACCGTCAGCACGAACCGTCGCAACGCCTCCAGTCGCGGCGAGGGCAACTCCGACTGTGCGCGCAACGCCGAAACCAGCTCCACCGAAGCCGAAAGCCCGTGAAGGGTGGCCGTGTGCATCGCCACGCACAGGTGACACCCGTTGCGGGCCGCCACCGTCATGACCAGTACTTCGCGGTCCAGCGCCGGCAGTGTCGACGATTCGAAGATCGCGTTGAGCTTGAGGAAGCCGTTCAGCAGCTCCGGCGACGTCGCCAACCGCGCGACGGCGGACGGGACTCGGCCGAACTTCTTCGCGGTGGCCGCCATCGCCGGGCGGGCGGCCGGGGGTGCAGACTCCGGGGTGTGATCGGGGAACAAGACGGCTCCAGACGTAGGATAGACAACGTGGTTGTCGAAACCGTAAACCTGGTTGTCGAAAAAGGCAAGGGGTAATGACCGACACGCCCGGCTACGAGCTGCCCTTCCTGCTCTTCGGCGGCTTCCGCACGCTCATCGACCGCCTCCACGCTGAGCTCGCGCGCCGCGGGCACCCGGACGTGCGGCCGTCGTACGGCTTCGCCATGCAGGCGATCGGCGTCCAGGGTGCGACGGCGTCGGAGATCGGCCGCCGCCTCGGCGTGTCGAAGCAGGCGGCGGGCAAGACGGTCGATCGGCTCGAGGCGCTCGGGTACGCCGAACGCGCCGACGACCCCGGCGACGCGCGCCGCAAGATCGTCCGGCTCACCGCGCACGGCATCGACGCGCTCACGAAGTCCGCGGAAATCTTCGACGACCTGCGCAACGACTGGGCCCGCGCGGTCGGCGCCGAGCGGATCGGCGCGCTCGAGGCCGACCTGCGCAAGGTCGTCGGGCCCGCGGCTTACCGGCTGGATGCCGCGGGGTGGTTCTCCAGCTAGAAGCCGCAGCCCGGGTCCGGCGCGTCCTCGGACAGCGGGCTGCCGGCGGGGAGCACGTACAGGACTTCGAGGACCAGCGGCGTCGACCCGAGGTTGCGGCCGATGTGCACCTGGTCGGGCTTCTCGGTGAACGCGCGGCCGGTGCCGAAGACGCCGTCGATGCTGCAGTCGGCCAGGTTGTGCGTCAGCGTCCCGGACTTCACGTACGCGTAGAGCGTGCCGTCGTGGAAGTGCCAGCCGGTGTAGCCGCCGGGCTGGACGGTGATCTCCCGCAGCGTGTAGTCGGTGTGGCCGATCGTCTTCTTGGCCAGGATCGTGCCGGTGACGCCGCTGCCGGGCGTCGCGGACGCCGTCGCGGGCAGCAGGGCGACGGCGAGCGCGGAGGCGGCGATGATCGTGCAGGTCTTGCGCATCGGGCAGTTCTCCTCACGATGAGCGCAGGGTGCGCCGCATCATCTTGCCCGATTCGGTGCGCGGCAGGCGATCGGTGAAGTCGAACCGCTTCGGCGTCTTGAACCCGGCCAGCGCCGCCCGGCAGTGTTCGGCCAGCCGCGCGGCCAGGTCGTCGTCCGCGGCGACGCCGGGGACCGGCTCGACGACGGCGACGACCCGCTGACCCCACTCCTCGTCCGGCTCGCCGATCACCGCCGCGTCGGCGACGTCCGGGTGGCTCAGCAGCCGCGCCTCGATCTCGGCCGGGTAGATGTTGACACCGCCGGAGAGGATCAGGTCGGTCCGGCGGTCGAGCAGGAAGACGCGGCCTTCGGCGTCGCGGTGGCCGAAGTCGCCCACGGTGATGAATTCGCCGGACCGGTTCGCCGCGGTCTTCTCCGGGTCGCCGAGGTAGTCGATCGCGGTGTGGGCGGAGCTGAACCAGATCGTGCCCGGCTCGCCGGCCGGCACCTCGGCGCCGTCGTCGTCGAGGATCTTCAGCCGCACGCCGGTCAGCGGCCGGCCCACGGTGCCCGGCGCGGCCAGCCACTCGGTGGCCGTGACGCCGCAGATCAGCCCTTCCGAGGCGCCGTAGTACTCGTGCACCACCGGGCCGAGCCAGGCGATCATCCGCTCCTTGACCTCGCGCGGGCACGGCGCCGCGCCGTGGATGACGCTCGTCAGGCTCGACGTGTCGTATCGCGCGCGGACGTCCTCGGGCAGCCGCAGCATCCGGTGGAACATGGTCGGCACGAGGTGGGTGCCGGTGACGCGGTGCCGTTCGACCAGCCGGAGCGTCTCCTCGGCGTCGAAGCGGTCCATCAGCACCGCGCTATGCCCGAGGTGCATGGCGTTGACGGCGAACGAACCGGGCGCCGCGTGGTAAAGCGGGCACGCCACCAGGTGCACCCCCGGCCCCGGCAGAACGTCGAACGAAGCCAGCAGATCGCGGTGGATCGGGTGCAGCGACGGCGGTTTCCCGCTGAGCGCGCGCCGGACGCCCTTCGGCCGCCCGGTGGTGCCCGACGTGTAGAGCATCGTCTGGCCCGCGGTCCGCGATTCCGGCGGTGTCGACGGCTCGTCCTCGCCCCAGGCCGCGTAGTCGCCCCAGCCGTCGGCCGCGCCGACGGAGAACCGCGGCAGGTCGAGGTCGCATTCGCGCGCGATGTCCGCGTCGGCGACGACGACCCGGGCGCCGCTGTTCGCCACCACGTAAGCGATTTCGGCGGGCGACGACCGGTAGTTGACCGGGGTGAAGTACATCCCCGCCTGCAGCGTGGCGAACAGCAGCTCGAAGTAGGGGAGTCCGTTGTGGACGATCGCGACGACGCCGTCGCCCTCCCCGAGCCCCAGCCGGTGCAGCGCGTGCGTCAGCCGGTTCGCCCGCGCCGCCAGCTCGCCGAAGGTCGCGGCGGTCCCGTCGGGCGCGAGCACCGCTAGCCGGTCCGGGTGCTGCTCGGCGACGTCGAAGAAGGTGCTCACGCCCCGCACGCTACCGGGTACCGTGCGACGCATGGACGCGGAGCTTTTCGGGCAGGTTCTCGGCGCGGTGCGCGACTTCGTGCGCAAGGAGGTCGTGCCGCGCGAGGCGGAGATCGACGAGCGCGACGAGATCCCGGCCGAGATCCGGGACAAAGCCGCCGAGCTGGGCCTGTTCGGCTGGGCGCTGCCGGAGGAGTACGGCGGTCTCGGCCTCGGCATGGCCGAGGACGTCCGGCTCGCGATCGAGCTCGGCCACACGACCCCCGCGTTCCGGTCGCTGTTCGGCACCAACAACGGCATCGCCGGCCAGGCGATCGTGCACTACGGGACGCCGGACCAGCGCACCCGCTGGCTGCCCCGGCTGGCCGCGGGGCAAGCGATCGCGTCGTTCGCGCTCACCGAGGCCGAAGCCGGCTCCGACCCGGGCGGGCTGACCAGCCGCGCGGTCCGCGACGGCGACCGCTACCGGCTCTCGGGCACCAAGCGGTTCATCACGAACGCCCCGCTGGCCGAGGTCTTCGTCGCGTTCGCGCGCACGGACCTCGACAGCACCGGCAGCCGCGGCATCTCGGCGTTCCTGGTGCCCGCGGGCGCGGCCGGCGTCACGGTCGGCCCGCACGACGCCAAGATGGGCCAGGCCGGCGCGTGGACGTCCGAGGTGGTCTTCGACGACGTCGAGCTGTCGGCCGACGCGCTGGTCGGCGAAGAGGGCAAGGGCTTCGGCATCGCGATGGCCTCGCTCGCCCGCGGCCGGCTGCACATCGCGGCGTTGTGCGTCGGCATGGCGGAGCGCGCGCTCGCCGAAGCCGTCGAGTACGCCCGGACAGCACGTCAAGGCGGCCGCGTGATCGGCGAGTACCAGCTCGTGCAGGCGCTGCTCGCGGAGTCGCACGCGGAGCTCGCGGCCGGCCGCGCGATGGTCCACGAAGCCGCCGCGAAGTACGACTCGGGCGAGGACCGCAAGCTCGGGCCGTCGTCGGCGAAGCTGTTCTGCACCGAGATGCTCGGCCGGGTCGCCGACCGCGCGGTCCAGGTGCACGGCGGGATGGGGTACGTCCGCGGCGTCACGGTCGAACGGATCTACCGCGACGCCCGGCTGTTCCGCATCTACGAAGGCACCAGCGAGATCCAGAAGCTCGTCATCGCGCGGCAGCTGCTCAAGGACTGAACTTGCGCTGGAGTCCACTCCAGGACCTAGCGTCGGGGTCATGACCACCGCACAGCACAAGATCGGCTCCGGCTTCGGAGCCGAGACCACCGCGGCCGAAGCCGTGGCGGGCGTCGACCTGACCGGCAAGCTCGCGATCGTCACCGGCGGCTACTCGGGCATCGGCCTGGAGACGACGCGGGCGCTGACGGCCGCGGGCGCGCACGTCGTCGTCCCGGCCCGCCGCCGCGCCACGGCCGAAGAAGCCTTGCGGGGCTTCGAAAACGTCGAGATCGACGAGCTGGACCTTGGTGACCTCGACAGCGTCCGCGCGTTCGCCGAGCGGTTCCTTGCGTCGGGACGCGGGATCGACGTCTTCATCGGCAGCGCCGGGATCATGGCGCTGCCGGAGACCCGCGTCGGACCGGGCTGGGAAGCGCAGTTCGCAACCAACCACCTGGGCCACTTCGCCTTGGTGAGCCGGCTTTGGCCCGCGTTCAACCCTGGTGCCCGCGTCGTTTCGGTCTCCTCGCGCGGCCACCACTACGGCCCGGTCCGCTTCGACGACCTCGACTTCCGGCAGGGCTACGACAAGTGGCTCGCCTACGGCCAGGCGAAGACGGCGAACGTGCTCTTCGCCGTCCACCTCGACAAGCTCGCGCGCGACCACGGCGTCCGCGCGTTCGCCCTGCACCCGGGCCGGATCCTCACCGACCTCGTGCGCCACCTGGACCGCCAGGAGCTCGTCGACGCCGGCATGGTCGACGAGTCCGGGCGGGTCACGGGCGGCGCGAAGACGCCGGAGCAGGGCGCCGCGACCCAGGTCTGGGCGGCGACGTCCCCGCGGCTCGACGGCCTCGGCGGCGTGTACATCGAGGACTGCGACATCGCCGAGCCCGCGCCCGCCGACGGCACCCGCACGGGTGTCAAGGACTACGCGATCGACCCGGCGCAAGCCGAGCGGCTCTGGACGGTGTCGGCCGAACTGACCGGCGTCAACGCCTTCTAGAGCTTCTCCACCTGCCGCACCAGCAGGTCGATCTCGTCCTCGGTGTTGTAGTAGTGCACCGACGCCCGGACCAGGTCCGGCAGGTCGCGCGCGGTGAAGTCGAACTGGGCCGACGTCCGCGACGACACCGACGTGTTGATGTTCGCCTCGGCGAGCCGTGCCTTGATCTCCGCGGCGGGCGTCCCCGCGAGGCTGAACGTGACGATGCCGCACTTGCGGGCACCGACGTCGTGCACGCGCGCCCCGGCTTCGGCGAGCCGGCCGCGCAGCGTGGCCGCCAGGGAGGCGACGCGCTCTTCGATGGCCGGCAGGCCCCAGTCGAGCGCGTAGTCGATCGCCGCGCCGAGCCCGAACACTGCCGCGAAGTCGCGTTCCCACACCTCGAAGCGCTTGGCGGTCGGGTCGACGACGTACTCCGTCGGCGACTCCCAGCTCGCCGAGTGCAGGTCGAGCATCGCCGGCTCCAGCCGCTCGCGCAGCCGCGGGTGCACGTAGAGGAACCCGGTGCCGCGCGGGCCGCGCAGGTACTTGCGGCCGGTCGTCGACAGCGCGTCGCACTTCAGGCGCGAGACGTCGAGGTCGAGCTGGCCGGCGGACTGGCACGCGTCGAGCAGGTACGGGATCCCGGCGGCCGAAGCGACTTCGCCGATCTCCTCGGCCGGGTTGACCAGGCCGCCCTGGGTGGGCACGTGGCTGACGGCGATCAGCTTGACGTCGCCGTCGACGCGCCGCTTCAGGTCTTCGACGTCCAGCTGGCCCGACTCGTCGTCGCCGACCACCTCGACGACCGCGCCGGTGCGCTTGGCGACCTGCAGGTACGCGATGGCGTTGCTGGCGTACTCCGCGCGCGAGGTGAGGATCCGGTCGCCGGTCTTGAAGGGCAGCGCGTAGAAGACCGCCTGCCACGACCGGGTCGCGTTGTCGGTGAGCGCGATGTCGTCGGGTTCGGCGCCGACGAGCCGCGCCGCCGACGCGTACACCGCGGCGAGCCGGTCGGCCGCCTCGGCCGCTGCCTCGTAGCCGCCGCGCAGTGCTTCGTGGCGCAGGTACTCGACGACGGTGTCGGTCACGACGGCCGGCGGGAGCGCCGAACCGGCGTTGTTGAAGTGGACCACTTCGGCGCAGCCGGGTGTTTCACGGCGGGCGCGGTCGACGTCGAAGGTCATGTGAACTGAATACAGTAGCTCTCTTCTGTATGCAATACTGCGCCCATGGCTCGGACCCCGTTGCGCAGCGACCTCATCGAGGAGATCACCACCCGCGTGCTGGACGGGCGGCTCGCCGCCGGCGCCCGCGTCAACGAGGTCCACCTGGCCCGCGAACTGGGCGTCAGCCGGACGCCGCTGCGGGAGGCGCTGATCGGGCTCGCGGACCGCGGGCTGCTCGTTTCCGCGCCGGGGCGGGGGTTCCTGGTGCCGCCGTTCGACCCGGACGAGGCCCGCCGCCTCTACCCGCTGGTCGCCGAGCTCGAGGCGCTGGCCCTGCGCTGGACGTCGCCGCTGGAGCTGGCCGGGCTGCCGGACGCGCTCGACGTCGTCGCCGACGAAATGGCGGCGGCGCTCGAGTCCGGCGCCGATCTGTCCGATGTGGACGAACGGTGGCACGCCCTGCTGCTGTCCCGCTGCCCCAACCCGCACCTGCTGCGGCTGATCGGGCAGACCAAGCCGCTGCTCAAGCGGTACGAATCGTGCTACTTCGGCGGGGCGGCCCGCGCCGGGGAGAGCATCGGCGAGCATCGCCGCATCGCCGCCGCACTGCGCGACGGCGACCTGCCGACCGCGTCCGCGGTGCTCGTCCGGAACTGGGTGAAAGCGCTGGCGTACCTGGGGAAGGACGAAAGATGATCATCGCGCACCTGAGCGACCTGCACCTCGACGGCGGCTCGCGGGCGGAAGACCGGGTCGCGGCCGTGATGGCCTCGCTCGGCGGCCTGGCCCGCCCGATCGACGCGGTCGTGGTGACCGGCGACATCGCCGACCACGGCGCGGCCTCCGAATACGCGCGCGCGGCCGAGCTGCTGAAGCACCCGGCGCCGGTGCTGGTGTGCCCGGGCAACCACGACGTCCGTTCGGCGTTCCGCACCGGGTTGCTCGGCCTGCCCGCGTCCGACGACCCGATCGACTTCGCCCAGGAGGTCGGCGGCGTCCTGTTCGCGCTGTGCGACTCGACGATTCCCGGCCGCGGCGCGGGTTTCCTGGCCGACTCGACCTTGGCGTGGCTCGACGACACGCTCGCCGGCGGCGACGGCCCGGCGTTCGTCGCCTTCCACCACCCGCCGGTCGAGGTGGGAGTGGAGTTGGTCGACGCGATCCGCCAATCCGGCGAGGACCGGCTGGCGGCGGCGCTGGCCCGGCACCCACGTGTGAAGGCGCTCTTGGCCGGGCACGTGCACACGGGCGCGTCGACGACGTTCGCCGGAGTGCCGCTGCGCATCGCGCCGGGCGTGGTGTCGCAGTCGTTGCTGCCGGTGGAGCCGGGCGCGGAACGCGGCTGGGACGACGGCGGCCCGCTGGACTACGAGCGGCCGCCGTCCCTGCTGCTGCACGTCCTGCACGACGACGGCCGGGTGACCAGCCACCACCGCGTGGTCAGCTGCTGAACACCGGCAGCGTGAGCTTCGACGGCCGGGCGGCGTCGTGGAAGATCTCGAAGCGGTTCGGCTTCCCCTTCACCGCCGACGTGACCGGTTCGTCCGTGCCGTGGTTGCGCGCGAACCGGGGGAACGCCCCGCCCGCCACCTGGACGCGCAGGCGGTGGCCGCGGCGGAAGCGGTACGCCGTCGGGTCGAGCGTCACTTCCGCCGTCACCACCCCGTCGTCGTCGGCCGCCGGGAAACCGGGCCGCAGCCGCACGATCCCGTCGGTCACGTTGCGGGACACGCCGTTCGCGTCGACGTCGCAGAGCCGCACGTAGACGTCCGCGTGGCCGAGCTCGGTGCGCACGTGCACCGTCGCCGACATCTCGCCGATGACGTCCAGCTCCGCCGGCAGCGGCTCGCCGGTGAACACCAGCACGTCCGGCCGGGCCTCGACCTCCTGGTTGTCGCGCTGCTTCCACTCGCCGGTCAGCAGCGGCCCGCCGACCGCCGGCGTCGGGTCCGCCGGGTCGTAGGTGAACGTCGTCGGCCGCGCCTCGCCGGCGACGGTCTCGCCGAGGCCGCCGATCGGCCGCAGGTGCGACGCGGTCGCCGTCGAGGGCGGCGGCCACGACTCGAAGTCCAGCCACGTCCCGGCGCCCTGCAGGAACAGCCGGACCGGCGATCGCTGCAGCTGCGTCCGGTCGCCGAGCAGGTGCGCGCGCAGGAACCCGAGCTGGTCCCGGATCATCGGGCCCATGCTCGCCGGCTCGCCGTGCGCCCACGGCCCGACCGTGAGCCGCGGCGCCTTGCCCGCCTCGGCGAGGATCCGGAAGTCGCGCAGCTGGGAGCCGATGAACAGGTCGTACCAGCCGGTCACCATCGACACCGGGACGTCGAGCTTCGCGACTTCGGCGCTGTGGTCGGACATCGCCCAGTAGTCGTCTTCGGGGACGAAGTGCTCGGTGATGTCCTGGAGGAACTGCACCGGCTTGCCGATCGCGGCGACGTCGGCGCGGCTCAGCGGCAGGAACGACATCGCCTTCCGCGTCTTGCGCTTCTGCAGCGGGTTCGGCAGCGCGGCGAAGCGCTCTTCCTGGCGGCCGATCATCGCCGACCACGACACCATGTTGTCCGCCGCGAGCACGCCGCCGGGGTAGAACGTCGAGACGAACTCCGACGCCGTCACGCCCAGGCACATCGCCGCCAGGGGCGGGTCGAGGTACGGCCCGACCGCCCACTGCGTGTGGCCGAGGTAGCTGGCGCCCGCCATGGCGAGGTTGCCGTCGCACCACGGCTGCGCGCGTAGCCACTCGGCGGTCGCGACGCCGTCCTCGCGCTCGAGGTGGAACGGCCGGAACTCGCCGCCGGAGCCGAACGAGCCGCGCGTGCTCTGGATGACCGTCTGCAGGCCGTGCCGGGCGAACGTGTCGCCGAAGAGCTTCGAGAGGATGCCCTTGCGCCCGTAGGGCGTGCGGATCAGCACCACCGGCGCCGACGTCGTCCCGGCCGGGGCGTACCGGTCGGCGAGCAGCGTGACGCCGTCGGGCATCGGCACGGTGAGGTCGCGCGTCACCACCGGCTTCGGGCCTTCGGGGCGGGGGAGTCCGAGCAGCTTGTCGACAAGTCGGTCCAGCACGGGCGCCCGCCTTCCGAAGTGGAGCAGATCCTTCCGGATCCGACCGTACCTCAGTTCGCGCGGGCGAGCGTTTCCGGACGCAGGAGCCTGGCGAGCTCCTCGGCGGGGATCAGGCCCTTCTCGACGACGAGCTCGGCGACACCCCGCCCGGTCGCGAGGGCCTCCTTGGCGATCTCGGTCGCGGCCGCGTAGCCGATGCTCGGGTTGAGCGCCGTCACGAGCCCGATCGAGTTCTCGACGTAGGCGCGCAGGACGTCGACGTTCGCGGTGATCCCCGCGACGCACTTCGTGGCCAGCGTCCGGCAGGCCGCGCCCAGGTGCGTGATGCTCTCCGACAGCGCGTGCAGGATGATCGGCTCGAACGCGTTGAGCTGCAGCTGTCCGGCCTCGGCCGCCATCGTCACGGCGACGTCGTTGCCGATCACCTCGAACGCGACCTGGTTCACCACCTCGGGGATCACCGGGTTGATCTTGCCGGGCATGATCGACGACCCGGCCTGCACCGGCGGCAGGTTGATCTCGTTGAGCCCGGCGCGCGGACCGGACGACAGCAGCCGCAGGTCGTTGCAGCTCTTCGAAAGCTTGACGGCGATCCGCTTGAGCACGCCGGACAGGTGCACGAACGCGCCGCAGTCCTGGGTCGCCTCGACCAGGTCGGCCGCGGTGACGACGGGCAGCCCGGTGATCTCGCGCAGGTGCCGGCACGCGGCTTCGGCGTACCCCGGCGCGGCGTTGAGGCCGGTGCCGATCGCGGTCGCGCCGAGGTTGATCTCGTGCAGCAGCGCGACGGCCTCGTTCAGCCGCAGCCGGTCCTCGCCGAGCATCACCGCGTAGGTGCCGAACTCCTGGCCGAGCGTCATCGGGACCGCGTCCTGCAGCTGCGTCCGGCCCATCTTGAGGACGTCGTGGAACTCGACGGCCTTGGCGGCGAACGCCTTCTCCAGCACGACCATGGCGTCGGACAGCTCGCGCACGGCGATGATCGTCGCGACGTTCACCGCGGTCGGGTACGCGTCGTTCGTCGACTGCCCGAGGTTGACGTGCTCGTTGGGGTGCACGACGTGGTAGTCGCCCTTGGCGTGCCCGAGCAGCTCGAGCGCGCGGTTGGCGATGACCTCGTTGGCGTTCATGTTGGTCGACGTCCCGGCGCCGCCCTGGATGACGTCGACGACGAACTCGCCGTGCAGCGCGCCTTCGCGGATCTCCCGGCAGGCTTCGCAGATGGCGTCGGCGATCTCGGGTTCGAGCAGCCCCAGCTCGGCGTTGGCGCGGGCCGCCGCTTCTTTCACCGAGGCCAGCGCCTCGATCAGGTGCGGGTAGGCGGCGATCGTCGTGCCGGTGATGGGGAAGTTCTCGCGGGCGCGGGCGGTGTGCACGCCCCAGTAGGCGTCGGCCGGGACGTCCTTGTCGCCGAGCAGGTCGTGTTCGCGGCGGGTGGTCATCAGAGTCTCCCCACAGAGGCGGCCAGTTTTCCGGTGACGCGCAGGTTGTCCGGTCCGTCCGGGACCTCGATCCCGCACAGCTTCAGCGCGGCGGCCAGCACGGGATACCGTGCGCGGTCGCCGCCGTCGGCGATCTTGAAGGCGATCGCCGTGCCGTCCGGCAGCGCGGCGACCTGGACGGCCTCGAAGCCGTCCTTCGCGATCAGCCCGGGCACCGCGTGCATGACGGCGGTGACGTCGCGGCGGCTGCCGCCGACCAGCTCCGGGTGCCGGCGGATCCCGTCGGCGACCAGGTGTTCCGGCGTGCCGGGCGCGGCCGCGGCGATCTTCGAGACGGCGGTGGCGAGGCCGCGCAGCGTCGTCGCGAACAGCGGGGCACCGCAGCCGTCCACCGCCACGCGCTCGATGCCGTGCCCGGTGAGGTCCTCGACGGTGGCGGCGATCGCGCGCTGCAGCGGGTGGGCCGGATCGAGGTAGCCGTCGACGGCCCAGCCGTTGAGCCGGCACGTCTTCAGCATCGCGGCGTGCTTGCCGGAGCAGTTGTGCGCCAGCCGGCTCGGCGCCCGTCCCGCGGCGAGCCAGCGGTCGCGCTCGACGGGGTCGTACGGGAAGTCGGCCGGATTACCCAGCTCGCCGGGGGAGTGGCCGTCGAGCACGGCGGACGCGGCGTCCAGGTGCTCCGGCTCGCCGGAGTGGCTCGCCGCGGCGATCGCGAACCCGGCGGGGGACAGGAGCAGCCCGAGCCGGGCCATCGCGGCGGCCTGCAGCGGTTTCGCCGTCGAGCGCGGGTACATGGCGGCGTCCGGGTCGCCCGCGGCGAACAGCGTCGTGCCGTCCGGGGCGAGCACGATGGCGGAGCCGTGGTGCCCGCCCTCGACCATGCCGTCGCGGACCAGCTCGACCAGGGGTTCGGCGGTCACAGGCCCTCCTCGTCGAACGCTCGCATGTCGATCCGCCGGCGGGCGGCGAACCAGCCCACGACCAGCGCGACGGCGATCGCGGGCAGCGCAAGCAGGGTGATCCGGCCGGTCTCGTCGAAGCCCATCAGCACGACTACGGCGGCCAGGAACACGAGCGTCGCGATCTCGGTGTAGGGCGAGAACGGCAGCCGGAACGCGGGCCGCTCGAGCCCGTCGCGCCTGGCCTTCCGGACGAAGAGCAGGTGGCAGAGCACGATGATCGCCCAGGTGGCGAGGATGCCGATCGCGGCGAAGTTCAGCACGATGTCGAAGGCTTCCTTCGGCACCAGGTAGTTGAGCCCGACGCCCAGCACGCAGACCGACGCGGTGAGCAGGATGCCGCCGTAGGGCACCTGGTTGCGGTTCATCACGCCGGTGAACTTCGGCGCCGAGCCCGCCTTCGCCATCGACCGCAGGATCCGGCCGGTCGAGTAGAGCCCGGAGTTCAGGCTCGACAGCGCCGCGGTGAGCACGACCAGGTTCATCACGCTGCCGGCCGCGGGCACGCCCAGGTGCGACAGCACGGTGACGAACGGGCTCTGGTCCTTCGTGTAGGAGCTCCACGGCAGCAGCATCGCCAGCAGCACGACCGAGCCGACGTAGAAGACGAGGATCCGCCACATGATGGAGTTGATCGCCTTCGGCATGATCTTCTCCGGGTTCTCGGTCTCGCCGGCGGCGACGCCGACCAGCTCGACCGAGGCGTAGGCGAACACGACGCCCTGCACGATCAGCACCATCGGCACCAGCCCGGTGGGGAAGATCCCGCCGTGGTCGGTGATCAGCTGCGGGCCGGGGACGGTGCCGTCGATCGGCGTCTGCGTCACCAGCAGGAAGATCCCGATCACCATGAACAGCACGAGCGCGGCGACCTTGACGATGGCGAACCAGAACTCCATCTCGCCGAACAGCTTCACCGAGACGAGGTTGAGCGTCAGGACGACGGCCAGCGCGATCAGCGCGAGCACCCACTGCGGGATCGGCGAGAAGAACGACCAGAAGTGCGCGTAGAGCGCGATCGCCGTGATGTCGGCGATGCCGGTGGTCGACCAGTTGAGGAAGTGCATCCAGCCGGCGACGTACGCGCCCTTCTCGCCCATGAACTCGCGGGCGTAGGAGACGAAGGCGCCGCTGGAGGGCCGGTAGAGGATCAGCTCACCGAGCGCGCGGACTACGAAGAAGGCGAAAAGGCCGCAGACGGCGTAGACGATGGCGAGCGCGGGGCCGGCCTGGGCCAGCCGCCCGCCGGCGCCGAGGAAGAGGCCGGTGCCGATCGCGCCGCCGATGGCGATCATGTTCACGTGCCGCGGCTTGAGGGCCTTGTTGTAGCCGGCGTCGCCCGCATCCGCGGGGGTGGCCGTGAGGGTCTGCTCGGTCACTGGTCCCCGTTCACGATGCTGGTGAGAGTGGCTTCGACGTGCGTGAGGTGCGCGGTCATGGCTTCGACGGCTTGTCGTTCGGAACCGCTCTCGATCGCCGTGACGATCTCGCGGTGTTCGATGTTCGACTGCCGCCGCCGGTCGCCGAGCTGGTTGAGGAAGGCGGACTGGCGGGCCAGCGCGTCCCGGATCTCTTCGATCACCTTCCCGAAGACGGGGTTGCCCGAGGCCTGGGCGATGGTGATGTGGAAGAGCGAGTCGAGCGCGACCCAGGCGGTGTTGTCGGTCTCGGCGTCCATCCGGTCCAGGAGGTGGCCGAGCAGGTCGAGGTCGTCCTGGCTGCGTCGCACGGCGGCGTAGCCCGCGACGGGGATCTCGACGTGCCGGCGCACCTCGATGAGGTCGCGGGCGGAGTAGGGCCCGAAGGTGGGGTTGTCGGCGGGGCCGGTCGCGGTGACGAAGGTTCCCTTGCCGGTCTTGGACTCGGTCATGCCCAGGGCCTGCAGGCCGCGCAGCGCCTCCCGGATGACCGAGCGGCTGACCTCGAACTCCCTGCTCAGGGACGCTTCGGAGGGAAGCTTGGTGCCGACGGGGTAGTCACCGCGTTCGATGAGCTGCCGCAGGTGCGCCAGCACGGCTTCCATGGCGCTGACCCGCCGGGGACCACCTTGTCCGGCTGTCTGGCTGTCAGACAGGTTCATGCGGGGAATGCTCGGTGCCGAGGGGAGCGCTGTCAACGCGAGCGGGGGCGGCTGTGGCCCACCTCACCGGCCGGCCGGTGGTGCCCGCCGGGACTCCGGCGTACCCACTCGCGACCGCTTCCGGCGTCCCCGAGTGACCGCCCGGCAGCACCGCGTGCCCGTGATCACCACCGCCCGAAAAGGGGGCGCGTCGCAGCGGCGGAACACCTCCGGCGAGGAGCAGAATCGACCCCGGCGAGCGCGTGCGCGCCCGGCGGGAGCCACGGGTTAGGGTGAGGGACCCGGGCGCAGCCGGTCCCATTCACCTAGGGGAGGTTTTCGCTGGTGTCGAACGATTCCTTCGTCCACCTGCACGTCCACACCGAGTACTCGATGCTCGACGGCGCGGCGAAGATCGCTCCCCTCTTCGCGGAGGCGGCGCGCCTCGGCATGCCCGCGGTCGGCATGACCGACCACGGCAACATGTACGGCGGCGACGAGTTCTACCAGCAGTCGAAGAAGCACGGCCTCAAGCCGATCATCGGCATCGAGGCCTACATCGCGCCGGAGAGCCGGTTCCACAAGAAGCCGGTCTTCTGGGGGCAGTCGAACCAGCGCGGGTCCGACGAGCTGGGCGAGGGCGGCGACGTCTCGGGCGCCGGCGCGTACACCCACATGACGATGCTCGCGCAGAACGCCACCGGCCTGCGGAACCTCTTCAAGCTGTCCTCGCTGGCCAGCATGCAGGGCTACTACCGCAAGCCCCGGATGGACCGCGAGTTGATCTCCGAAAACCACTCGGGGATCATCGCCACCACCGGCTGCCCGTCCGGCGAGGTGCAGACCCGGCTGCGGCTGGGCCAGAAGGAAGCGGCGATCCAGGCCGCGTCCGACTACAAGGACATCTTCGGCGCCGACAACTTCTTCCTCGAGCTGATGGACCACGGCCTGCCCATCGAGCGGTCGGTCCGCGAGGGCCTGCTCGAGGTCGGCCGCCTGCTCGACCTCAAGCCGATCGCCACCAACGACTCGCACTACGTCACCAAGGACCAGGCGGACACGCACTCCGCGCTGCTCTGCGTCCAGGCCGGCAAGACCCTCAACGACCCGACCCGCTTCAAGTTCGACGGCGACGGCTACTACCTCAAGTCCGCCGCCGAGATGCGCGAGTACTGGGACAAGGAGGTCCCCGGCGCCGCCGACACGACGCTGATGATCGCCGAGCGCATCGAGTCGTACGAAGACGTCTACGCGCACAAGGACCGGCTGCCGTTCTTCGAGGTGCCCGAGGGCTACGACCAGGGCGGCTGGCTGCGCGAAGAGGTCGCGAAGGGCCTGAAGTGGCGCTTCCCGGACGGGCCGCCCGAGGGCTACGACGAGCGCATCGAGAAGGAGCTCGACGTCATCATCGGGAAGGGCTTCCCGGCCTACTTCCTGATCGTCGCCGACCTCATCAGCTACGCCCGCCGCGTCGGCATCCGGGTCGGCCCGGGCCGTGGTTCGGCCGCCGGCTCGCTCGTCGCGTACGTCCTCGGCATCACGAACCTGGACCCGATCCCGCAGAAGCTGCTGTTCGAGCGGTTCCTGAACCCCGAGCGCGTCTCGATGCCCGACATCGACATCGACTTCGACGACCGCCGGCGCGGCGAGATGATCCGGTACGCGACCGACAAGTACGGCTCGGACAAGGTCGCCCAGGTCATCACCTTCGGCACCATTAAGACCAAGGCGGCGATCAAGGACTCCGCGCGGGTCCACTTCGGCCAGCCCGGCTACGCGATCGCCGACAAGATCTCCAAGGCGCTGCCCCCGCCGATCATGGCGAAGGATATCCCGCTCTCGGGCATCGTCGACTCGAAGCACGAGCGCTACGGCGAAGCCGCCGAGGTCCGCGCGCTCGTCGAGACCGACGAAGAGTGCAAGACGATCTTCGAGACCGCCCGCGGTCTCGAGGGCCTGATCCGCAACGCGGGCGTGCACGCCTGCGCGGTCATCATGTCGTGCGACCCGCTGACCGACGCGATCCCGCTCTGGCAGCGTGACGACGGCTCGATCATCACCGGCTGGGACTACCCGTCGTGCGAGGCCATCGGCCTGCTGAAGATGGACTTCCTGGGCCTGCGGAACCTGACGGTCATCGGGGACGCGATCGACAACATCAAGGCCAACCGCGGGATCGACATCGACCTCGACACGCTGGGTGTCGAGGACCCGGAGACGTACAAGCTGCTCGCCCGCGGTGACACGCTCGGCGTGTTCCAGCTGGACGGCGGGCCCATGCGAGACCTGCTCCGCCGCATGGAGCCCACGGTCTTCGACGACATCGTCGCGGTCGGCGCGCTGTACCGCCCCGGCCCGATGGGCATGAACGCGCACAACGACTACGCCGACCGGAAGAACAACCGGCAGAAGGTCAAGCCGATCCACCCGGAGCTCGACGAGCCGCTGCGGGAGATCCTGGCCGACACCTACGGCCTGATCGTGTACCAAGAGCAGATCATGCACATCGGCCAGAAGGTGGCCGGGTACACGATGGGGCGCGCGGACGTGCTCCGCCGCGCGATGGGCAAGAAGAAGAAGGAAGTCCTCGACCTCGAGTACGAGGGCTTCGAGGCCGGGATGAAGGCCAGCGACCTGGTCCCGGGCGGGTTCTCCGCCGAGGCCGTCAAGGCGCTCTGGGACACGATCCTCCCGTTCGCCGGCTACGCGTTCAACAAGAGCCACGCGGCCGCGTACGGCCTGGTCTCCTACTGGACCGCGTACCTCAAGGCGAACTTCACCGCCGAGTACATGGCGGCCCTGCTGACGTCGGTCGGCGACAACAAGGACAAGTCGGCGGTCTACCTGTCCGAGTGCCGCCGGCTCGGCATCAAGGTGCTGCCGCCGGACGTCAACGAGTCGGCCCTGCGGTTCGCGGCCGTCGGGGACGACATCCGCTTCGGGCTGGGTGCCGTCCGCAACGTCGGCGCGAACGTCGTCGAGTCGATCATCAAGACCCGCGAGGAGAAGGGCAAGTACGCCTCCTTCACCGACTTCCTCGACAAGTCCGAGCTCGTGGCCTGCAACAAGCGGGTCATCGAATCGCTGATCAAGGCGGGCGGGTTCGACTCGCTCGGCCACACACGGCTGTCGATGATCCAGGTCCACGAAGACGCGGTGGAAGCCGTCGTACCGCTCAAGCGCCAGGAGGCGATGGGCCAGTTCGACCTGTTCGGCTTCGGCGGGGACGACGGCGAGGCGGCACCGTCGTCGTCGCCGCTCGCGCACCTGAAGTTCGGCGAGGAGGAGTACCCGCGCAAGCAGCTGCTCGCCTACGAGCGCGAGATGCTGGGCCTGTACGTGTCGGCCCACCCGCTGGACGGCGCCGAGCGGATCCTGCGCAAGCACGCGCCGAAACCGATCGCCGGCATCCTCGCGGACCCGCCGAAGGAAGGCGAGATCGTCATCTCCGGGCTGATCACGTCGCTGGAGCGGCGGGTCAACAAGAAGGGCGAGCCCTGGGCGATCTGCACGGTCGAGGACATGGACGCCTCGCTCGAGGTGCTCTTCTTCCCGAAGTCGTACGCGCTCTTCGCGGGTGAGCTGATCGAAGACAACGCGGTGCTGGTCAAGGGCCGCGTCAACTGGCGTGAAGACAAGATGTCGATCTTCGGCGGTGGCCTCGCGACGCTCGACCTGTCCGAGGTCGGCACGGGCAACGGCGACGACGAGCCCCCGCTGGTCCTGCTGGCCGCGGCGGAGAAGATCGACCAGTCGGTGGTCAGCGAGCTGCGGTCCACGCTGCTGGCGCACAAGGGGGAGACCCCGGTGCACCTCAAGCTGGTGGGGCGGAACCAGACGGTCTTCGCGCTCTACGACTACCCGGTCAAGGTCAGCTCGATGCTGATCGGTGAGCTCAAGGGCATCCGGGGCATCACGGCGTCGACGTAGTCGAGGGGGCTGCGGGAGGTGTGCTCGCGAAGTGCGCTCGCCACCTCCCTCGCCTACGGTGTCTTGTGGGGGTGCAACCCCCACACCCCGCCCGGGGGCGAGCCCCCGGACCCCCGCGGTGGTCCCGTTTCGAGCCAGCTGCCGTGAGGTACACACCACCGATGTCGTACGAACCCGATCCCCGTCGCTGGAAAGCGCTTGCCGTTTCGCTGACGGCCGGGTTCATGGGGCTGCTCGACGTCAGCATCGTCAACGTCGCGCTCCCGTCGATGCAGTCCGGGCTGAACGCGACCAGCGGCGGCATCCGCTGGGTCGTCTCCGGCTACGCGCTGGCGTTCGGGCTGGTCCTGGTCACCGGCGGCCGGCTCGGCGACGCGTTCGGCCGCCGGACCATGTTCCTCGGCGCCCTCGCCGCGTTCGTCATCACGAGCGCGCTGGCCGGCGCGGCCCCGAACGAAACGACGCTGGTGATCGCGCGGCTCGCCCAGGGCGTCGCGGCCGGCATGCTCACCCCGCAGAACACCGGCCTGATCCAGGACCTCTTCCGCGGCGCCGAGCGCGGCCGCGCGTTCGGGATGTTCGGTGCCGTCGTCGGGATCTCGACGGCGGTCGGCCCGATCCTCGGCGGCGCGATCCTCGCCGTCTTCGGCGCGCAGGATGGCTGGCGCTGGGTGTTCTACGTCAACGTCCCGATCGGCGTCCTCGCGTTTGCGCTGGCCCTGCGGCTGCTGCCGCGCAGCGAGAAGAAGCAGATCAAGGTCCGGTCGGAGATCGACTTCGTCGGCATCGCGCTGCTCGCGGTCGCCGTCCTCGGCGTGCTGCTGCCGGTCATCCAGTCCGACGACGGCGGGCCGGCCCGATTCTGGTGGCTGTTCGTCGTCGCGCTGGTGTTCGGGTTCGCGTTCGTGCGCTGGGAGCGTTCGGTCGTCCGGCGCGGCCGGTCGCCGCTGCTGGACACCCGGCTGTTCACCGGCACGCCTGGCTACGCCGCCGGTGCCGCCGTCGGCGCGCTGTACTTCTGCGGGTTCGCCGGGATCTGGCTGGTCTTCGCGATGTTCTTCCAGCAGGGCCTCCACTACACGCCGCTGCAGTCGGGCCTGTCGGTGACGCCGTTCGCGGTCGGCTCGGCGGTGTCCGCGGCCGTCGCCGGGCGGCTCGTGCCGACCTTCGGCCGGCGGCTGACCGTCACCGGCCTGGCCATGGTCGCGCTGGGCCTGCTCGCGGTGGCGGTGCTCGCCGAGCTCGTCCCGCCGTCGGCGTCCGGGTGGGCGTTCGCGCTGCCGCTGCTGTTCGCGGGGGTGGGCGGCGGCATGGTGATCTCGCCGAACACGACGTTGACGCTCGAGTGCGTGCCGGTCCGGATGGCGGGCGTCGCCGGCGGCGCGCTGCAGACCGGGCAGCGGATCGGCACGGCCATCGGCACCGCGGTACTGGCTTCGGTGTTCGGCACGGTCGTCGTCGCGGCCAAGGACTACCCGCTCGCGCTCACCGTCGCGCTGTGCTGCGCGGCCGGCTTGACGTGCCTCGCGCTGGCCCTCGCGATCGCCGAACTGCGGGCGCGGCGCCACCGTGCGCAGACTTCCGACCACGAACGGGACGACCGGCGGGCCGAGACGTCCGCCGCGGACGTCCAACGGGGCTGAGACACTACTTTCGGCAGATTTGCGATGCTCCAAACGAGTGACGAGCGCGGAAAGACACTGGTGCTACGCAGAGCAACCGGGTAGATCTTATGGAGCCTTCACTGCGCGGCTTCGGCTACCGACAGTGGCAATCGGTCGGCCACCCGGGGATGGGGTGACCGGCCCGAGCGATCGAGGCGTCCGGAGTTCGAGGGAATGGACACACTCGGTCACCTTCCATCCAGTGAGTTGTCGGCGTCCGCGGGGGACCGTCCGGCACTCGCGGAAGGGATGCCCATCGGCAGCCGCCGGCGCGTGACGGCAGCGGGTGGGCCCGGGTGAGGGGGAACCGGGCCCGCCCGTTCTTCGTGTCGTGCTTCCACCCCGCTCGTGATCATGTTGGGATGACCGCGTCCGACAGGCACGAGCCCGGGAGCTTCGATGACCCAGCAGCCGTCGCGGCCGGAGAGCCGGCTGCGGGTGTGGTACCGGCCGATGCGCTCGCGCGACAGCGGTGAGCACCACCGCGTCGCGACACCCCTGGAACTGCTGTTCGACCTCTGCTTCGTGGTCGCCGTCGGCCAGGCCGCGGCTTCACTGCACCACGCGCTGGCCGAGGGCCACGCCGCCCACGGCGTCACGTCGTTCGCGACGGTGTTCTTCGCGATCTGGTGGGGCTGGCTGAACTTCAGCTGGTTCGCTTCGGCGTTCGACACCGACGACGTCCCGTACCGGCTGGCCACGCTCGTGCAGATCGCCGGCGGGCTGACCGTCGCGGCGGCCGTGTCGAGCGCGTTCGAGGGCGACTTCCGGCTGATGGTCATCGGGTACGTGCTGATGCGGCTGGCGATGGTGTTCCAGTGGCTGCGGGCCGCGCGGTCCGATCCCCGCTGCCGCCCGGCGGCGCTGCGGTACGCGGCGGGCATCGCGGTGGTCCAGGTGCTGTGGGTGTCCTACCTGTGGCTGCCCGAGGGGGTGCGGCTGGTCGCCTTCATCGGGTTCGCGGTGCTGGAGATGGCCGTCCCGGTCTGGGCGGAGAGCCGGCACGGCACGACCTGGCACCCGCACCACATCGCGGAGCGGTACGGCCTGTTCACCTTGATCGTGCTCGGCGAGGTCATCCTCAGCGCGACGAACGCGATCAAGGAGGGCACCGCGGAGCCGGGGCACACCGGTGAGCTGATCTCGCTGGCCGCGGCCGGGCTGGTCCTCGTCTTCTCCATGTGGTGGCTGTACTTCGACCGGCCGGGACACGCGCGGCTTGTCCGCCGGCCGACGATGTTCACGTCGATGAGCTGGGGCTACGGCCACTACCTGATCTTCGCCTCCGTCGCGGCCGTCGGGGCGGGGCTCGAGGTGGCGGTCGCGTACGACACGGGGACCCTGCACCTCGGCGGGGTGGCCGCCGCGTTGCCGACCACGATCCCGGTCGCGGTCTTCCTGCTCAGCGTGTGGCTGCTGCACATCGGGCCGACCAACGAGTGCCGGCCGATCGCCGTCGGTTTCCCGGTGACGGCGGTGCTCGTCCTGGCGGCGTCGTTCACGCCGGCGCCGATCCACGTCGCCGCGGTGCTGACGGCCGCGCTCGTCGCGCTGACGGTCGTCGCGACCCACGGGCAGCCGCTGCCGGCCTGATCGCGGATCGGTGCAGGTCAGCGGCCTGGCGCGATAAAAGGGACCCCCCTGTGCGAGGGGGTTTCGGGGGCATGTAAAGTTCTCCAAGTCGCCAGGGAAACCGGGTGGCCGCCGGGAACACGAACCAAGCTCCTACGATCGTGGTAGAGTGGGTGGTCCCGAACCAGGGTGGTATCCCTGGAACAAAGCTTGAAACAAAAGCCGAAGACCAAGGCGCTTCGCGGCGCGGCGGTCCGAAGTGTGTTGCTTGAGAACTCAACAGTGTGCTAGTGAACTAAGCCAGTAGAGCTTATGTATTGAACCTCGTATGAGGTTCCTTTGAGAGCATTAAATTGCCTCGATTAAACTGTTCATTGTTGGAGAGTTTGATCCTGGCTCAGGACGAACGCTGGCGGCGTGCTTAACACATGCAAGTCGAACGCTGAACCACCTTCGGGTGGGGATGAGTGGCGAACGGGTGAGTAACACGTGGGTAATCTGCCCTGCACTCTGGGATAAGCCTTGGAAACGAGGTCTAATACCGGATATCACCTCCTACCGCATGGTGGGTGGTTGAAAGTTCTGGCGGTGCAGGATGAACCCGCGGCCTATCAGCTTGTTGGTGGGGTAGTGGCCTACCAAGGCGACGACGGGTAGCCGGCCTGAGAGGGTGACCGGC